>NZ_AP021884.1:305000-610000 GCF_009938015.1 Sulfuriferula plumbiphila | reverse complement strand
CCCGTAATAATTTCCATGCAAGCACTCAAGTTTCTGGGCAACGCCTGGTCGCAACGAGGTTTGGATTTTCATAGATGCTCACTATAAAAGGGGAACGGCGTGGCAGCACCCGGAGAGCGCAAATTTCAGATTCTGCAAACTTTAGCTGGCATGCTGGAAACGCCCGGTGGTGAAAAAATCACCACTGCCGCGCTGGCAGCCCGGCTCGATGTATCCGAAGCCGCGCTGTACCGCCACTTTGCCAGCAAGGCGCAGATGTTCGAGGGGCTGATTGAATTCATCGAACAGTCGGTGTTTGGGTTAATCAATAAAATCACCGGCAGCCAGCAAAGCGGGCTCAGCCAGGCCGAGGCAATTCTTTCGCTGCTGCTTGGTTTCGCACAAAAAAATCCGGGCATGACGCGGGTATTGATTGGCGATGCACTGGTCAACGAAAACGATCGCCTGCAGGCGCGCATCAATCAATTGCATGACCGCCTGGAAGCCACCTTGCGCCAGTGCCTGCGTATCGCTGCAGGGAATGGCGATACCCGTGCCGAGCTGGATACGACGGCAGCGGGCAATCTGCTGCTATGCTATGTCATTGGGCGCTGGCACCAATTCGCCAAAAGCGGATTCAGGCGCCTCCCCGCAGAGGCATTTACGACGCAATGGGCATTATTAAGTGCCGACCTGAAGGCGAAAGTCTAACGCAGGATCCCGCATACCCCGCAACCCGGATCTTTCTGCAAACGGACACTGCGCCACTGCATGTTGAGGGCGTCAAGCAACAGCAGCCTGCCATTGAGCGATTCACCCGCGCCACACATTAATTTGAGCGCTTCGGCAGCCTGCACTGTACCGATCATCCCTACCAGCGGTGAGAACACGCCATTTTCTGCACAGCGTATTTCGTCACTGCTGCCGGTATCGGGATACAGACAATGATAGCAAGGGCTGCCTGCGTAGCGCAGATCGAATACCGTGACCTGGCCGTCGAATCCTATCGCAGCGCCAGAGACCAAAGGCTTGCGGTGTTCCACACAGGCGCGATTCACGGCATGGCGTGTAGCAAAGTTATCGCTGGCGTCTATCACCACGTCGGCAGCGGCGACCTGGGCTGCCAATGCCGCGCCTGCCAGGCGCTGTGTCAACACCTGCACATCTATGCCGGGGTTGATCGCGCGCATGGCAGCGGCGGCAGATTCGGCCTTGTTACGACCGATTGCATCGCTGCAATGGGCAATCTGGCGCTGCAGGTTGCTGATGTCCACGTTGTCGTCATCGCACACGGTAATCTGCCCAACCCCGCTCGCAGCCAGGTACAACAACACCGGCGAGCCCAGTCCGCCGGCGCCAATCACCAGCACGCGCGCATTGGTGATGCGCTGTTGGCCAGGCACGTCTATTTCGCGCAGCAGGATGTGGCGGCTATAACGCAGCAGCTGGTCGTCGTTCATGTCAGGGTGCGGCGGCTGCGTTACTTGTAAGTACGCCACTCTTCCGGAGTGTCGTCCTGGTCGCCGTGGGGATGATGCTGAAAGGCCTCCACGAAAGGTTTGGCGGATTTTTGTTGGGACGGCGGCACGCTGAGATTGTCGCGCTGGTTACGCTCGCAAAAATATACCAGCGCGCGGCGCAGTTTCTGCAACAGGGCATTATCGAGGTGAAATCCTTGTGCCAGCAAGGCAGACTCCAGTTTTTCCAGGGTGTAGTCACACACGTCGTAATGCACCACGATACTATTGGGGTGGCGGCCCGGCTCCACATGCATGCCCCGCATGCCATCCAGCAAAGCCAGCGCAGCCTCGGCCTGGCGCACAGGCATCGCGCTGAACACGATTTCGCGGGTTTTTTCCTGATCGCTGGGTTTCATCACAAGCACTTGAAAACGCCGACTTTCCGGCACGCGTGATCAGAATACGCGCAACCGGGCAGCCCTAGCAAGTCAGCCGTTTTTCCGGGCGCTTATTTTTCCCGTGCACGGATAATGCTCAAGCCCTTAAGCAGGCTTAAGGCCTGGTTGAACTGGAAATCATTTTTGGAGATGACTTCGCCTGGTTCTAATTTTTCCGGCTTAACTGGCTTGGCGGGTTTTTCCGGCACGATGATGATTGCTGGTGTAGTTGCGGGCTTGTGCGTGCCTGTTTGGGGATTGTCAAGATGCCGGTCCAGATCGGCCTCACGGATATTCAGATTGGGGTCGCGTTGGGCTCCGGTGACCGTGCCCTCTTCCACCACGATATCCGGGGTGATGCCCTTGTTCTGGATCGAGCGTCCGGCTGGCGTGTAGTAGCGCGCAGTGGTGAGCTTGATGCCCGTACCGTTACCCAATGGCAGGACCGTCTGTACCGAGCCTTTGCCGAAACTTTGCGTACCCATGATGATGGCGCGTTTGTCGTCCTGCAACGCACCTGACACGATCTCCGATGCCGACGCTGAACCGCCATTGACCAGTACCACGATGGGCACAGTTTTGGTCCAGGCAGGCAAGCCCTTGAGGTAATCTGCCTGGTTGCCTCGCAGGTAATATTCAGGACTGGCGTTGAGTTTCATCTTGGCATCCGCAGTACGGCCATCAGTGTAAACCACCAGCGAATTGGGTTTGACGAAAGCAGCTGCCACACCGACTGCGCTGTTGAGCAGGCCACCCGGATCATTGCGCAAATCCAGCACAAGACCTTTCAGTGGCGCGCCCCCGTTATCCTTCTGCAGGACTTCCAGGGCATGGGCCAGGTCTTCCCCGGTACGTTCCTGAAACTGGGTAATACGGATATAGCCGTAGCCATTCTCGGCCAGCTTGTATTTCACGCTTTTGACCTTGATGACAGCACGTATCAGAGTGACGGCAAACGGCTTGGATACGCCTTTACGCAGTATGGTCAACACAATCGGCGTGTTGGGTTTGCCGCGCATGCGCTTGACCGCATCATTGATCGTCATGCCCTTGACTGGTGTATCGTCCAGCTTGATGATCAGATCGCCCGGTTTCAGACCGGCCTTGAAGGCCGGAGTGTCATCAATCGGCGAAACGACTTTGACAAAGCCGTCTTCCATACCCACTTCTATGCCCAGGCCACCGAATTCGCCCTGGGTACCGACTTGCAAATCCTTGAATTCGTCGGCGTTCATATACGCCGAGTGCGGATCCAGCCCGGACAGCATGCCATTGATGGCGGAATCGATGAGGGTTTTGTCATCCACCGGCTCGACATAATCGCTTTTGATCTTGCCGTATACTTCGGCAAAAGTGCGCAGTTCGTCCAGCGGTAGCGCTTGCGTGGCTTCGCGATCTGCCACGGCAGAATAATTGAGGGTGAGTGCCGCACCCAGCATGACCCCCGCACCGACCAGACCGATTTTTTGCAGTTTGCTGCGCATTGCCTGTTCCCTCATTTACCTGCCATCCAGCTCATCGGGTCAAATGCCCGACTCTGATAGCGCAATTCAAAATATAACCCCGCATCCGGGTCGCCTCCACTATTGCCCACGGCAGCAATGGTTTCGCCCGCCCTGACGGCATCACCCACCTGCTTATACAATGTTTCATTATTACTGTACAGACTCATGTAGCCACTGCCGTGGTCAACAATGATCAGATTGCCAAACCCGCGCAGCCAGTCTGCAAACACCACCCGGCCAGCAGCAACAACATGTACTGGCTGGCCGGCGCGCGCCTTGAAGAACAAACCTTTCCACAACGAGCCGCCCCGTTCCCGTGGAGTACCGAAACGGTGAACAAGTTCCCCATGAACCGGTAACTCGAGCCGCCCTTTAAGGCGTCCAAACGAAGTTCCGGTTATAGCCAATTCCGGCACAGGTGTTGCCGGCCTGGGCCGAGGGGATTCCGGGGTGACTTCCTGGCCGCGTTCAGGCGCAGCCTGATGATGCTTCCTGCGCGCTGCAGCGGCTCTCTCTTGCGCGGCTTTTCTGGCGGCAGCGCGTTTAGCCGCCGCTTTGGCGAGCGCTTCTACGAGTTGGGTAAGGTGTTTTTCGTTGCGCTCCAGCGTGGCAATTTCCTTGCGCTGGCTTTGTATCTGCGCGCCCAACTTGTCTATTACACGGCGTTTTTCCTGACGCTGCACTTCGAGTTGCTGACGCTGGGCAAGCCGCTGCTGGCGAATACTGTCGAGCTGCGCCTGTTTTTCCTGTTGTGCCTGGGCAAGCTTATCGAGGCGCGCCAGCCCTGCATGCAAGCTCGCAATCAGGGCCGAGCGCGCTTGCGCAAGGCAGGCATAGTAGTGCAGGTTGCGTGCCAGCTGGTTGGGATCCTGGCCATTCATCAGCAGTTTGGCGGTGTCGTCCCGACCGCGCATATACTGCTGGTTGAGAAGCTGCGCCAGTTGTTGCTGCTGACGGGTGACGGACAGTCTGGCAGCGTCGCTATCCGCACGCAGTTGCGCCAGGCTTTGCTTCACCGCTCCCTGCTCGCGATCGAGCTGATAAACGCGCCGGTTGGCATCGCTGATGGCGCGCTCCGATTGCTGCAGGGCATCCGCCGCCTGGCTGCGGTTGGCCTGCGCATTTTCGTTGTCGCGGCGCAGCGCTTCGATATGCTGACGCAGCCTGACCAGATCTTCCTGGGACACTGCGACCGCATTACCCGCCCCACTCAGCAATACCAGCAATACGAACAGTCTGGGCGCGTGTTTCACTCGAACTCGATCAGCGATCTTCCGGACATTTCGGACGGCTGAGGCAGCCCCATCAATTTGAGCAGTGTGGGGCTCACATCTTCCAGCGCACCGTTTTCCGCCAGATGCACACGGCGCTTGCCGACATAAAGTAACGGCACCAGGTTGGTGGTATGTGCGGTGTGTGCCTGGGTGGTTTGCTCGTCCAGCATCATCTCGGCGTTGCCGTGGTCGGCGGTGATGATGACCTCGCCACCGGTTTCCAGCATCGCCGGGATGACGCGCCCGATGCATTCGTCCAGCACTTCGATGGCGCGCACGGCGGCAGGCAGATTGCCGGTGTGGCCGACCATGTCCGCATTGGCATAGTTGCAGATGATGGCGTCGAACTTGCGGGTTTCAATTGCACTCACCAGCTTGTCGGTGAGCTCATAAGCGCTCATCTCCGGCTTCATGTCGTAGGTGGCAACATCCGGCGAAGCGATCAGGATGCGCTCCTCGCCCTCGTAAACCGTTTCCTCGCCACCATTGAAAAAGAACGTGACGTGCGGATATTTTTCAGTCTCGGCAATGCGCAGCTGTTTCAGGCCTGTTTTTGAGACATACTCGCCAAAGCCGTTGCGAATGCGCTCCGGCGGGAATGCCACCGATACATTGAATTCGTCACTGTAACCGGTGAGCGTACAAAATGCGCCAAGCCGGGGTTGGTACTCGCGTTCGAATTCACTGAAATCCGGTTCGATAAAGGTGCGCGAAATCTGCCGTGCACGATCTGACCGGAAATTCATGAACACCACCGCATCACCATTTTCGATACGCACAGGCTTCTCGCCCGGTGCCACAAGCGCCGTGGCCTTGATGAATTCGTCGCTTTCGCCGCGCGCGTAGGCTTGCGCCAGGCCGGTCAATGCATCAGGCGCGGTGTATTCGGCACGCCCTTGAGTAATCAGATCATAGGCAGCTTTGACTCGCTGCCAGCGACGGTCGCGATCCATGGCGAAATAGCGCCCGATCATCGAGGCCACACGCCCGACTTGCAACTGTTCGATTTTTGCCTGCAAACGCTGCAGATTGACTTCTGCACTTTTGGGGGGCGTGTCGCGACCATCCAGAAACACATGCAGGTATATTTTTTCCAGGCCTTCGCGCGCGGCCATTTCCAGCATGGCGTGGATGTGCAGCTCGTGACTGTGCACACCGCCATCGGAGAGCAGCCCCAGGATATGCAGCGCCTTGCCGTTGTTTTTTGCGGTGGCTATCGCCGCCAGCAACGCCGGGTTGGTATAAAACGAACCGCTGCTGATGGACAGATCGATACGCGTGAATTCCTGGTACACCACACGCCCTGCACCGATGTTGAGGTGCCCCACTTCGGAGTTGCCCATCTGCCCGGAAGGCAACCCTACAGCGGATTCTGAGGCCTGGATGAGGGTGTGCGGGCTGGTTTGCCAGAGTCTGTCCCAATTGGGTTTGCGGGCTTGCGCGATGGCATTGTCGGTGCGGCAGCGACGGCAGCCAAAGCCGTCGAGGATAATCAGCAGAACGGATTTTACCTTCATGTTTATATTTGCTTTCGGTGCGCAAACAGGCGCAACCTTTTCTATACTGAATCTATTTTTTTAATAATTCAATTTTAGTATATTTTAATACTGATTGCATTATAATATTCTTTAAATCAGTTGATTTTTAAAGGGTACTTTACCAATGAGTACTGTTAACGCAAGCACTGCAACCATCCTGAACCTTGAACACGTGGACCTGATCGACAAAGACGAGCACATTGAGCAAGCCTCGCGCGCCATGAAGGCAATGTCGCATCCGTTGCGCCTCAAGATATTGTGCGTACTCGGTGATCGCGAAGTCAGTGTGCAGGACATTGTGGACAGTGTCGGCACCTCACAGAGCAACATCTCCCAGCACCTGGCCATTCTGCGCGACAAGGGTGTGCTGCGCACGCGCAAGGACGCCAACCGCGTATTCTACCGCGTCGGCGATACCCGCACCTTGCGCCTGATCAGCATGATGCGCGATGTTTTTTGCGGTTTCTCAAAATAAACCTTCCTCACGCGCAGCCATGGACAAGGTCCATGGCTGCGCGTTCTGATCGCCATTCCTGCCTTCCCAATCATTCACTTCAGCCAGCATCCGGTCAGACAAGCGCTCTAACACGCTTATAATCCAGAATATCGTTTGCTTCGACTATAATAGTTAGAATATAATTATTCTCTAATATATAAGCATGTCGTGTTGTTCAGAACTACAGCCTGTGCGGGGGTAATGCACGCGATTCCGTGCCAGCCCGATCAGGCCACGAGCCAGGGGGCAAGTAAAAATGCATCTGCGTCAACCACGCTATAACGTCAGGCGGCTCAGTGCCCTGCTGCTATCCGCTGCATTTTGGCTGGCGCACCTTCCCGCTGCGACGGCACAAACACTTGACTTTGACCAGTGTGTGGCAACCGCGCTGCGTCAGAACCCGGACTTATCCGTCAGCCGTGCCCAGCTTGATCAGGCCCTGGCCGGCCTGCGCCAGGCGCAAGGCAGCCGGCTGCCCCGGCTCACCGCCTCGGTCAATGCCACGCGTACCAACGACGCACTCAACGCGTTTGGCATCAAGCTATCGCAGCGCAACGCCACATTCAATGATTTTGGTGCCAGCCAGTTCACCGGGCCGGCCGCGCTGGGCGTTGCGCCAGACAACCTCAACCACCCGGGCAGCGTCAACAATTTCAACACGCGTCTGGAAGCCCAGCTGCCGCTTTATACCGGCGGCCTGATTGAGGGCAACATCGAACAGGCGCAGGCCTACATCAGGGCCGCCCAGCATGGCGATGTGGCGGCACGCCAGCAGGTCATTTTCAACGTATTGCAAGCCTATCAGGGCGTTCATTCCGCGCGCGCCTTCGTCAGCGTGGCGAAACAGGCTGAGGCTGCCGCTGCCGCCCAGGTCAAAACCATCGACAGCCTGGTCAAAGGCGGCGTGGTGGTGAAGAGCGACCTGTTGTCTGCGCAGGTGCGACTGGAAGACGTGCGCATCCAGCTGTTGCAAGCCAGGAACGCCGAAGCCGCCGCACTGGATCAACTGCATCTTCTGCTAGGACTGCCCTTGTCCGAACCGCTCGACGTCGGCGCACCGGTCATGCCGGCCGCCATCCCCGGAAGCGCCGCTGCTTTGCGCGCACTGGCGCTGGCTGACAACCCGAAGCTGAAGGCCATGCGCGACCAATTGGGCGCCTCGCAGGCGGGTGTCAAAGCAGCCAAAGCCGGCCTGTACCCGCAGGTCGGGCTGATGGCGCGGCAGGACTGGAATGACAGCAAGATCGGCTTTTCTGCCAGCTCTTACACACTGGGCGGCTCGCTAAGCTGGACCATGTTCGACGGCAACGTCACGCGCGGCGCGGTAGATCGCGCCTCAGCCAAGCATGCCGAGCAGCAGGCGCGCCTGGTGCAGGCAGAAAACGGGGTTGCCTTGCAGGTGGATGATTCGCGCCGCAAGGCCGAAGAAGCCGAATTTCGCCTGGCTGCGCGCCAGCTCGCCGTGACCAGTGCCGATGCGGCAGCCAATCTAGTCAACAAGCGCTATGCCAGCGGCGTGGCCACCATCGCCGAACTGCTCGCTGCCCAGGCCCAGCAGGACAAGGCGCATGCCGATGTGGTGGCAGCCCAGTATGACCTCGCCGTGCAGCGCGCCAGCCTCAAGCTGGCGATCGGCAAGCTCGAACCAGACCAGTTATAAAGACCAGGGAGTTGATCGTGAATCATCGAGCCATGAAAGCCATTAAATCCGCTGCTGTTGCGCTGGGGCTGGCGCTTGCACTAGCCGGATGCAGCGAAAAGGACCAACAACAGCAAACCACAACTCAGGCAGCCACAGTCACAGCCGATATGGCCGTGGTGCAGAAAACCGTGCTGCCCATCATCGCCACTGCTCCCGGCAGCGTCATTGCCGAACAGCAGGCCCAGATCGCTTCGCGCCTGATGGGTTTTATCCGTGAAATGAATGTGCAGGAAGGGCAAAGCGTCGTCGCCGGCCAGCGCCTGTTCACGGTCGATCCGACCGATATCCAGGGTCAGGTTAGCCAGGCCAAAGCCGGGCTGGCACAGGCGGAAGCGGCGCTCGCCGACGCCAAAAATGATTACCAGCGCTTTGGCGCCTTATACAAGGAAGAGGCCATTCCCAAGCAGCAATGGGACAAGGTGCGCCTGCAATACCAGGTGGCCCGGCAGCAGGCAGCGGCTGCCCGCGCCGGTCTCGGTACTGCCGCCGCGCAAATGCGCTACGCTACGCTGACCGCGCCGTTCGCCGGCATCATTACGCAGAAACTGGCCAACGTGGGCGACCTCGCCACACCGGGCAGGCCCGTACTGATGCTGGAAAACCCGGCCCGCCTGCAGGTACAGACAAGCGTGTCGTCCGATGTGTTCGCCCACTTGAAGCTGGGAGACAGCGTCAGCCTGCAAGTAAATGGTACCGGCACCGCCATCACCGGCACGATCGCGCGCCTGGTGCCCGCCGCCGATCCGGTCACGCGCACCTACCTGGTCAAAATTGATTTGCCTCAGGGTACCCGGTTCAAGAGCGGCATGTATGTACTGGTCGCCTTCCCCACCGGCCAGCGTGAGGGCGTGCGCGTCCCGCAGCCGGCTGTGCTCGACCGTGCCGGCATCACCGGCGTGTTCGTGGTGGACGCCCAGGGCATCGCCCATTACCGTATGGTGCGCGTCGGTGATACCAGCGCTGGCCAGGTGGAAATCCAGGCCGGCCTGACCCCCGGCGAGCGCGTCGTGACCTCGGCCACCGCCAATCTGCAATCCGGCGACAAAATAGTCAGCGCAGGGGGCGGCAATGTCTGATCCGCACCCGGCACCCCTGAATATCGCGGGCAGGATCGCCCGCACTTTCCTGGAATCAAAAATCACCGCCATGCTGATGCTGGCGGTAACGCTGGCCGGTGTGATGGCGCTATTCGTCACGGCGCGGGAATACAACCCGCAGATCGTGGTGCCGGCCGCCAACATTATTGTCGCCAAGCCGGGGGCATCGGCCACCGAAATCCAGAACCTGGTGGTAAAACCGCTGGAAGCGATCATGAACGCCCAGTCCGGGGTGAAACATACCTTCGGCTATGCCGCCCCCGACTTCGGCGTCGTCACCGTTCAGTTCGACGTCGGCGAAGACCAGGAAAAAAGCCTGGTCAAGCTCTACAACCAGTTGATGCAGAACCTCGACAGCAT
Organism: Sulfuriferula plumbiphila; assembly: GCF_009938015.1. NCBI lineage: Bacteria > Pseudomonadati > Pseudomonadota > Betaproteobacteria > Nitrosomonadales > Sulfuricellaceae > Sulfuriferula > Sulfuriferula plumbiphila. The sequence goes on along the minus strand of NZ_AP021884.1, from coordinate 600,152 downwards.
CCCGCCGGGCGCCATGCAGCCACTGGTCAAGCCGATCAACGTGGACGACGTGCCGATCATGACACTGACGCTGAGTTCCACCCAGATGGATGACTATCAGCTGCGTCAGGTGTCCGCCCGCGTGCTTGAACAGCTGCGCAATGTGCCGGGCGTGTCCTTCACCCAGCTGGTGGGCGGCGCGCAGCGTGCAATCAACGTGTGGATCTCCCCCGCCAAACTGGCGGCAGCCGGTGTGAGCCTCGACCAGGTGGACAAGATGCTGCAAGGCGCCAACGTCTCCGTGCCGATCGGCACCCTGGTCGACGCCAATCGCAACCAGCCGTTGCGTCTGTCCGGCTTTATTGGCAACGCACGCGAAGTGGGCCAGATCATCGTCGGCGCACCCAATGGCAAACCGGTATTCCTGAAAGACGTTGCCACCCTCCAGGACGGCGCGGCGGAAACCGATGAACAGACCCGTTTCGCCTATGGCCCTGCCGCTCATGATCCAGCCTATCGCGGCGAGGCACCGGCGGTCACCATCGCCATCGCCAAGAAGGCCGGCACCAATGCGGTAGTCGTCGCTGACGCGGTACTCCAGAAGCTGGACAGCCTGAAACGCCAGGCCATTCCCCAGGGCATTGAAGTCGCCGTCACCCGCGACGACGGCGCCAAGGCCAACGACGCGGTGAATACCCTGATGGAACATCTGGGCATCGCCATCGGCTCGGTGGTGGTGATTCTGGTGCTGTTTCTGGGCTGGCGCGAAGCCGCCATCGTTACCCTCACCGTACCGCTGATCCTGTTTGTGGTGCTGACCGTCGGCCTCATCGCCGGCCAGACCATTAACCGCATTACCCTGTTCGCGCTGATTCTGTCCCTGGGGCTGCTGGTGGACGCGGCGATTGTGGTAGTGGAAAACATCCACCGGCACATGCACCACGGCGGCGGCAAGAACTTCAAGGAAGCCCTGGTAACCGCCACCAACGAGATCGGCAACCCCACCAACATCGCCACCATCGCGGTCATCCTGGCGTTTATCCCGATGGCTTTCGTCACCGGCATGATGGGGCCCTTCATGCGTCCCATCCCGTTCAACGTGCCGATAGCAATGATTGCTTCGCTGGTGATCGCCTACATGGTGGTGCCCTGGGCTGCCAACCGCTGGCTCGCCGGCAAGGCCGCCAAGTCGCTCGCGCAGAAGCCCGCACTGGGGGAAAACGACGCCGACCCGAAAGACCGGCTGCACCGCGCCTACGTGGCGGTGATTACACCGTTTATCAGACACGCTGGCCGCCGCAACCTGCTGTTCCTGGTGATACTGGGCCTGCTGCTGGCGGCAATGATCCAGCCCGCCTGGCAGTTTATCCGGCCTTCCGGCATGAACGGCCCGTTGTCCGCTCTGGGCGTGGAGCTGAAAATGCTGCCCAACGACAACACCAACACCTTCCTGGTGCAGGTGGATACACCGGCCGGCACCACCCTGGCCGAAACTGATCGGGTGGCGCGTGCGGTAGGCGACGTTCTGGCAAACACAAAATACGTGACCGACTACCAGACCTTCCTCGGCATGACCGCCCCGGTGGATTTTGCCGCCCTGGTGCGCGGCGACATGCTGAAACGCGGCGACAACATCGCCCAGTTGCGCGTCAACCTCACCAGCAAACATGATCGCTCCGTGCCGTCGCACGCAATCGTGAACGACTTCAACGCGGCGCTGGCACCGGTACGCAAGGCCTTCCCGCAGGCCAGGCTGAAACTGTACGAAACCCCGCCCGGCCCGCCGGTACAGTCGCAGATTCTGGCCGAACTGTATGGCCCGGACTACAACAAGCTGCGCGCCGCGGCGGCAGACGTGGATCGAGATTTCAGCAAGATCTACGGCATCGTCAACGTGGACGATTCGGTGACCGCCACCGTGGATGCGTTCCATGTGAAAGTGGACCGCGAAAAAGCCGCACTATCGGGCGTGGCTGTAGGTCAGGTAGGCAGGCTGTTGCACGACTATGTATCCGGTTTCTCCATCGGCACCGTGCACGTGGATGATGCGCGCGAACCGGTAAACATTACCGTGCGCCTGCCGCAAAGCGAACGCCAGACGCCGGCCCAGATCCTGTCCATCCGCGTCACCAACCTGTCCGGCCAGCAAGTGCCGCTGTCTGCCATCGCCACCGTGGAACGCGCCACCCAGGACAAGCCGATCTACGACCGCGATCAGCATCCCGTGGTCATGGTCGGTGGCGAACTGCTCAAGTCCAGCCCGGTATACGCCGTGCTGGCGCTGGACAAAATGCTCGACGGCAAACTGCTGCCCGCCGGGGTGACGTTCAAGACCGGCAACCTTGGCTTCACCCAGGCCCAACCCGATGACGTGATGAGCTACCACCTGCTGTGGGGCGGCGAAATGCGCCTCACCCTGGACGTGTTCCGCGATCTGGGTTCCGCCTTCATCGTGGCGCTGGTATTCATCTACCTGATGCTGGTGGGTTACTACAAGTCGTTCATGATGCCGCTGATCGTGATGGGTGCGATTCCGCTCACGCTGGTGGGCGTGTTCCCCGGCCACTGGATCACCCAGCAGGCATTCACCGCCACCTCGATGATCGGCGTCATCGCCCTGGCCGGCGTGGTGGTGCGCAACTCGCTGCTGCTGATCGACTTCATCATCGATTACCGGGCGCGCGGCTACGGCCTCGAGGAAGCAGTGATCGAGGCCGGCGCGGTACGCTTTCGTCCCATCATGCTGACTGCGCTCGCCATCATCCTGGGTTCGGCCATCATGGTGACCGACCCGGTATTTGGAGGCTTGGCGGTGTCGCTGATTTTCGGTACCTTTGCTTCTACAGCGCTGACACTGATCGTGATTCCGCTGATATATTACCTGTGGGAGCGTCGCCTGCTGGCGCGTCAAAGCAGAACCATTTAACCAACCTGAAGGAAACACCATGACTGTAGAACGCGCAGTTCGTATTATCGCCGGCCTGTTCATCATGACCTCCCTGCTGCTGGCGCATCTGGCCGGCAGCGTGGACATGAGCCATATCAGCTGGCTGTGGCTGACCGCCTTTGTTGGCTTCAACCTGTTCCAGAGCGGCATTACCCGTTTTTGCCCGATGGATGTCATGCTCAAAAAAGCGGGCGTCAAAACAGGTTGCGGTCTTTAATCCCGGGAGCCCATTTTGGAATTTCTTCAACAAAACATCTGGCTGGTTCTGCTGGCTGCGTTTTCCGGCATCATGCTGATCCTGCCCATAATACGCGGCAAACTGAGCGGTGCACTCAGCGCTGACACCACCCAGGCGGTGCAGCTCATCAATCATCAGGATGCGCTGGTTCTGGACGTGCGCGAAGCCAACGAGTTCGCCGCCGGACACATTGCCAATGCGCGCCACATCCCGCTTGGGCAGCTGGCTGCCGGCCTCAAGCCTCTGGAAAAGCACAAAGACAAGACCATCCTGGTGAATTGCCAAAGCGGTACGCGTTCGGCCATGGCCTGCGGGGTCCTGCGCAAAAACGGCTTTAGCCAGGTTTACAACCTCAAAGGTGGCATCAAGGCTTGGGAACAGGCCGGTCTGCCGACGGTGAAATAGCATGCCCACAGTCATCATGTATTGCACCGCAGTATGCCCCTACTGCGTCATGGCTGAACGCCTGCTGCAGGGCAAAGGGGCCAGCGTGGAAAAAATCCGCGTCGACCTCGATCACACCCGCCGCGCGGAGATGATGACGCGCACCGGACGCCGCACCGTGCCGCAAATCTATGTGGGTAACACCCACGTGGGTGGCTTCGACGATCTCTCCGCATTGGACCGTGCCGGTAAACTGGACGCTCTGCTGAAAAGCTGATCGCCCGGCTTGAAAAACGCCTGAAATGCCGCACCTACCGGATATATTTTAACCGAGGTGCTTAATATGAATCTGGTCTGCCCGTCCTGTCAGGCGGTTAACCGTATCCCCGCCGAACGCGTCAATCAAACACCCAAATGCGGCAAGTGCGGCGCACTGCTGCACGCCGGTTTACCACTTGATCTTGGCGCCAGCAACTTCGACCGCTTCATCACGCGCAACGATTTGCCAGTGCTGGTGGATTTCTGGGCGAGCTGGTGCGGCCCCTGCAAAATGATGGCGCCTGCCTTTAAACAGGCCGGCGCGGAACTGGCCAGCCAGGTGCGCTTTGCCAAGGTCGAGACTGAGGCCGAGCAGGCGCTGGCTGCGCGCTATCATATCCGCAGTATCCCCACCCTGATTTTGTTCAAAAACGGCACCGAGGCAGCGCGCATGTCGGGCGCACTGGATGCCAGCGGACTCAAACGCTGGCTGGCGCAAAATCTGTAAATTCGGAAAAAAACAAGTTAACCACGGAGAACACGGGGTTCACGGAGGAAAAGCGAATATATGAATTTATCGTATTTAAGGTTTCCTCCGTGAACCCCGTGTTCTCCGTGGTTAAGCCATTTTTAAAGGCATTAGTACGCCACGACCTGCGGATCCAGGCTGCGCCACAGGTACCAGGTCGCCACCGAACGCCACGGGCGCCAGGTTTCGGCCAGGCTGCGCATTTTGATTTTGCTGATCGGTGCGCCGTTCTGATACTGTGCGGCCATGGCTTTTTGCAGGCCGATATCATCCAGCGGCAGCACATCCGGACGTAACAGATAGAACATCAGAAACATTTCCGCAGTCCAGCGGCCAATGCCGCGCACCCGGCACAATTCGACAATCACCGCCTCGTCGTCCATATCCTGCCACAAGCCGGGATGCAATGAGCCGTCGACAAATTTGGCCGCAAGATCGCGCAGGTATTCAACCTTGCGCAGCGAGAAACCGCAAGTACGCAAAACTTCCGGCGCAGTGTTTGCGATAGCTTCCGGGGTAAGCACAGCACATGCCAAAAGGCGCTGCCATACAGCTTCGGAGGCTTTCACCGAAATCTGCTGCCCGGCGATGGAGCGCGCCAGTGTAGAAAACGCGTCACCCCGACTGCGCATGCTGACTTCCGGGTAACGCGCAATCAGCGATTTCAACACCGCATCGCCGGCGGCCAATTCGCTCGTGGCTTGCTGCCAGTATTGCGGGTGCATCAGGCGTTCAATCGGGCGAGCAGCGTTTGCAGCTTGTCCGGCTCATGGCCGCGCATGATTTTGCCAGCCTGGGCGGCGGCTTCCACGCTATTGCTTTTGAGCACGCGCTGTTTGACCGAGAGCAGGCTGGCCGGGTGCATGGAGTAGCTGCGCAGCCCCAGACCCAACAACAGGCGTGTGAGCAGTGGGTCACCCGCCATTTCGCCGCACACCGATACCGGCTTGCCCGCTTTCTCGCCGGCGCGAATGGTCATCGCGATCAGCTGTAGCACCGCCGGGTGCAGCGGGTCGTACAGGTGCGACACGCTGTCGTCGGCACGATCAATCGCCAGTGTGTACTGGATCAGATCGTTGGTGCCGATGGACAGAAAATCCATACGCTCGGCAAAGCTCTGTGCGGCCAGTGCAGCGGCAGGGATTTCGATCATGCCCCCCACCTTGACAGCCGGATCAAACGCGATGCCATCGGCAACCAGACTGGCCTTGGCCGCCTCGATAGCGTACTGGGTCTGGCGCAGCTCCGGCAGGCTGGACAGCATGGGGATAAGGATGCGTACCTGACCAAAGTGCGAGGCCCGCAGAATCGCGCGCAACTGGGTGCGGAACAATTTCGGTTCAGCCAGACACAGGCGAATCGCGCGCAGACCGAGTGCCGGATTGAGGGTGTGGGCAGTGAGTCCGGCCAGTGGTTTGTCAGCACCCAGATCGAGGGTGCGGATGGTCACCGGCATTCCGTTCATCGCCTCCGCCACTTCGCGATAAGCTTCAAACTGCTCGTCCTCGCCGGGCAGATCGGCGCGGTTCATGAACAGGAATTCGCTGCGGAACAGACCAATGCCCGTTGCACCCGATTCCTGCACCGCCGCTACGTCTTGCGGCAGTTCGATATTACCGTGCAGTTCCACCACCACGCCATCGAGCGTGGCGGCGCGGTTGCCCTTCAGGCGCTTGAGCTTCTGGTGTTCAATCTTCCACTCGTTCTGGCGCAGGCGATACTCTTCCAGCACCGTTTCATCCGGGTCGAGAATCACCACACCGTGATCGCCGTCCACGATGATGGTTTCATTTTCACGAATCAGGCTGCGTGCGTTGTGCAGCGCCATCACCGAGGGGATGTTCAGGCTGCGCGCGAGAATGGCGGTATGTGAAGTGGTGCCGCCCATATCAGTAATGAACGCGGCAAACTGCTGGCGCTTGAAACCGATCATGTCGGCAGGCGACAGATCATGCGCCACCAGGATGCCGTCATGGCGCGCATCTTCGGCCAGTGGCAGATGGCCGGGATGCCCCAGCAGCACCTTGATGACGCGCTCCACCACCTGTACCACGTCGGTCTTGCGCTCGCGCAGATAGGCGTCGTCAATTTCGTCGAACTGCGCCACCAGCTGTTCCATCTGCTGGGTGAGCGCCCACTCTGCGTTGCATTGCTGGGTTTCGATGAGCTGCTTCGGCGCTTGCGACAGCATCGAATCATTCAGAATCATCAGATGCATATCAAGGAACGCGGGCAACTCCGCCGGGGCGTTGGCAGGGATCTGGCTGCGCAGTGCGCTCATCTCGGCGCGCACGGTTTGCACCGCTTCGTCGAAGCGCTCCAGCTCCTCGGCAATATGTGCTTTTTGCAGCACATAGTGGGCAACTTCGATGCGTGTATGCGAGGCCAGCCGCGCAGGACCGATGGCAATGCCGCTGGAAACGCCGATGCCGTGCAGGGTGGCGCTCACTCGCCTTCTCCAAACTTGTCGTTGATCAGCGCCAGCAGGGCGTCCATGGCCGCAGCCTCATCCGCACCCTCGGTTTCGATACTGAGAGTGCTGCCTTTGGCCGCTGCCAGCATCATCACGCCCATGATGCTTTTGGCGTTGACCCGGCGGTTGTTGCGAGTGAGCCAGATTGCGCTCTGGAACTGCCCGGCGGTCTGCGTGAGCTTGGCCGATGCGCGCGCATGCAGCCCGAGCTTGTTGATGATTTCAACGTCCTGTTGCAGCATCACACAGCTCCGGTGAAATATGCAGAATGCCTTCGTGGCCACCGGAGAGTGCCTTGATTACCAGTTTGTCGAGCGGCTCATGACGATAGGTGAGCGCGCGGATCAGCATGGGCAGGTTGACCCCGGCAATACCTTCCACGCGCCCCGGATAAAGCAGGCGACAGGCAGTATTGCACGGTGTGGCGCCATAGATGTCGGACAGCATCAACACGCCGTCGCCCTGGTCAAGCTCTTCAATCAGCTGCTGGGCTTTTGCCGTCATCGTCATGATGTCCGGGCAATCAATCACGTTCAACGGAGTGAGCAAAGGCGGGCGCTCGCCCATTACGTGCGTGGCGCATTGAATCAGACTTTCGCCCAGACTGCCGTGGGCGACGATGAGTATGCCAATCATGGTTATCGAATCAGATTAAGCGGGACTATCATTCTACCGCAGTCAGGAGCGTGGTTCGAAACGCAGGCGCTGTTTCATGCTGTCGGTGAGTTCAACATGCCCCTGCCCGTCTATAAACATCACATTGGCGACCCCCATGCGCTGCGCTGCTGCGCGCCAGCCTGCGCTGCCCGCAATGAAAATGGGCTTGCTGGCGACATCGGACAAGGTGCCGGCATGAGCTGACGGCGGAACCAGCACCGTGACCGCCTGCACCCCCTGCGCGGGCCAGCCGGTGCGCGGATCGATGATGTGGCAATAGCGCTTGCCGCCCACTTCGAAGTAGCGCTGATAATCACCCGAGGTGCCGATGGCTTCGCCGTCGCGCAATTCCAGCGTGGCAATGGGGCCAGGAGCGCGCGGATTCTGGATACCCACGCGCCAGGGACGGTCGCCGTGCTGCCCCAGCGCCAGGATATTGCCGCCAATATTGATCAGTGCGTTTTTTACCCCCTGGCTGCGCAGGTAGCTGGCTGCCACGTCCAGCGCATAGCCCTTGGCGTAGCCGCCCAGATCGAGACGCACGGCAGGGTTGGTGCTATGGAATAGAATGCCGTCGATGACAATGTCATGCATTTGCGGGTTGGCGCGCACCAGTTCGGCGATTTTTGCCGGGTCGGGCAATTTCGCCTTGAAAGTATCGGACTGGAACCCCCACAGCCGGATCAGGTTGCCTATGGCCGGATTGAACAGGCCTTGCGATTGTTCCGAATAGCGGGTGGCGTCACGAATAATCGGGATCATGCCGGGTGCAATCGCTGCCTTGCTCGGACTCAGCGCGAAAATGCCGTTCATACGCTCCAGCGTGCCCGGCTCCCAGGCATGCAGGCTGTGATGCATCTGGTCGAAATCACGCAATATTTGCGCCGTGACACGACGTGCCCTGGCTTCCGGTTCGCCGTAGATGCTCACCTCCACACGCGTGCCGAAGACATAGCTCTCCTGAGTGTAGAGAGGATGCTTGGCGCAACCCGTCAGCATCAGCAGCAATAGCGCAACAACGCTCATCAGGCGCATCGCCGCTCCAGCGCATCGATGAATATCCCTGCCACGTTAAAACCGGTCTGCTGGGCGATTTCCTGAAATCCGGTGGGGCTGGTGACGTTGATTTCGGTGAGATGGTCGCCGATCACGTCCAGCCCGACCAAAAACAGGCCCAGATCGCGCAACACCGGCGCAATGGTATGCGCAATTTCACGGTCGCGTGCGGACAAGGGCTGCGCGACACCGCGTCCGCCCGCAGCCAGGTTGCCGCGCGTCTCACCCTCGGCGGGAATACGCGCCAGGGCAAACGGCACCACCTCGCCATCAATCAGCAGGATACGCTTGTCGCCCCGGGTAATTTCCGGGATATAACGTTGCGCCATAACCGTACGGGTTTCCAGCCGGGTCAATGTTTCCACGATGACATTGAGATTGGCGTCACCGCGACGCACCCGGAAAATACCCGCCCCGCCCATGCCGTCCAGCGGCTTGAGAATCACATCGCCGTGCTCGGCGAGGAATGCGTGGATGTGGAAGGCGCACCGCGTCACCAGGGTGGGCACGGTAAATTGCGGGAAGCGCGCGATGGCGAGTTTTTCATTGAAATCGCGCAAGGCATCGGGGCGGTTGAATACCCGTGCACCGTGGCCTTGCGCCAGCTCCAGCAGATGCGTGGTGTACAGGTATTCGGTATCGAACGGCGGGTCTTTGCGCATCACCACCGCGTCGAAGCGGTTCAATGGCGTCGCCTCGGCGTGTCCCAGCTCAAACCAGTTGGCGTTGTCGGCAGCAACGCGCAGTGGCTTGGCATAGCCGATGACTTGATTGTCACGCAGGATAATGTCCGCCTGGCGCAGTGCAAACAGCGCATGCCCGCGTGCCCCCGCTTCGCGCAGCATGGCAACCGAACTGTCCTTATAGGCCTTGAGCGTGGCTGGCGGGTCGAGGATGAAGGCAAGATTCATTGATTGTCCGGGTCGGTTTGTTCCAGCTCGATGGATGCCGCCAGCATCGCCAGCCGTGCCACCACGCCGTAAGTATAGAAGCGGTTGGGGGTGGAATCGGGATTGGCTGACCGGTTGGGTGTGCAACACGGGGTTGCGAATGCCAGCGGCACGAAGTGCATCCCCGGTGCGTTCAGGTTCTCATCCGGTCCGCGCCCGGTATGCACGCGATAAAACCCGCCCACCACGAAATGGTCCACCATGTACACCACCGGTTCTGCCACCGCGTCGTTGATACTCTCGAAGGTGTGCACCCCCTCCTGGATAATGACCTCGGAAATTTGCTGGCCTTCCTTGCCCACCGCCATTTTGTTGCGCTGCTTGCGATTCAGCTCGCGCACTTCGGACGGGTCTTTCACCGTCATGATGCCCATGCCGTAGGTACCGGCATCCGCCTTGGCAATCACAAAAGGCTCGGCGTCAATCCTGTATTCAGCGTATTTCTTGCGGATTTTTTCGAGCACGATGGCAGCGTTCTTCTCAAGGCATTCCTCGCCCTGGCGCTCTTGAAAATTGACGCGTCCGCAGGTGGAAAAATACGGATTGATGAACCATGGATCGAGCCCGATCAGCGCGGCGAACTCCGTCGCCACCTGATTGTAGGCAGCAAAATGGCGTGACTTGCGGCGCACATGCCAGCCAGCGTGCAGGGGCGGCAGCAGCGATTGCTCAATGTTTTGCAGCAGCGCGGGGATGCCGCCGGAGAGATCGTTGTTGAGCAGGATCGCACACGGGTTGAACCCCGCCACACCGATGCGGTTGCCATGACGCACAACGGGTTCGAGCAGCAGCGATGCGCCGTCTGGCAAATCCACCTTGAGCGGCCCGGTGAGCTCGGGTATCAGGCTGCCCAGGCGCACTTCCATGCCGGTTTGCTGCAGGATACTGGCCAGCTGCGCCACGTTTTGCAGATAGAACAGATTGCGCGTGTGGTTTTCCGGGATCAGCAACAGGCGCTGCGCATCCGGGCAGATTTTTTCCACCGCGCTCATCGCCGCCTGCACCGCCAGCGGGATGAAATCGGGATTGAGATTATTAAACCCGCCGGGGAACAGGTTGGTATCTACGGGTGCAAGCTTGAAGCCGCTGTTACGCAAATCCACCGAGGTGTAAAACGGTGCGGCGTGCTCCTGCCACTGGTTGCGAAACCAGCGTTCAATCTGCGGGGTAGCGCCCAAAATCAGCCGCTCCATGTCCAGCAGCGGCCCGGTGAGGGCAGTCGTTAAATGCGGTACCATGCGCAAACCTCGTGTAATCGTTATGCATTGATTATATCCCGTAAACCCGGTCTTTCCGCCCATGTTCAACATCGTTCTCTATCAGCCGGAAATCCCGCCCAACACCGGCAATGTCATTCGCCTCGCGGCCAATACTGGCTGCACCCTGCATCTGGTCAAACCGCTGGGCTTTGTGCTGGAAGACAAACAACTACGCCGCGCCGGGCTGGATTACCACGAGTACGCCAGGGTGATGGTGCATGAAGACTGGGCGGCGTGCCGCGCCGGGCTGAACGGACAGCGCATGTTTGCGCTCACTACCAAAGCTTCGGCCAGTATCGGTTGCTGCCAATTCGCGCCGGGCGACGTGTTTGTATTCGGCCCGGAAACGCGCGGGCTGCCGGGTGACGTGCTGGATGAATTCACCAGCGAGCGGCGCATCCGCCTGCCGATGATGGCGGGGAGCCGCAGCCTGAATTTGTCGAACTCGGTAGCGGTGACGGTGTTTGAAGCATGGCGGCAGAACGGGTTTGGCGGTGGTATTTAGCAGCCCTGGCCCAGGACTTGGGCAGGGAGACGAAAATGCAAAGACCTACGTGAGCAAGCCGGTCGATTGTGGCGGATTAATAAGAAGTATGTGAAAATCCCCGGCCAGTGAATGTTCAGTCGCCATGGCCTGCTTGTATGGTTGCGCCCGTGCCGCAAGCCAAAAACCGCCGTGCGCAGGGCCTTTTGCATGGCACCAAGGCAGAGCCGTGTGTCCCGCAGTGTCCATCCGGTGACCACACTGCATCGCACACGCAGTAAGCGCATCGCCGCCTGAAAGCATCGTCCGATGAACCACGGGAATACAATCATCAAAATCTCCTTCATCATCAAGAAACACCTTCATGGCGTGAATCCTCCCATTGGAGCGATATCCGATGTCAGCGGCTTCGTACCCATGTCGGCGATCGTAGCAGCAGCAATATGCTGGCGGCAGCAAGCTCTTGAACATCAAATTTTTGCCATGCACGCTGTTTACGATCGCCACCAACATCACCGACCCCAATCACATGCTGCCGCCTTCTGCTGAAGATCCCCTGATCAACCTGCTTTCCCGCTGCGCCCTCAGGGATCAGCAGGCATTCGAGCGTCTATATCGCGTCACGTCCGCAAAACTGTTTGCCGTTGCATTACGTATAGTCAGAAGACAGGACTGGGCAGAAGAGGTTTTGCAGGAGGCGTTCGTCAATATCTGGCATCATGCCCCGGGCTATGTGAGCGGGAAAGCGGCACCGTTGACCTGGATGACGCATATTGTGCGCAATCGTGCCCTGGACTGGCTGCGGCGTCCACAGCGCGAGGACGCTGCGGACGAGGATGCCGAGGAAACCTGGAAGGACGAATCCGCAAGCCTGTTCGAACGGCTTGAGCAGTCACGCGATGCAACAGCGTTGAATGACTGCATGGGACGGATCGAAGCCAGGCTAAGACAAACGATTGCACTCGCTTTCTGGCATGGCTTGACGCATTCAGAGCTGGCGCAACATATGCAGCAGCCAATAGGTACCGTAAAAACGTGGATCAGACGCGGAATGGGCGCAATTAAAAAGTGTTTGGAAGATTCGCATGAAGTATAACGATCCCGAACTACAGCAAAGGTTGGCAGGCGAATATGTGCTGGGCACACTTCAGGGCCGTGCACGGGCGCGCTTCGAGCGTTTGCTGCTGCGCGACGCAAGTCTACGCGATGAGGTAGCGGCGTGGCAGACGCGGCTGATGCCGCTGGCGCACGCGCTGCCGCCGGTTGCTCCCCCACCGCGCGTGTGGCGCCGCATCCAGGCGCGCATCGGGGTTCAAGCAGTATCACGCTGGAGTCTCGTCTTCTGGCGCAATCTTGGCCTGGTTTCCACCGCCGCTGCGGCTGGGCTCGCACTGTATATCGCTGTTGCGCCTATGCGCACTCCGGAGATTGCTTATGTGGCGCTCATTACAGATACACATGCCAAACCGGCATGGATAGTGAGCGCGCGCGCTTCCCAACTCACCATCAAGGCCTTGGCGCCACGCATGCTGGCCGCGAATCAATCCCTGCAACTGTGGCTGCTCCCCGAGGGTGGCAAACCCGTGTCTCTGGGCCTCGTGCCACTTGCCGGCAGCAAAACCGCAGTGCTGCCGACGCAGGTACGCGGCCAGTTCGCGCACGCACAAGCGGTAGCGATCAGCCTGGAACCTGCCGGCGGTTCTCCTACTGGCCAACCTACTGGTCCAGTGTTATATCAGGGGCCTTTAGTCGTTTCCTGAATCCAATTTGCATTGGCTCTCGTAAATGGTAGTGGGTAGCTTACCCAATCACCTAAAAGGAGAGTGGAAATGCAAAACGATCTGAGCAACATTCTTAACGACCCCGCACGCCGGGGATTCATGCGCCAGGCGAGTGTATTGTCCCTGGGCGCACTGGCGGCTGTCAGTCTTGCGCACACCAATCCAGCCGCCGCTGCGGCCATGAAAGCCGGCATCTCCAAGAGCGACCATGACGACGTCGCCGTCCTCAATACTGCGCTGGCTCTTGAATATCAGGCCATTGCAGCTTATCAGGTGGGCGCAGAAAGCAATTTACTGCAAAAACCCGTGCTTGCAGTGGCGGTGAAATTTCAGGGGCACCATCGCGCCCATGCTGACGTATTGAGTGCCACCGTCAAGAAACTGGGCGGCACGCCAGTCGAAGCGCTCGCAGCGAACGGCTACGGCTTTCCGGTAGAGAAGCTCAAGAACCAGGCCGACGTACTTCGTTTCGCTGCGGGCTTGGAACATGGCGCGGCACTCGCGTATCTAGGCGCAGTACCGGTATTTCATAACCGTGAACTAGCCAAGGCGGCGGCAAGCATACTCGGCGATGAAACCATGCATTGGTCGGTCTTGCTCAATGCCTTGGGTGAAGACCCTGTCCCTGCGGCATTTATTGGCTAACTGGCATTGTTTCCCGGTTGTGTTTTCAGCCCATTGTCGAGGCCCTGCCGCAACCCAATTTACAGGCGTTTTCCTGAGCCATGAATCAATGCGGCAGGACACCCACTGTACCGGGAAACATCCGCAAGAAACATTTTATGAATATTGAAATTTACGAGGAGGCTGTATGTCTGGAGTCGCGTTGAGAAGGAAAAAACTGAACAGCGCCCTGCTGTCGTGTGGCTTGGCATTGGGATTGTGTGTATCAGGCGCATCAGCCGCACATGCCGGCGGGCGCCTGCTGGCTACCGGAGGCGCTACCCAGATTGAAGGTTCTGCGGGCGGCGGGATAGTGCCCTGGGCGCTCATTTCCGGCTACGGAACCGAAGATGAAATTGGTGGCAGCGCATTCCTGACGAATGTCAGAGTTCCCAATTATGACCTGGTCAGCACCGGTGCGGCGATCGGCCTGTATGATCGCGTGGAATTGTCATACGCACGGCAAAGACTGAGCCTGGACAATACCGTATTGTCAGGACTTGGGCTCAATATATCGCCGGCTATCCGCCAGGATGTTTTTGGTGCGAAAGTAAAATTATTCGGCGATGCGATTTACGCTCAGGACAGCCTGCTGCCGCAGGTTGCATTTGGCATACAGTACAAGCGCAACCTCGATTACAGCTTTATTCCAAAGGTGCTGGGAGCACGTCACGACTCGGGCACCGACTTCTATCTGGCGGCCACCAAAGTATTTCTGGGTGGCCTGGCAGGCCGCAATGTGCTGTTGAACGGTACGGTGCGCATGACCAAAGCCAACCAGATGGGATTGCTGGGTTTTGGTGGCCCCGGCAACGACAGCTATAAAGCCAGATTTGAAGGTTCGGTGGGCGTATTCCTCGACCCGGCCAATACCTGGCTGGTGGGCGCAGAATACCGTCAGAATCCGGATAACGGATTAGGCGCACCGCTTGGCGTGCACACCAAACAGGATGCCTACAAAGATGCTTATATCGCTTACATTCCCAACAAACGCTTTGCGTTGGTGGCAGCGTATGCCGATTTGGGAGCGTTACCCGATACCACTCGACCTGACGCCAATTCGACCAGTAAGCGCGGTGTGTATGTGTCCGGTCAATTCAGTTTCTAATCCAGGAGCAATTTCATGAAACCAACTCGTATTCTTCTCACCGGACTGCTTGCGGCGCTGTCCATCAATCTGGCCGTGGCAGCAGACAGTCCCATCCTGTATGACCAGCTGGGCGGCAAGCCGGGCGTTACCAAAATCATTGACGACTTGTTGACTCACGTACTGGCGGACAAGCGGATCAACCCAATCTTTGCCAATGCCAACATCCCGCACTTGAAAATGATGCTGGTAGAGCAGGTATGTGCAAAGACAGGCGGTCCGTGTACTTATACGGGCGAAAGCATGGCTGAAGCGCACAAGGGCATGAACATCAATTCCGCACAGTTCAACGCACTGGTGGAAGACCTGCAAATGTCCTTTGCCGACAACAATGTGCCCATTGGTGCGGGCAACAAGCTGCTGGCGATTCTGGCGCCCATGAAAAAAGACGTTGACCATAAGTAAAATTCCCGCCGGACGCGCGACTGCGCGTCCGGACGGATTATGCTGGCTACAAGGAGTACCGGAATGCTCGAAAGCTTGAAAAATTCTCTACTACTGGCGGCGTTAGTATCGTTGTCGGCAGTGACGTTACATGCCTATGCAGACAGCAGCGTGACAATTTTCACGTTTGCTTTCGCACCTGCGTCCATTGAGGTGCCGGTCGGCAGCCAAGTGACCTGGACCAATCAGGACAAGGTGAATCACAGTGTTGTCGGCGATGCGGGGGGGGTTGCTTCTGACACGCTGAAACAGGGTGACAGTTTCAGCCACACCTTCAGCGTAGCCGGCACGTATAAGTATCATTGCGGGTTTCACAAATACATGACCGGCACGGTTGTGGTGAAATAAAGCGCTGGCAGCGCAAGCCTTCACGTTTCCGTTTCAGACCAGGAGCAATGTCAACTCAAGCCTGCCGGATTTAATCCAGTCACTTCAGTTAAACGCCTCTACAGGACTGATCCTGCCGGCACTTAACCCGGTCAGGTTTTGACGCCCGGCCCGTACAGGTAATGCGAGAACTGCGCGTGATCGCTGCTCACCGCACGGAACAGGTGGTCCATGCTCAGCACCGCCTGCTCGACAATATTTATGGCGATATAGGGATGTTCGACTTTCATGCGTTTGTACATGGCGCGCGGCAGCTTCAGCACCTGCGTATCCGCAGCCTTGGCGACCAGTCGCACCGAACGTGCGCGCTTGTCGAAAAACGACATCATGCCCAGCATTTCACCTGCGCTCGAGCGCACCACTTCATATTCGTTGGTGCCATCCGGAATCACCAGTGCGACCTCGCCTTTGACCACGAAATACAGTTCGTCGCCGACGTCGCCGACGTCCGAGATCACCGCGTCGCTGCTGAAGCGCAACACGGTCAGGTAATTGAGCAAGGTATTCACCTCAGCCACGGTGAGCGATTCGCACAAGTACTGCTGAGTCAGAAACTGGGTCAGCTGGGCATGTTCGGTGTTGTCGCGGATAATGGCAGCTTCGGCCATGGTGATCTCCATAGGTTGTTATTCGGTGTTGATTTGAGGTGCCCTCGATTATAAACCGTCATCGTCCAGACTGGCCCGCTGCATCAGTCGCATTCCGCCGGTCATGCCCTCCACACGCTCGCGAATGCAAACTGCCAGCGCGGTCCAGGCAGGCTTGTCGGCCACATCGGGTAGCGGCTCGAACGGGTAATGGCGATGCTGCAGGCCGGGGCGCAGCGGCGGACGCGCAGCGTTGGCTACGGCATCCAGGGTGACCAGTAAATCCGCCCACGCCACAGCGCTGTCGCTGAGAACCGGCACATCGCCCGCCACGCCGGGCAGCACCGCGGCGCGCGCCTCCATCCATCCGGCTCCCAGACGATTGGCATAGTGCGCGGCGAGATTGGGGGGCACCGGATGCAGACCACCGAGAAACAGTATGCGGGCTTTACGTTTGTAGCCCATGTTTTTTATGCCGGGAGATGCAGCTTAACAATGTGATCCCTTTATCTCATTATCCATGTTGTTCAGTTTAACGCATCCCGGCATGGCACCACCGCACAGGTGACGGGAAAATGACGGACAGGAAGCGCATGCAAATCCGCTGCGAGCCACGGCAACTGCGCCCCGCCATACTCGCCGCCAGGTCGGAAACATTGTCCAGTACGATAAGGAGAAAACCCTTTGCTTTCCGCGTGATCCCCGTGCGCTCCGTGGTTAGTCGCGTTTTCAAAGTTTTTGAACTCCCGCTGGCAAGAACAGGAAAAAAATCATGGCTAAATTCTATCCCGCACTTACCGAACAACAGCAGCTTTTTATTCGTCGCCAGAAAATTTTTTTTACTGCCACGGCACCGGCGGCCGGGCGCATCAACCTTTCACCCAAAGGCATGGACAGCCTGCGCGTGCTCAGCCCTGACCGGGTGGTGTACCTTGACCTCACCGGCAGCGGCAACGAGAGCGCCGCACACCTGCTGGAAAACGGGCGCATGACGCTGATGTTTTGCAGCTTCGACGCCGACCCGCTGATCCTGCGGCTGTATGGGCAAGGCCGCGCAGTGAAACCGCGCGATGCCGATTGGGCGTCCTTGCGTGCACATTTCCCTGCGCTGCCGGCGCAGCGTCAGATCATCGAGCTGAACGTGGATTCGGTGCAGACTTCGTGCGGCTACGCGGTACCGCAATATGTTTACGCGGGCGAGCGTGACACCCTGGCACGCTGGGCGGAAAAGAAAGGCGCTGCCGGGCTCCTCGACTACTGGCGCGAGAAAAACCGCATGAGCATAGACGGCCTGCCCAGCGGGCTGCTGGAGGACTAATCCGGCATGCTAAACTCGTGCAAATCCAGTCCCGGTTGTGTGCTTTGAATCCATTATTGCTCCCTCTGCTGCGTGTCCTGTCCGACGGTGAATTCCATTCCGGGGAAACGCTTGCGCAGCGCTTTGGCGTGTCGCGCGCCAGCGTGTGGAATGCACTGCAGGTGGCACAGGATCACGGCGCGGTGCTGTACAAGGTGCGGGGCCGCGGCTATCGTCTGCCCGCTGCGCCCGACTGGCTCGACGCCAGCATGATTGAGGATGCGCTGGGCACACACGCCGGGCGTTTTCACATCCGCGTGGCCGAGCACCTCGACTCGACCAATACCGAGCTGATGCGGGCAGCGGCAGACGGCGCACCGCACCGCAGCTGTCTGGTGGCAGAGATTCAGCTTGCCGGGCGCGGCCGGCGCGGACGCGTCTGGCAAAGCGTGCTGGGCGGCAGTCTCGCCTGCTCGGTGCTGTGGCGTTTTGATACAGGTATCGCGGCGCTTTCAGGCTTGAGCCTGGCAGTGGGGGTGGCGCTGCTGCGCGCATTGCGCCAATCCGGCGCGGATGCGGTACAACTCAAATGGCCGAACGACCTGCTCTGGCACTACCGCAAGCTGGGGGGAATTCTGATTGAAGTGCAGGGCGATGTGATGGGACCGTCACTTGCGGTGATCGGCATCGGAATCAATTTGCAGCTGCCAGCGCCGGTGCGCGCTGAAATCGACCAGGCAGTGACCGACCTGAACGAAGTGTGCGGCACACGCGTCGAGCGCAACACCTTGCTGGCTGCGCTGCTGATTCACCTGGATGACGTGATGCAGGATTTCGAGCAATCCGGGCTCGCCCAGCTGCGCGCGGAATGGCTTGCCGCACACGCTTACCAGGGCAAGCCGGTGCGCGTGCTGCTCGCCAATGGCAGCGACCAGATCGGCACTGCCATTGGCTTGTCCGCAGACGGTGCGCTGCTGCTGCAAAGCGCAGACGGAAAGCAGCTGGCGCTCAATGGCGGTGAAGTCCATCTGACCCGCCGCATTTCATGATACTGGCGATCGACGCGGGTAACACCCGCATTAAATGGGGGCTGCACGACGGGCTGACATGGCTGGTCCACGGTCAGTGCGCGCACCGTGAAATAGCCGAATTTGAGCGCGCGCTGGACAAGCTCCCCGCGCCGCAGCGAATTGTGCTCAGCAATGTCGCCGGAGCGCAACTGCAAGCCGCGCTCGAACCCGGCCTGGCGCGCTACGCGATCAGTGTGCAACAAGTGACTGCCCGCGCCAGCCAGTGCGGGGTACGCAATGCTTACGCCGCACCCGCACAGCTGGGCGCAGACCGCTGGGCTGCGCTGATTGGTGCGCACCACCTCGGCGCCGGTACTGCGCTGGTGGTCAACGCCGGCACGGCGATCACCGTGGATGCGCTGCACCAAGGCGATTTCCTGGGCGGCATCATCCTGCCCGGCTACCGCATGATGGGCAGCATGCTGCAGCAAGGCACTGCGGGGCTGGCAAACGACTCGGGCAGGTTCAGCGCGTGGCCGGACAATACGGCGGATGCGCTGGAGAGCGGGCGCATCCTGGCGATTACCGGTGCGGTGGCCCTGCTCCACGCGCAACTGGCACACCATGCCGGGAGTATGCCGGAGTTGATGGTCAGCGGGGGCGATGGCGCGCGTCTTGCCACGCATCTTCCGCAACCGCTGCGGCTGGTGGAAAATCTGGTACTGGAGGGGTTGCGCACCATTGCGCACGAGGAGTATTTGTGAGACTGCTGTTTTTATTATTGCTGCTTGCCAATTTGGCCGTATTCGCCATGCTGCAATGGGGTGACAGCATGACTGCTGCGCGCAACGTGCATCCTGCGTTGTACCCGCAGCGTATCGCGCTGGTTGGGGAGCCGCGTGCCACTCCATCCCCCGGGACGCCGCCCGTGCGCGCACCCATACCCGCGTCGCAGCCCGCACTGGCATCAGTCTCAAAGCCCAACACCAACGACAAAATCTGCATGACGTGGGGACCGGTAGCGCCGGCGCAACTGGACAACGCCGTCGCCGCGCTGGATCAGCTCAAACTGGGCGAGCGCCTGACACGCCAGGATCAAGGCACGCCAGGCGGCCCCTACTGGGTGTATTACCCACCGCTGGCATCCAAGGCGGACGCCGATAACAAGGCTGCGCAACTGGCAAACCTGGGGGTGCGTGACCTTGCCGTGGTACGCCCGGCTGGCAAGTGGCAAAATGCCATTTCGCTCGGGCTGTATGCCAAACAGTCGATTGCCGAGGCGCGCGTGGCCGAACTGCGCAAGAAGGGCGTGCAGACTGCGCGCATCGAGGCGCGCGGCAAAACCGCCAGCGTATTTGCGTTGCGCGACCTGGACGCTGCCGAGCAGGCAACAATGGCGCAACTCCGGCAGGCTTTTGCGGACACGCAACTCAAGCGCGTGGATTGCACGCAAAAAACTGATTGAGGCTGGAAAAGGCTATTGGCCACGGAGAACACTGAGGAAAACGAGAAAGCAAAAGGCAGAATTCAAGACACTTCCCTGGGCCTTAATTTTCGCCTTTTGCCTTCATTGTTTCATTGCTTCCCTCCGTGCTCTCCGTGGCCCATCGCCTTTTCCGGGTTGGATTAACGCAGCCAGTAGTCCAGCGCAATTCCGGCGAACACCGCCGCGCCCAGCCAGTTATTGTGCAGAAAAGCCTTGAAGCAGCGCGTGCGGTCGCGGCCCCGGATCAGCGTGTAATGGTAAACAGCGATTGCCGCCGCCACGCCCAGCCCGGCGCCGAACCATAGCCCCCTGCCCTGGCGCCAGCCCACGTACGCAAGCAATACCAAAGTCGCGGCATAACACAGCATCACTGCCGCCACATCGAAACGGCCAAACGTCAGCGCTGAAGTCTTGATGCCGATTTTCATGTCGTCGTCACGATCCACCATGGCGTACTCAGTGTCGTAGGCAATCGCCCAGAAGATATTCGCCCCCAGCAGCAGCCAGGCTTCCAGCGGCACGCTGTCGAGCTGGGCGGCATAGGCCATGGGGATACCAAAGCCAAAAGCGATGCCCAGATACGCTTGCGGAATGGCAAAAAAGCGCTTGGTGAAGGGATAGCTGGCTGCCAGGAACAGCGCCGGCACGGACAACATCATCACCAGCCGGTTGAGTGGCAGGATCAGCAAAAAAGCCAGCACGGACAGGGTAGCAGCAAGCAGCAGCGCCTCCTTGCCGCTCACCCTGCCTGCCGCCAGCGGGCGATCTTTGGTACGCGCCACGTGGGCGTCGAAATCGCGGTCGGCATAGTCATTGATGACACAGCCGGCAGAGCGCATCAGCACCGTGCCCAGCACAAAAATCCACAGCACCATCAATTCCGGGCGTCCCGCCGATGCGAACCACAGCCCCCACAGGGTGGGCCACAGCAGCAGCAGAATGCCGATCGGCTTATCCAGGCGCATCAGTTTTTCGTACAGGCTCAAGCGTTGCGCCAGTGTCATGACAACTCCATAAGCGTGGGTAAAAAAACCTCGGTGACCAGAATGCGACGGCCCTGCAGGCCAAACAGCGAGCGCCGCGCCCACAGATACGGCGGGCGCTGGTCAAGCTGTGCGCAGGCACGCTGGTACAACGGATGGCGTGCGCCGAGACGTTTGAATGCGAGAGGCGCGCGGCGCACGCACGGATTGGCGAACAGTGCTGCGCCCAGGGGGCGGTTACCCAGCTTGCCGAGTTTTGTCCAGGCGCCGCGCAAGCTGCTGTGCGGCAACACGCTGTGGGCGAACACCACCGGGGTGTCGTGACAATACAGAAATACTTCGCGCAGCAACGCCATCGGTGCCGCACTCAGCCCGCACATCGCCGCCTCGTCCAGATCCGCCCGGCCCGAATACTGGCGCAGATGACGCACACTGAACTGTGGGCAATGCTCGATAATGCGGCGCGTGAGCGAACCCTGATCGGTAAGCCAGCCGCGCGCGGCGCCGTGAACGCCAATCAGCTGGGTGCGCCAGGAAGATGAATTGCACAGGCCGGACATGGTAGGCGATGGTTAAGCAAACCCCGCCATTATGCCATGCGGCATACACCCAATTGAACCTGGAAAAAGCGGTTAACCACGGGCAGCACGGAACCATTACCTGACACGCACAACTGCAACTTTCCGGATAAGCTCAGTGGATGTTCAACAACAGAACCATATCTTTATAATCAGCCAGGCTGGCCGGCTCGAAACTGGAGTAGCCGGTATTCCTGAAGTAACTTTGTGCTTCCTTATCCTTGTCTGCGCGTACCAGCGCCTGGGCAACTGCCTGTTTGATTTCGCTCGGCAGGTCTCCGCGCGTGGCAAAGGTGAGGTGGGGCACGCCCTTGCTCTGCATGATAAGGTTGAGATCCATGCCGTTGTTGTTCCATAGGCTCAACACCCCGGTATTGGCTACGCCGACGTCGATCAGCCGGTACTTGAATGCGGTCACAATGCCGTCCACGTCATGGTAATAGGCCACGCTCTTGAAGTATTTGGCCGGATCAATATGCTTGCTGCGCAACTCCGCCAGCGCCAGCTGGGTGACCATGGAGTCCTCGTCGGTAAAACCGATGCGCTTGCCTTTCATGTCCTCCGGAAAAGCAATGCCGCTGGACGCCAGCGCCATGAAACCGGCAGATATCTGTCCCGGAATTTTAGCTATTGGCTCATAGCCGGCCAGTTTGTTGGCCTGCATGATCATGGAGGGTGGCGCAAACATGAAGGCGAATTGTTTTTGTTTGGCTTCTGCCAGATACTTGCTGTAGTCGCGCACCGTTTCGACTTTGACCGGACGCTTCAGCACCCGACTGAGGTAACTGGTCAGCCCATGGAACTCCTCCGCCACTACGATGGGACTGCGGTTGTAGTCCTGTATCCCGAGAAACAGCGTTTCCGCAGCCATGCCTGGCCGTGCAATCAGCATGCCGAGTAATATCAACCCCTGCCATAGTCGCATGTTCATCTGCAATCTCCTGTTTATTGGCGGAGCTTATGATTGCGCCGTACGTAGCGTTAACGACATCTGCCGAAAAAGCTGTCTGGTACATTACAACCATTCAATCAGGTTTTAATATAATCCTGGCGTCCGCCCAGCCAGCGCAAGACATGGTTCCGTGCCGCCAGTCCATCATGAATGAGCAGCCATTCGGCGGCGGCGCGCGCCTGTTCGAGTATATCGGCATCCGCCTCGATATCGGCAAAGCGCAGCATGGGTGCACCCGACTGGCGTGCGCCGAGGAATTCGCCCGGGCCGCGCAGGCGCAAATCCTCGCGTGCGATGACGAAGCCGTCGCTGTTCTCGAAAATCACCTTGAGCCGGGCACGGGCGGCGTCTGACAACGGCTGCTGGTAGAGCAGGATGCACGCGCTTTGCGTACTGCCGCGCCCGACCCGGCCGCGTAACTGATGCAGCTGTGCCAAGCCCATGCGCTCGGCGTGTTCGATCACCATCAGCGAGGCGCGCGGCACATCCACGCCCACCTCGATCACCGTGGTCGCCACCAGTAATTGCAGATCACCACATTTGAAACCGGCCATTACCACCGCCTTGTCGCGGCCGTTCATGCGCCCGTGGACCAGGCCGATATCGAGCTCGGGCAGCGCAGACGCGAGCACTGCGTGGGTATCCAGCGCGGTCTGCAACTGCAGTTTCTCCGATTCTTCAATCAGCGGACACACCCAGTAGACTTGCCCCCCTGCGCGGCAGCGTTCGCGCACCAGCTCGACCACCTGCTCACGGCGACTGTCGGCCAGAAGCTTGGTCACAACCGGGCTGCGCCCCGGTGGCAGTTCGTCAATCACCGACACATCGAGATCAGCGTAATAGCTCATGGAGAGCGTGCGCGGGATCGGGGTGGCGCTCATCATTAATTGATGCGGCTGGTTGCCCTTCCGGCGCAGCGCCAGGCGCTGGGCGACGCCAAAGCGGTGCTGCTCGTCAATGATGGCAAGCCCCAGATTGGCAAATTCAACCTGCTCCTGAAACAGCGCGTGAGTACCCGCTGCAAGCCGTGCTTCCCCAGACACCAGCCGCGCCACCGCGGCCTGTTTGTCTTTTTTGGACAGGCTCCCAGCCAGCCATGCCACCTCAATGCCCAGTGGCGCGAACCATTGCGTGAGCTTGTGATAATGCTGCTCGGCGAGAATTTCGGTCGGCGCCATGAACGCGGCCTGATAGCCATGCCCGATGGCCTGCGCAGCGGCGAGCGCGGCAACCACCGTCTTGCCGCTGCCCACATCGCCCTGCAGCAGGCGCTGCATGGGGTGGCACGCGGCAAGGTCGGTACGAATTTCATGCCACACGCGCTGCTGAGCGGCGGTGAGCCGGAACGGCAGGGAATTCTGCAGTTGTGTCACCAGCGCCACCTCACCCGCCAGCATGGGTGCGCCCTGTGCGCGCCGGGCGTTGCGCGCCAGACGCAGCGACAATTGCTGCGCCAGCAGCTCGTCGAACTTGATACGCCGCCACGCCGGATGGGTGCGGTATTCGAGTTGAGCTGGCGGGATGTCGGGAGGGGGGTTGTGCAGGGTACGCACACTGCTGGCAAAGTCGGGCAGATTAAAGCGGCTGCGCAGGCTGTCCGGCAGCGTGTCGGTCAAATCCGCCTGCGTCAGTGCGGCACCGATGTGTCTGCGTAGCAGCGTTTGCGCCACGCCTGCGGCGGCGGGGTAAATCGGCGTGAGGCTGTCCGGCAACGGCGCTTCGGCACTCACCACGCGGTAGCGCGGATGCACCATCTCCAGCCCCCAGAAGCCGCCGCGTACCTCGCCCAATGCGCGGATCAGGTTGCCCTCGGCAAACTGTTTGGCCTGGCTGCCGTAAAAATTGATGAAACGCAGGCTGATCTCGCCGCCGCTGTCGTCGCGAATGCGCGCAATCAGCGCGCGGCGCGGCTTGTATTTGGCCTCACAATGGGTAACCACGCCCTGTACCTGGGTGGCGCGGCCTGGCAGGGCATCGGCAATGGCGGAGATACGGGTTTCATCCTCATAGCGCAACGGCAGATGCAGGATCAAGTCCGCCGGGGTATGCAGTCCCAGTTTGGTGAACACCGGAGGCAGCGCATTGCCCGCCCCGGCGGGCTTGGACGGTGCAGCCAATCCGCTTAACCCAGCACCATTACCCCGTCGGCCTCGATCTCGGCGCCGCGCGGCAGTGCCGCCACGCCCACCGCGGCACGCGCCGGGTAGGGCTCGCTGAAATATTCAGCCATGATCTGGTTCACCCTGGCAAAGTGGCTCAGGTCAGTCAGAAACACATTGAGCTTGACCACATCGGCCAGGCTGCCGCCTGCGGCTTCAGCCACTGCCTTGAGGTTCTGAAATACGCGGTGAATCTGCGCCTCCGTGCCCGCGGCCATCTGCATGGTGGCCGGGTCGAGGCCGATCTGGCCGGACAAGTAAACGGTATTGCCCGCTTTCACTGCCTGCGAATAAGTGCCAATCGCGACGGGTGCGGCGTCGGTGCGGATGATGTGTTTGCTCATGAGCGTTCCTGTTCGATTTGAATTTCAGTGGCTGGCCGCCCGCACAACTACTGCGTCTGCACGCGCCCATCCTTGCGGTTTTTCACACGCATGATGCGCACCACCTCGGGCAGAACCCGCAAGCTGCGCATGATGCGAGCCAGGTGCATGCGCTGTTCTACCTGCAAAGTGAAATAGATGGTGGTGTACTGGCTGCCGTCTTCTTCCTCCATCGCCACATTGTCGATATTGGAGCCTTCCTCGGCAATAACTGCCGCCAATTTGGCAAGCACCCCACGCTGGTTGAGCACGATGAGCTTGATGTTGACGTCGAACATTTTAGTCAGCCCCGGCTCCCACTCCACGTCCAGCCATTTGTCCGGATCGTCGCGATAGTGCTTGATGGAGGGACAATCGTGGGTATGAATAACCAGGCCCTGGTCGGATTTGATGAAACCGATAATGGGGTCGCCCGGTATCGGATGGCAACATTTGGCCAGCTGTACCGCTACCCCTTCGGAGCCGCGGATGGCGATGGCCCCATGGGGACGCTGCACCGGCTGGCCGGTTTCCTGCGCCAGCAACTGGCGTGCCACCACCACGTTGAGGCGCTTGCCCAGACCGATATCGGTGAGGACTTCCACGCGCTCCTTGCCGGTTTCCTTGTGCAGGCGCTCCCAGCAGCTGGCCTGGATTTTACCCGGGTCGGCGCCCAGCGCGCGCAGCGCCTGATCAAGCAGACGCTCGCCGAGCTGGGCGGATTCTTCGGCGTGCATGGTGCGCAGATAGTGGCGGATATGGGCACGCGCTTTGCCGGATACAACAAAATTGACCCACGCCGGGTTGGGCCAGGCATTGGGTGAAGTCAACACCTCCACCTGGTCGCCGTTGCGCAACTGGATACGCATCGGCATCAGTTCGCCATTCACCTTGACCGCCGCGCAATGATTACCGACATCGGTGTGCACGGCGTAGGCAAAATCCACCGCTGTGGCGCCGCGCGGCAGCGAGAGTATCTTGCCCTTGGGCGTGAATACGTACACCTCATCCGGGAACAGGTCCACCTTGATGTGCTCCAGAAATTCCGCCGAGTCGCCGCCGCCTTCCTGGATTTCCAGCAGCGACTGCAGCCACTGGTGGGTTTTTTGCTGCGCGTCGTTGATGCTGGTGTCACTGCTCTTGTAGAGCCAGTGCGAGGCCACACCCGCCTCCGCCAGCTTGTGCATGTCCTGGGTACGAATCTGGATCTCGATAGGCGTGCCGAACGGGCCGAACAGCGTGGTGTGCAGCGACTGGTAGCCGTTGGCCTTGGGGATCGCAATATAGTCCTTGAATTTGCCGGGAATGGGCTTGTACAGCCCATGCATACAGCCCAGCGCCAGATAGCAGGCGGGAATGTCGTCCACCAGCACGCGGAAGCCGTAGATGTCGAACACCTCGGAAAACGCCAGGGATTTTTCCTGCATTTTCTTGTAAATGCTATACAGATGCTTCTCGCGCCCGCTGACCAAGGCATGGATATTGGCGCTGGCGAGCTTGCCCTGGATCGCCTCGCGCACTTTTTCCACCACTTCCTTGCGGTTGCCGCGCGCGGCCTTGACCGCCTTGGCCAGTACGCGGTAACGGTTGGGATGGAGGTTTTGAAAGCACAGATCTTCCAGTTCCTGGTAGATACTGTTGAGCCCGAGCCGGTTGGCAATCGGGGCGTAGATATCGAGCGTTTCCTGGGCGATGCGGCGCCGCTTTTCAACAGCCATCGATCCCAGCGTGCGCATGTTGTGCAGGCGGTCAGCCAGCTTGATGAGGATGACACGTACATCCCGCGCCATGGCCAGCAGCATTTTGCGGAAGTTTTCCGCCTGCGCGTGCTCCTCGGTCTGGAACTCCATTTTATCCAGCTTGGACACCCCATCCACCAGTTCCGCCACGGATTTACCGAAGCGCGCGCTGATTTCGTCCTTGGTGGTGGGGGTGTCTTCCACCACATCGTGCAGCAACGCAGCCATCAAGGCTTGCGGGTCAAGATGCCACTGCGCCAGTATCCCCGTTACCGCGACCGGATGGTGGATATACGCCTCGCCACTCTTGCGGAACTGGCCGCTGTGCGCGGCGCGGCTGTACTCGAACGCGGCAGTGACCTGGCGGATATCGTCAGGTTTGAGGTAGGCCAGCTCTGCGCCGATTTCCTCGAGTTCGGGCATGGACTGATAGTGATCAGGCGCGCCCGCGATTGAGGATTTCCCTGCCTACTTTGCCGGCAGCGATTTCCTTCAATGCCACCACGGTAGGCTTGTCGCGACCGGCTTCAACGAGCGGGGCATGGCCATTGGCAATCTGGCGCGCGCGAATGGTGGCGACCAGGGTCAATTCAAAACGGTTGGTAATGTTGTTGATGCAATCGTCAACGGTAATACGCGCCATGGTGAAATCCTCAAGGGTTGAATTGGTGAAACAGGGACGCGTATCGCGCCAGTTGCCGGCTGGTCTGCAAACGCCGGGTGCGGAACAACGCACACAGATCCGCCACTGCCTCGGCAAAATCGTCATTGATAATAACATAGTCAAACTCGCTGACATGGCTGATGTCCTCGCGCGCAGCGGCCATGCGCCGCGCGATTATCTCGGTGCTGTCCTGGCCGCGCCCGGTCAGGCGCTGCTGCAAGGCCTGCAGCGAAGGCGGCATGATAAACACGCCTATCGCCTCGGCAAACAGGCGCCGCACCTGGGCTGCGCCCTGCCAGTCTATCTCCAGCAGAATATCGTCACCCGCCGCCATCGCTTCGCGTATCCAGCGCTCCGACGTGCCGTAATAATTGCCGTACACTTCGGCGCTCTCGAGAAACTCACCGGCCTCGAGCAGGGCGATGAATTTTTCCTTGCTGACAAAATGATAGTCGCGGCCATCCACCTCGCCGGGACGCGCCGCGCGCGTGGTGTATGAGATGGACAGGCGCACCCGCTCATCGCGCGCCAGCAGTTCGCGCACCAGACTGGTTTTGCCCGCCCCGGAGGGCGCAGCGACTATAAACAGACTCCCTGGGATCATTTCTGCTCCTTATTCCAGATTTTGTACCTGCTCGCGCATCTGCTCGATCAGCACCTTGAGTTCCATTGCCACCTGGGTGGTCTCCACGCTCACCGACTTGGAACCCAGGGTATTGGCCTCGCGGTTCAGCTCCTGCATGAGGAAATCCAGGCGTTTGCCGGCCGCACCGTCCGTGTCGAGAATACGCCGCACCTCTCGAATGTGCACACCGAGGCGCGACAGCTCCTCGTCCACATCTATTTTCTGCGCGAACAGCGCGATTTCCTGACGGATACGTTCATCATCTGCGCTGCCCAGCACTTCGGTAAAGCGCTGCGCCAGCTTGTCCTGATAAACGCGCACCAGTTCCGGCAGGCGCGGTGCAACGCGGCCGATGTGCGCCTCCATCTGCGCTGCACGCTCCAGCAGGTGCGCACGCAGCCTGGCACCTTCGCGCTGCCGGCTGGCAACAAATTCATCCAGCACCGTGTCGAGTAGCTGCAGGCAGGGCCGGGTCAGATCCTGGTTGGCCAGCGGGTCATCCAGCATACCCGGCCAGCGCAGCACCTCGGCCACACTCATTTGCAGCGCGCCAGGCAGGTGCCGGGTCACCACCTCACCCAATCCGCTCAGGCGTTCCAGCAAGGCCAGATTGAGCTGCAATTCGCGCTCTGCGCCAGCGCTGCTGTCCAGCAGCACACGGCATTCCAGCTTGCCGCGCTGGACGTGCTGGGCGATACGTTCGCGCAGATGCGGCTCGATGGTCCGGAATTCATCGCCGCAGCGGAAATGGATTTCCAGATAGCGCGAGTTTACCGAGCGCAGATCCAGGCTCAGATGCAGTCCGGCGTGGTGCACAGACGCCGCCGCGTAACCGGTCATGCTAGATATCATTTAGGGTACCCACTAAACTTTCTTTACTTTGTTGCCGTTAATCGCACACAATTCGATTCAAAACGTCGGCGGGATGCGCCATTAAAACCAACACGACAAACCCGCATGGTACATCGCTGATTCATGGCTGCTCAACCCAACTACGCTCTGCCCAATGGCTATCTGCTCATGGACTACCGCATCGTGCGCAAAATCGGCGGCGGCGGTTTCAGTCTGGTTTACCTGGCCTACGACAGCGCCGACCAGCCCGTGGCAATCAAGGAATACCTGCCCGGCAGTCTGGTCAAACGCGGTGAAAACGATCTGGTCGAACCCATCACCCAGGAAAACGCCAACGCCTTCCGCTACGGCATGAAATGCTTCTTTGAGGAAGGCCGCTCGCTGGCGCGCATTCTCCACCCTAACGTAGTACGGGTGCAGAATTTTTTCCGCGCCAACGACACCGTGTACATGGTAATGCGCTACGAGCGCGGCAAGACCCTGCAGGATCACATCCGCGCGCACCGCGGCGAAGTGCGCGAAGGCTTCATTCGGCGCGTGTTTGCTGAACTGCTCAACGGCCTGCGCGAGGTGCATACACAAAAGCTGCTGCACCTCGACATCAAGCCCTCCAATATTTACATACGCATGGATGGCTCGCCGGTGCTGATTGATTTCGGCGCCGCGCGTCAGACCCTCACCCTCGACCAGCCCCTCCTTGCACCGATGTATACGCCAGGCTTTGCAGCACCGGAACAGTACACCGACCAGACCATGCTGGGGCCGTGGACTGACATCTACAGCGTGGGCGC
Organism: Sulfuriferula plumbiphila; assembly: GCF_009938015.1. NCBI lineage: Bacteria > Pseudomonadati > Pseudomonadota > Betaproteobacteria > Nitrosomonadales > Sulfuricellaceae > Sulfuriferula > Sulfuriferula plumbiphila. The sequence continues at coordinate 570,431 of NZ_AP021884.1, read as the reverse complement.
CAGCCTGTATGCGTGCCTGGCCGGATTTGCCCCCCAGGCAGCCGACGCACGCCTGGTCAGCGACAGACTTGCCTCAGCGCGCTCGACCTGGACAGGCGAATACTCTGAGCGTCTGCTGGAAATTATAGATGGCTGCCTGCGGCTGGACTACATGGCACGTCCGCAGAGCGTTTTCACCCTGCAAAAAGCGCTGATGGAACCCCCCCCGCCGCTCAGCAAAAAGCGCAAAATAATGGCCAGCCTGCGCAAGACATTCAACCGCGAAATTTTCTGATTCAGGTGTAAGGGACAAGATACCAAAATGCACTTTTCCATCTATCAGGCAAGCCGTCAGGGTGGCCGTAACTATAATCAGGATCGAGTTGCCTATTCCTACAGCCGCGATGCCCTGCTGATGGTGGTCGCCGACGGTATGGGCGGCCATTCGCACGGCGAGCTGGCCGCACAGATTACCGTTCAGACCCTGGCAGAAACCTTCCAGCGCAATGCCCGGCCCAAGCTCAATGAGCCCGCTGCATTCCTGCATGGCGCACTGGAGCGCGCGCACCAGGCCATCAACGACCACTCGCGCACGCATAATCTGGCCGAAATACCGCATACCACTTGCGTGGCCTGCGTGTTGCAGGATGATACCGCGTGGTGGGCGCATGCGGGCGATTCGCGGCTCTACCTGTACGGCGACAGCGGCCTGGTGACGCGCACCCGCGATCACTCCACCGTGCAACAGTTATGCGATGACGGTTTCATCACCCAGGAAGAGATGAAAACCCATCCCGACCGCAACAAAATCTACAACTGCCTGGGCGGCCACATGCCTCCCGAGGTGGAAGTCTCGCGTCCCATACCGCTATCCGAGCACGACACCATCCTGCTCTGCACCGATGGCCTGTGGGGTGCGCTCACCGAAGAACAGATTGCCGCCACGCTGCGCGCTTTCCCGCTGGCACGTGCGGTCGAATTTTTGATGGATCACGCGGAGCTGCGCGCTGGCCATGCCGGTGACAACCTGTCAGCGATTGCCATGACCTGGGGTGCGCTGGGCGAACCCGGCAGCCAGTCGGTGTCCACCTTGTCCATGCCGGTTAATACCTTCACCACCAGAATGGACGAGTTCCCCGCAGCGCCGCCGGATCTGGCCGAAGACGAAGTCGAGCGCGCCATCGCCGAAATCCAGAATGCCATCAAAAAATACTCAGGAAAGTAAGCACTCATGAGCACCCCCCGTCCCAGCCAGCGTCAGCCTGACCAGTTACGTGACATCCGGTTCACCCGCAACTACACCAAACACGCCGAAGGCGCAGTGCTGGTCGAATGCGGCGACACCAAGGTGATCTGCACCGCCAGCGTAGTTGAAAAAGTCCCTGCCTTTCTCAAAGGCAAAAACCAGGGCTGGCTCACCGCCGAATACGGCATGCTGCCGCGTTCCACCGGCAGCCGCATGGACCGCGAAGCCGCGCGCGGCAAACAGTCCGGCCGCACCCAGGAAATCCAGCGCCTGATCGGGCGCAGCCTGCGCGCCGCGGTAGATCTGGACAAACTCGGCGAACGCACCCTGCACATAGATTGTGACGTCATCCAGGCTGACGGCGGCACGCGTACCGCCTCCATCACCGGCGCCTTCGTTGCCGTGCACGACGCCATTGGCACCCTGCTGGCGCGCAGCCTGCTCACCGAATCGCCGATCCGCGATTTTGTGGCGGCCATTTCGGTTGGCATTTATCAGGGCGTACCCGTGCTCGACCTCGATTACCTGGAAGACTCCGGCTGCGACACCGACATGAACGTGGTGATGACCGGGCGCGGCGGGCTGATTGAAGTACAGGGTACCGCCGAGGGTGCAGCCTATTCGCGCGCTGAATTAAACGCGCTGCTGGATCTGGCCGACAGCGGCATCCGTCAGCTGGTCGCGTTGCAAAAGCAGGCGCTGGGAATGTAGCGTCACCCGCCATCCGCGCGCCGGAATGGCAGCGTATCTGTTCTGAATGGATAACATGCAAAAACTCGTCATCGCCAGCAACAACCCCGGCAAACTGCGCGAAATCAGCCGCATTCTCGCCCCGCTGGGATTCGAGGCCGTGCCGCAATCCGCCTGTAACGTGCCCGAGGCTGAAGAGCCCTTTGTCACCTTTGTCGAGAACTGTATCGCCAAGGCACGCCACGCCGCGTACCTCACCGGCCTGCCGGCGCTGGCTGACGACTCCGGCATCTGCGTGGATGCCCTCGGCGGCGCGCCCGGCGTGTATTCCGCCCGCTACGCCGGCGAGCCCAAATCCGACCGGCGCAATAATGAAAAACTGGTTGCCGCGCTTGCCGGACAAAGCAACCGGCGCGCTCACTATTACTGCGTCATCGTCTACCTGCGCCACGCCGACGATCCGCAGCCCCTGATTGCCGAAGGCAGCTGGCACGGTGAAATCATCGACACCCCGCGCGGCGATGGCGGTTTCGGCTATGATCCCTATTTTTTAGTGCCTGAATTGGGCAAGACCGGTGCCGAACTGGCACCGGATGAAAAAAATGCGATCAGCCACCGCGGGAAGGCGCTGCTCCAGCTGGTGGACAAACTGCGCCCTGGCCAGGGACATACATGATCAGCCAGCGCTCACATGTTTAAATCGGTAAACGCATTCAGATCGAATCCCCACTGCTGCGAGTCTTCCAGATTGGTGATGGCGTCCGGCGCTTTCGACAAATCGACCAGTTCCGGCCTGATATGTGAATTCGAACGGGTGGAGAAAAACACCTTGACCACAGGCATGAGCAAGTTCTTTTCGGTCTGCTCCATCACCACACCCAGACGCCCGGATTTAAGCTTCACCAGGGTGCCTGCGGGATAGATGCCTACTGTTTTGACGAACGCGCGGAAAACAGCCTCGTCAAAGCGGCCATCTTTCCATCCGGTCATTTTGCGGATGGCTTCTCCCGGTTCCCACCCCGTCTTGTAGCAGCGATTCGAAGTGATGGCGTCATACACATCGCACACTGCACCCATACGCGCATACAGGGTCAGCGCCTCACCGGAAAGCCGATCGGGATAGCCTGTGCCGGCCACGTTCTCGTGATGATGCAAACACACGTCCAGCGCCATATCGTTCACACCGGGACAGTTCTTGAGCAGTTCCCAGCCCTTTTGCGGGTGCGCCTTGACGACAACGAACTCCTCGTCCGTGAGGCGTCCCGGCTTGTTCAATACGTCGCCAGGAATGAACATCTTGCCCACGTCATGCAACAGGCCGGCCATCCCGGCTTCATTCAGAACTGCGCCTTCCAGGCCAAGCTGGCGGCCCAGGGCAATCATCAAGGCGCACACCGCGACCGAATGCAAATAGGTGTAATTGTCGGCATTTTTCAGGCGCGCGAGGCTGATCAACGCATCTGAATTACGTGCAATCGACTGGTTGATCTCCCCTACCAGCGTAGCCACCTGCTCCACCTTGATGGCATTTCCCATGCGCGCTTCGCCGAACATGGAGGCCACCACCCGCGCGGCTTTGGCGTGTATTTTTCTGGCGCGCACCAGTTCATCTTGCAAACTCGCACGCGCTGGCGCTTGTTCTTTTGCGCATTCAGCCGCCAGATGAAATGTGTTTTCTGCGCGTGGGTTTTCTGCTGCGGCGCAGCGTGCTCCTGCCGGCGCTTCAACATCCAGTCCCTTGCTGGTGTCGATCCACACCTCTTCCACGCCACAATGTACGAGCGTATTGAAATCCGTTTCATCGGAGAGCGTAAACGATCTCTTCCAGAACGGATGATCCATCCAGCTACCGCAGATTTCGTGAATACACATCCCCAGGCGCACATCCTGGATATTGATTTTTTTCAGCATAAACGGTTATCGGCCAAGTTCCGTCCGACTTGAAAGCGCCCAGGTTTAAATACGCAGTCTGGCGCCGCTCCCAACCAATGACCTGAACAGGCTATACCGCAGCCACGTCAGTGAGCAGACGCTTGATTTCTATTTTGACCACGCTGTAACACTCGCAAACCCGGCTCTCCAGGCCTGCCCGATCAAGCACCTCGATATGGCCACGGCTATAGCGAATCAAGCCATCCCGCTGCAGCTTGCCGGCCGCCTCGGTAACACCTTCGCGCCGCACGCCGAGCATGCTGGCAATCAATTCCTGGGTGATGGTCAACTCATTTGAAGGCAAGCGATCGAGGGTCAACAATAGCCAGCGACAAAGCTGCTGGTCCACCGAATGGTGCCGGTTACACACTGCGGTCTGCGACGTTTGTGTCATCAGCGCCTGGGTGTAGCGCAGCAACAGGTGCTGCAATACCCCGGCGCGGCGCCCCCCGATACGATTGAATTCCTCCAGCAGCAACTTCGCCTTGAGCCGATAGCCATAGCCGGCAGTGTGCACAATCGCCCGGCTGGGCGTGGTGTCGCCCCCCATGAATAGCGAAATGCCAACGACGCCCTCGTTACCCACTCCGGCAATTTCGGCCGATGAGCCATTCTCCATGACGTATTGCAGGGACACGATCGCGCTGGTAGGGAAGTAGACGTATTGCAACTGCGCGCCGGACTCATACAGCACTTCGGCGAGCGGCATTGGAACCAGCCCCAGGTGGGGCAGCAAGCGCTCGAATTCGGCATCCGGCAACGCAGCGAGCAGATGGTTTTGTCGTGGGTGATGAGGCGTGGTCATCAGCGACCTCCAGATAGGCAACCAGGATAGTTTGATCCTGACCATGGGGTTGAATGTAGCGCTTAGCGCAAGGGCAGTATACCCTCTGTCCCCTATGCGCGACACCGCACAGACAGCAGTTTTGTTCCGGGTTGATTTCATGCCCCATGAGTTGATGGCGTGAGCGTCGGCAATGCCCATCTTTCAACAATCATGGCCTTCTCCCCCAGCGGCGGTACAATCCCGCGCATGATTACTCTGCCGCTTGAATCCCGCCTCATCGCGCTGCCACCGCTGGCGCTGTATATCCACATTCCGTGGTGCGTAAAAAAATGTCCGTATTGCGACTTCAATTCGCATACGGCGCGCGATGCGTTGCCGGAGGCGCGTTATATCGAGGCGCTCACGCGCGATCTGGAATCGGCGCTGCCGCTGATCTGGGGACGCGGCATCCATTCCATCTTCTTCGGCGGCGGCACGCCCAGCCTGTTTTCTGCGGCGGGGATCGACGCCATCCTCAGCATGGTGCGCACGCTGACCAAACTCGATCACTTTGCGGAAATCACGCTGGAAGCCAACCCCGGCACGGTGGAGGCGGAGAAATTCGCGGGCTTCAAGGCGGCGGGAGTGAACCGGCTATCACTGGGTATCCAGAGTTTCGACCCCGGCCACTTGCGCGCACTGGGGCGTATTCATGACGCCCAGGAAGCGCATCGCGCGGCGGAGATTGCCGCATCCACGTTCGATAATTTCAATCTCGATTTGATGTACGCACTGCCGGGGCAAACCCTGCAGCAGGCGCAGCGCGATGTGGATACGGCGCTGAACTACGCGCCGCCGCACCTGTCATGCTACCACCTCACGCTGGAGCCGAACACGCCGTTTCACGCCGCACCGCCGCCGTTGCCGGACGATGACTTGTCTGCCGACATGCAGATGATGGTGGAAGCCACCCTGGCCGCTGCGGGCTATCAGCATTACGAGACCTCTGCCTTCGCCCGGCCGCGTCGCCAGTGCCGGCACAACCTGAATTACTGGCAGTTTGGCGACTATCTCGGCATCGGCGCGGGGGCACACGGCAAACTGTCGTTCCACGACCGCATCCTCCGCCAGATGCGCCACAAGCATCCGCGCGAGTATATGGAGCACGCGCTGGCCGGCACGCCGGTACAGAGCGAGCATGGCGTCGCCCGCGCCGATCTGGCGTTTGAATTCATGATGAATGCGCTGCGCCTCACCGGCGGCTTTGACACGGCGCTGTTCACCGAGCGTACCGGGCTGCCGATTACCGCCGCGCAAACCGCGCTGGATGAGGGGGAGCGACGCGGCCTGATCGTTCGTGACCATTTGCGCATCGCGCCGACGCAGACCGGGCGGCGTTTTCTCAACGACCTGCTGGGCCTGTTCCTGCCATGAACCCCGCCGTGACGCCGCTGCAAGCCGCACTGCTGTTCGCCACGCTGGGCGTGCTGACATGGTCGGGTATTCATCCGCACGATTATTTCACCTGGCTGCTGGAAGTAGCCCCAGTGCTGATCGCGCTGCCGCTGCTGATTGCCACGCGCAAGGCTTTCCCGCTCACGCCGCTGGTGTACCTGTTGATTGCGTTGCACAGCGCCATCCTGATGGTGGGCGGACATTACACCTACGCTGAGATGCCAGCGTTCAACTGGCTGCGCGACACCTTTGATCTCGCGCGCAATCACTATGACCGCGTCGGGCATTTTGCGCAGGGCCTGGTGCCGGCGCTGCTGACACGGGAAATCCTGGCGCGGCGCACGCCGTTGCAACCCGGCAAGATGCTGTTTTTTCTGGTGGTGTGCGTGTGCCTGGCCATCAGCGCGACCTATGAGCTGATTGAATGGGGCGTGGCCGAAGCCAGCGGCAGCGATGCCGTGGCCTTTCTCGCCACCCAGGGCGATGTATGGGACACGCAAAAAGACATGGCCCTGGCGCTGCTGGGCAGCATCCTCGGGCAGCTGGGGCTCGCGCGCCTGCATGACCGCCAGCTGCGCGCCTTGACAGGTGCATACCGGTCGGTATGATGCATCCATGGAACCCGCCACCCTCATTCGCCAACCCGATGTAACGCGTGCACGCCTGCTGGAAGCGGCATTCACTGAAATCCACCGCAATGGCTACCAGGCAGCCAGCCTGGCCAACATTCTGGCAGCGGCGGGGCTCACCAAGGGCGCCCTGTATCACCACTTTACCGACAAACGGGCGCTGGGACTGGCGGTGCTGGATGAAGTCATTGGTGCGTACATCCTGCACAACTTCGTCACCCCGCTTGCCAACGCCAAGGCACCGGTGGCCGCGCTGCTACGGATACTCAACGAGATCGGGAGTTCCGCCTGTGATGCCGCGATTGCGCTGGGTTGTCCGTTCAATAACCTGATGCAGGAAATGAGCGGCGTTGAACCCGCCTTCCAGGCGCGGCTGGCACACTGGCTCGGGGTGTGGCAGACCGCATTCGTCAATGCACTGCAACGCGCACAGGATAACGGTGAAATCCGCGCCGATGTGGATTGCGATGCCGCCGCACTGTTTATCATCGCGGGCATGGAAGGCTGCATGAGCCTGGCCAAAAACCACCAGTCCGCCGCCACGCTGCGCCAGTGCGGCAGCCAGCTCATTATGTATATCAACCTGTTGAAGGTCTGACACCATGACTGATCCGATCCGGCGCCCGCGTACCCTGGCACCGCCGCCACTGGTTTATGCCGTCGGGCTGATCGCGTCCTGGTGGCTGGAGCATCACTACCCGCTGGGCTTTGGCGTCAGCCCGCTGCTGCACACGCTGGGCTGGGCCGGCGTGGGACTGGGCGGCGCACTGATGCTGTGGGCGGCGTTCACTATCTGGTGCCATCACACCACGGTGAACCCCTACAAAGGTGCATCCGAACTGGTTACCAGCGGGCCTTTTGCATTCTCGCGCAATCCGATTTATCTCGCCGACGTGGTGATCTATCTGGGCGTGATGCTGCTTATCGGCAGCCTGTGGCCGCTGGTATTCGCACCGCTGGTATGGGTCATCGTGCGCTATGGCGTGATCGCCCACGAAGAAGCCCACCTGCGCGCCAAATTCGGCGCGTCCTATAACGACTATTGCGCCCGTGTGCGGCGCTGGATTTAACGACACCGCCATGCGCGCCATTTTCATTACCCCATTGTTACTGCTCGCCCTGTCGGCATGCAGCAGACACACCCAGCCGCCCGAACCATTGCAACCAGCGCTGGTATATACCGTGACCGCAACCGGCAACGGCCAGGCCGGGGTATATTCCGGCGCGGTACACGCGCGCCGCGAAGCAGATCTCGGTTTCCGCGTCGGCGGCAAGGTCACGGCGCGGCTGGTAGACCTGGGCAGCACCGTCAAACCGGGCCAGATTCTCGGCCGGCTCGACCCGCAGGACGCGCGCTTTGCCACCACCGCGGCACGCGCGCAGCTGGCCGGGGCAGAATCGGAAGTCGCCAATGCCGCCAGCGAGCTGGCGCGTGCGCAAAAGCTGGTGGAGCAGAAATTTCTCAGCCAGGCTGCGCTGGATACGCGCATCAATGCCGACAAAACGGCACGCGCCAAGCTCGCCGCCATGCGTGCCCAGCTCAATATCAGCACCAACCAGTCGCGCTACACCGCGCTGACCGCCGATGCGGCAGGGGTGGTGACCGCCGTCAATTTCGAGGCGGGACAAGTAGTGAGCGCCGGCCAGCCGGTGCTGCGCGTAGCTTACGCGGGCGACCGGGAAGTCCGGGTGCGCGTGGGTGAGGCGCAGGCACGCCAGCTCAAAGTGGGCGCACCAGCGCCTGTGCAACTGTGGTCGGCACCTGGTAAAACCTATACCGGCGTAATCCGCGAAGTCGCCCCCGCAGCCGATGAGAACCGCACCTATCTGGTGAAAGTCACCCTCAAGGACGCCGATGACGCAGTCAAGCTGGGCATGAGTGCCAGCACCCTGTTTGCCGGTACGGCCAACAGTGCGTCCAGCATCGCCCTGCCCCCTGGCGCGTTGTTCCAGCACCGGCAACAGCCTGCGGTATGGGTGGTCAACGCCCGGCATCGGCTCAGCGCGGTTCCCGTTGAAGTAGTGCAATACCGCAGCAACGCCATCCTGGTGCGCGGCGCGCTACCCACAGGCAGCCAGGTGATTGCCGCAGGTGCACACATGCTGCTGGCCGGGCAAAAAATCCAGCCTGTACCCTATGACGGCGTCTCCCCAGTCGGCGCCGGGAGCCGCCTGTGAACCGATTCAACCTGTCGGAATGGGCACTGGCGCACCGCAATTTCGTCCTTTACCTGATGGCGCTGTTCACTATTCTGGGTGTACTCGCCTACGGCAAGCTGGGGCAATCGGAAGACCCGCCGTTCACCTTCAAGGTGATGCTGGTGCAGGCCTACTGGCCGGGCGCCACCGCCAAGGAAATGGAACAACTGGTAGCCAATCCCATCGAAAAGGCGCTGCTGGAATCACCCCACATCGACACGGTAAGAAGTTTTTCCCGCCCCGGCGTGACGCAGCTTTTTGTCACCGGCAAGGATGCGACCCCCGCGCGCGCTATCCCGGACATGTTCTACCAGGTGCGCAAGCGGGTCGGCGACATCCAACGCACGCTGCCGCAAGGCGTGGTCGGCCCTTTTTTTAATGATGAATTTGGCGAAACCTACGGCAATGTGTTTGCGCTGACCGGGGATGGTTTCAGCCTGGCACAGCTGCGCGATACGGCTGACAAGCTGCGCAAGGAGCTGCTGCGTGTGCCGGGGGTGGCCAAGGTGGACGTGATCGGCGTGCAGGACGAAAAAATTTACGTCGAGCTATCCAACCAGAAACTCGCCAATCTGGGGTTTAGCGCCAACGAGATCGTCACTGCGCTGCAGGCCTGGAACGCGATGAGCGCAGCGGGCAGCTTCGAGACCGCAACCGACCGCATCTATCTGCGCCCGGGCGGGCGTTTCCGGACCGTCGAACAAATCCGCGACCTGCCCATCCGCGTGGACAAGCGTACCGTGCTGCTGAAAGACATCGCCGAGGTCAAGCGCGGCTATGCCGATCCGGCACAGCCCGAAATGCGCTTTGAAGGCACCCCGGCAATCGGCATCGGCGTATCCATGCAGGCGGGCGGCGACATCATCGCGCTGGGCGAGCATCTCGATGCCGACATCGGCCGCATCGAGATGCAGCTCCCGGCGGGACTGGTGCTGCACCGGGTGAACGACCAGCCGCGTGCAGTGCGCGCTGCGATCAGCGTGTTCCAGCGCTCCGTGGCGGAGGCCGTCATTATCGTGCTGGCGGTGAGTTTTTTCAGCCTCGGACTGCGCGCCGGCACCGTGGTGGCATTGTCCATCCCGCTGGTGCTGGCAGCGACCTTTTTCTTCATGAACATATTCGACGTCGGCCTGCACAAAATATCGCTCGGCGCACTCATCCTGGCGCTTGGCCTGCTGGTGGACGACGCCATCATCGCGGTGGAGATGATGTCGGTGAAAATGGAGCAGGGCTTCGACCGCATCCAGGCCGCCAGCGCCACTTACGCCACCACGGCGTTTCCCATGCTCACCGGCACGCTGGTTACCGCGGCCGGTTTTTTGCCGATCGCCACGGCGCAATCCACCGTGGGCGAATATACGCGTTCGCTGTTCGAGGTGGTGACCATTGCATTGCTGCTGTCGTGGCTGGCTGCGATAGTGGTGATCCCCTATCTGGGCTACAAACTGCTCTTGCCCAACCCGCACCGGGGTGAAGCAAAGCCCGGCCATTTTGCCGGCTTGCGGCGCAGGATGCAGGCTGTCAGCGCACGCCAGCATGCGTTGGGCGAGATGTTCTACAAACACTTTCGCGGCGTGGTGACGTGGTGCGTAACCCGGCGCAAGACCGTGATCCTGATCACGCTGCTGGTTTTCATCGGCGCCGTGTTCAGCTTCCAGTTTGTGCAGAAGCAGTTCTTCCCTGACGCCACCCGGCTGGAGCTGCTGGTCGATCTGAAACTGCCGGAAGGCAGCTCTCTGGCCGCCACCCAGCGCCAGGCAGTCAGGCTGGAGCGCTGGCTCAACCAGCACAACACCGGAGTGGATAATTATGTGGCTTATGTCGGCAGCGGCTCGCCACGCTTCTATCTGCCGCTGGACCAGCAGCTCCCGGCAGCTAACTTTGCCCAGTTTGTGATCACCACCAAAAACATCGAAGCCCGCGAGCGCTTGCGCAGCCAGCTCATCGCCTTGCTCGACAGCGCCGAATTCGCAGCCCTGCGCGGGCGCGTGCTGCGTCTGGAAAACGGCCCGCCGGTAGGCTTCCCGGTGCAGTTCCGCATCTCCGGCGATAATTTCGATACCTTGCGCAGCATCGCCGGGCGCATGGCCGCCAGCATGCGCGCCAATCCCAATCTGCGCAACGTGCAGATGGACTGGGGGGAGCGCTCCAAGGCGATCTTCCTTGACGTGGACCCGGCCCGCGCACAGGCGCTGGGAGTAACCCAGCAGGGGTTGTCGCAGGTTTTGCAAACCGCCATCCAGGGTGCCGATATCACGACCTACCGCGAGCGCGACCAGCTCATCGAAGTGGTATTGCGCGGCGCTCCGCTGGAGCGCGAACACATCGGCTTGCTCGCCAGCCTCAACGTGCCCACGGCCAGCGGGCGCACGGTGCCGCTATCGCAGATTGCCACGCTGCGCTATGGACTGGAGGACAGTCTGATCTGGAAGCGCAACCGCGTACCCACCATCACGGTAATGGGCGATATTTACAGCCATATCCAGGCGCCGACAGTGTCCGCCCAGCTTGAACCACTGATGGATAAAATTCGCGCCACGCTGCCGCTCGGATATCGACTTGAAACGGGCGGGGCAACAGAAGAAAGCGCCAAAGCCAATGCCTCCATCAATGCCGGGTTACCGATTTTTCTGGTGGCGGTTCTGACCCTGCTGATGCTGCAATTGCAGAGCTTCCAGCGTGTGATAATGGTAGTGCTGACAGCACCGCTCGGGCTGATCGGCGTGGCGCTGGCGCTGCTGCTGTCCAATCGTCCGTTCGGCTTTGTCGCCATGCTGGGCACGCTCGCACTCACCGGCATGATCATGCGCAATTCGGTTATCCTGATCGACCAGATTGAACGCAACATCCGCGCAGGCCAGACGCCGTGGGACGCCATTATTGAAGCTGCGGTACGCCGTTTTCGCCCGATCATGCTCACCGCCATGGCGGCCATCCTGGCGATGATTCCGTTGTCGGACGACGTGTTTTTCGGGCCCATGGCAACCGCCATCATGGGAGGCCTGTTCATCGCCACGGTGTTGACCCTGCTGTTTCTGCCGGCGCTTTACGCAGCCTGGTTTCGCGTTAAGCGCCCTTGAACAGGTCAACATCCTGAAGACACTATTCGGCCACGGAAAACACAGAGTGCGAAGAGTAAAATCAAAGCATTGCCAAATCCTGCGGGTGAAAAAAACCGGCCGGATTGGTTTCATCTCTGTGATCTCTGTGGCTAAATATTTTTTAAGGGACTTATCATGAGCGATCATGGCTGCGATCACGATCCTGCAGGGCACCCCATCCCAGGCAGCATCGGCATTCCGCGCCAGGGCGAATTCGACCCGGCCGCCTTCGAGCGGGCCGTCACCGATTTGCTATTGGCCTGCGGGGTCAACCCGGACAGCACCCACACCGGCAAAACCGCGCAGCGCGTGCGCGAACTGTGGCAAAAACGCCTGCTTGGCGGCTACGCCATCGACCCCGCCGGGGCGCTGGGCGAAGGCTTCGAAGACACCCGCCAGGACATGGTGGTGGTGCGCGGCATCGCCATCCACGGCGTGTGCCCGCACCATCTGGTGCCGTTCCGCGGCGTCGCGCACGTGGCCTACATCCCCGGCGGACGCCTGCACGGCTTCGGCCGCATCGCGCGGCTGGTGGACGCCATCGGCCACCGCTTCACCTATCAGGAATGGATGACGCGCGACATCGCCGAGGCGCTGATGAGCCACGGCCACGCGCTGGGTGCGGCATGCATCATCGAAGCGGAGCAATTGTGTCTGTTACTCGGAGAAGACCGGCGCGGCGACGAACGTGTCGTCACCCAGGCGTTTACCGGCTGTTTTGACACCAGCCATCAGACGCGCAACGAGTTTTTGCGCGCGCTGCAGGGGTGAAAAAGCATCTGGAATTCAATGTGGGAAGCGCAGGGTTGGGCAGCCACTGCAGTTATGAAGATTTAGTTTTGAGGCGCGGGATCCAGGACTGCTAACGACTCACAAGAGACCGTCGTGATTTACATGTGGGCGACCTGACATGACGGCTGCAAAGAAGCCACCTTTGGGCGGTTTCAGATGAATGAAATGAGGCAACCCGCTTTGCCAAAGAATAAAAAAACCCGCTTGGTGGGTTTTTTGTTCAGCCCACTTCAGGCGTATGTTGACGCGTTGCGGCGCACAACGAATAGCCAGCGCACTGCCGAAAAATCAGCGTAATTGGCGGGCTTGCCGAGTATGGCCCGCACTGGATTGCAGCATGCCCCCGCGCGCGCACCAGCTTGAATCACGCTTTGCCCTTTCCCTGCGCCACGCACCATGCCAGTGCACAATGACTATACTGGGTTCATGCCAGTGTCATGCAATGGCACCATTTGCCCTCAATCCAGTCCAAAGTCTGACGTTATTTATTTGGCATGCACCTTGCTGAAGTCAGTACAGCACCCGATTGTTCAACAATTAGGAGTTCGTCATGGGTCTATTCAATCAGTACATCGAACGCTACCGCCGCGAAGAAGAGGAATACTCGCTGGAGGAATTCCTTGATATTTGCAAACAGGACTCGTCTGCCTACGCCAGTGCTGCGGAGCGCATGCTGGCCGCCATCGGCGAGGCGGAATTGGTCGATACCCGGCTCAACCCGCGCCTGTCGAGGATTTTTTCCAACAAGGTCATCAAGGTCTATCCGGCATTCAAGGATTTCTATGGCATGGAGGAGACCATTGAGCAGATCGTGTCCTACTTCCGCCACGCTGCTCAGGGGCTGGAGGAACGCAAGCAGATTCTCTATCTGCTGGGACCGGTAGGCGGTGGAAAATCGTCGCTGGCGGAAAAGCTCAAACATCTGATGGAAAAAGCGCCGTTCTATGCGATCAAGGGTTCACCGGTGAACGACTCGCCGCTTTCGTTGTTTTCAGTGGACGAGGACGGCGACATTCTGGAGCAGGAATACGGTATTCCGCGTCGCTATCTGGGCAAGGTGCTATCGCCGTGGGCAGTCAAGCGCCTGCACGAGTACAACGGCGACATCACAAAATTTCGCGTGGTCAAGCGCTGGCCTTCAGTGCTGGGGCAGATGGGGATTTCCAAGACCGAACCGGGCGATGAAAACAACCAGGATATTTCCTCGCTGGTGGGTAAGGTCGACATCCGCAAGCTGGAAAAATACTCGCAGGACGACGTCGATGCCTACAGCTTTTCCGGCGGACTGTGCCTGTCCAACCAGGGGCTGATGGAATTCGTCGAGATGTTCAAGGCACCCATCAAAGTGCTGCACCCGCTGCTGACCGCCACGCAAGAAGGCAACTACAAGGGCACCGAGGGCTTCGGCGCGATTCCATTCGACGGCGTGGTGCTGGCGCACAGCAACGAATCGGAGTGGATGGCGTTCCGCAACAACAAGAACAACGAAGCGTTTCTCGACCGTATCTACATCGTCAAGGTACCATACTGCCTGCGCGCGTCCGAGGAAGTGAAGATCTACCAGAAGCTGCTGTACCACAGCTCGCTGTCGGAAGCGCCCTGCGCCCCCGGCACACTGGAAATGCTGGCGCGATTTTCAGTACTCACGCGGCTGAAAGAGCCGGAAAACTCCAGCATTTATTCCAAGATGCGCGTTTATGATGGCGACAATCTCAAGGACACTGACCCCAAGGCCAAGAGCTATCAGGAATACCGCGATTTTGCCGGAGTGGACGAAGGCATGACCGGAATTTCCACGCGCTTTGCGTTCAAGATTCTGTCGCGTGTCTTTAATTTCGACCACACCGAGGTCGCTGCCAACCCGGTACATCTGCTATACGTGCTGGAGCAGCAGATCGAACAGGAGCAGTTTGCACCCGAAGTGGAACAGCGTTACATCGCCTACCTGAAAGAGTTTTTGTCGCCGCACTATGCCGAATACATTGAGAAGGAATTGCAGACTGCCTATCTCGAATCCTATTCGGAGTACGGTCAGAACATCTTTGACCGTTACGTAATCTACGCCGACATGTGGATACAGGATCAGGAATACCGCGACCCTGACACCGGCGAGAGCCTCGACCGCGGCCAGCTCAACGCCGAGCTGGAAAAAATCGAGAAGCCTGCCAGCATCGCCAACCCCAAGGATTTCCGCCACGAGGTGGTCAACTTCGTACTACGTGCGCGTGCCCAGAATCACGGCAAAAACCCGGCCTGGACCAGCTACGAAAAGCTGCGCGTGGTAATCGAAAAACGCATGTTCTCCAGCACCGAAGACTTGCTGCCGGTGATTTCCTTCAACGCCAAGGCGTCCAGCGAAGAGCAGAAAAAGCATCACGACTTCGTCCAGCGCATGGTGTCCAAAGGTTACACCGAGAAGCAGGTGCGGCTGCTGGCCGAATGGTATCTGCGCGCCCGCAAGGCCTCATGATGGAATCGCTGCCATGAGCCAACTCGTCGACCGTCGCCTGTCCGGCAAAAACCGCAGCGCTGTCAACCGCCAGCGCTTTCTGCGCCGTTTCAAGGAGCAGATACGCAAAGCCGTGACGCATGCGGTTTCCAGCCGCAAGGTGGCTGACCTGGAGCGCGGCGAGAAAATTTCCATACCCGCCAAGGACATGTCCGAGCCGGCGTTCCATCATGGCCCGGGCGGCCGCCGTAACATCGTCCACCCTGGCAACCGCGAGTTCGTGCGCGGCGACAAGGCGGATCGCCCCCTCAGTGGCGGCGGCAACGGGGGCAGCGGCAGCGCCTCAAAAGACGCCGAAGACATGGATGATTTCGTGTTCGAACTGTCGCGTGAAGAATTCATGGACTATTTCTTCCAGGATCTGGCGCTGCCGGACATGGTAAAGAAACAGCTCGCCGCCGTACCTGAAGTGAAGCGCGCACGCGCCGGTTTCGTCAGTCAGGGCAACCCGTCCAGTCTGCATGTGGTGCGCTCCATGAAACAGGCCATCGGCAGACGTATGGCGATGTCATCCAGCCCGCGCGAAGCATTGCGCGAAGCCGAAGAAGCGCTGCAGGAACTGCTTGCCAACGGCCTCGACGCCAGCCCTGAAGCCGACGCCTTGCGTGAGGAAATTGTCAGTCTCAAGGCGCGCATTGCCGCCGTACCTTTCATCGACACCTGGGACTTGCGCTACGCCAACCGGGTGGATCAGCCCACGCCGAGCAGCCAGGCTGCGATGTTCTGCCTGATGGATGTATCCGGTTCGATGGACGAAAACCGCAAAAATATCGCCAAGCGCTTTTTCATGCTGCTCTATCTGTTTCTCACCAAGAGCTACGAGCGCATCGATCTGGTGTTCATTCGCCACCACACGACAGCCAAAGAGGTCAATGAGGAGGATTTCTTTTCTTCGCGGGAGTCCGGTGGCACGGTTGTATCGAGTGCGCTGGTGCTGATGCGCGACATCATCCGGGAGCGCTATCCTTCGGCCAGCTGGAACATCTACGCCGCGCAGGCGTCGGATGGCGACAACTGGGAAAACGATTCGCCGCGCTGTCGGGAACTACTGGTGCAGGACATTCTGCCTCTGACGCAGTATTTCGCTTACGTCGAAATCGAAACCGAACAGCCGCAAAGCCTGTGGCGCGAATACGCCCAGGTAAGTGCAGCCAGCCGCCGCTTTGCCATGCAACGCATCCACTCGCTGGAAGACATCTACCCGGTATTTCGTGAACTGTTCAGGAAAAAGGTGGCCTGAGATGACCGATGCAAAGCCCGTCGCCGAACGTCAGCCTTTGTCCGAAGGCTCCGAATGGACCTTCGAACTGCTCGACACCTACGATCGCGAGATCGGCCTGGCCGCCGCGCACTACGGTCTGGACACCTACCCGCGCCAGATTGAGGTCATCACCTCCGAACAAATGATCGACGCCTACGCCTCGGTCGGCATGCCGGTCGGCTATCACCACTGGTCCTACGGCAAAGGCTTTCTTTCTACGCAAAAAAGCTACCAGCGCGGCCAGATGGGGCTGGCCTACGAAATCGTCATCAATTCCAGCCCGTGCATCGCCTACCTGATGGAAGAAAACACCATGACCATGCAGGCACTGGTGATTGCGCATGCCGCCTATGGCCACAATTCGTTTTTCAAAGGCAATTACCTGTTTCGCACCTGGACCGACGCCGAGGGCATCCTCGACTACCTGGTATTCGCGCGTAATTTCATTGCCGAATGCGAGCAACGCCACGGCGAAGAAGCCGTCGAAAATATGCTCGACTCCTGCCACGCCCTGATGAACTACGGTGTAGACCGTTACAAGCGCCCGACCCGGCTCTCCATGGCCAAGGAACAGGCGCGCCTGATCGAACGCGAAACCTATCTGCAGTCTCAGGTCAACGACCTGTGGCGCACCCTGCCAACCCGTCAGGCCGCCGACGAACAGCGCCAGAGCAGCCGCTTTCCCGCCGAGCCGCAAGAAAATCTGCTGTACTTCATCGAAAAAAACGCCCCGCGCCTCGAACCCTGGCAGCGCGAAATCGTCCGGATAGTCAGGAAAATCGCCCAGTATTTCTATCCCCAACGCCAGACCCAGGTGATGAACGAAGGCTGGGCCACGTTCTGGCACTACACCCTGTTAAATCACCTGTACGACGCGGGGAAACTCACCGATGGCTTCATGATGGAATTCCTGCAA
The DNA here is from genome assembly GCF_009938015.1 of Sulfuriferula plumbiphila. Taxonomy (NCBI): domain Bacteria; kingdom Pseudomonadati; phylum Pseudomonadota; class Betaproteobacteria; order Nitrosomonadales; family Sulfuricellaceae; genus Sulfuriferula; species Sulfuriferula plumbiphila. Next base: position 552,956 of record NZ_AP021884.1, on the reverse strand, counting down.
AGTCACACCAATGTGGTCTACCAGCCGCCGTTTCACAGCCGCGCCTACAGCGGCATCAACCCTTACGCGCTGGGGTTTTCGATGTTTCATGACATTCGCCGCATATGCGAACACCCCACCGACGAAGACCGCCACTGGTTCCCGGAACTGGCCGGCAGCGACTGGAAACAGTCGCTTGATTTCGCCATGCGCAACTTCAAGGACGAAAGCTTCATCGCCCAGTACCTGTCGCCCAAACTCATCCGCGACTTCAAACTGTTCGCCGTGCGCGACGACGACAGTGAAGATAAGCTCGAAATCAGCGCCATCCACGACGACGCCGGCTATCGCGCGGTGCGCCAGCGACTGGCCGAACAATACAACCTCGGCAACCGTGAACCCAACATCCAGGTCTATAACGTCGACGTCTACGGCGACCGCGCCCTTACCCTGCGTCACTACATGCACGATCGCCGCCCGCTCGGCGACACCACGCCGGAGATGCTGCGCCACATTGCGCGCCTGTGGGGCTACAGCGTGCGGATGGAGAGCGTGGATCAGGACGGGATAGCCACCACCGTGGGGCTGTGCGAAGTCTGAATCACACAGCAAACCTACGATCACAACACGAGGCAGCCAATAAAAACCCCGCCGAAGCGGGGTTTTTTCAGCCATATTCAAACTTATTTTTTCATGTTTTCCGGGCCTTTGGCTTTCAGGCACTCGCTCATGAATTTTTTGTGCTCCGCACCTTTCATGCCTTTGGAAGCAGTCGAGCATGCGCCCATGGCATTTTTGGGTTTGGCGGCAGCGGCAGGCTCGGCTTTCGCTGGTGCAGCGGCGGCGGCAGGTGCGGGACCAGCCGACAGGCAGCTCTTCATGAAAGCTTTGCGTTGCTCGCCTTGGAGTGACTTGGCAGCGGCATCTTTATTGCAAGCGCCCATTTTGGTTTGCTGTTCGGTTTTTGCCGATGCAGCGAACGGGGTAAGGGCAAGTGCTGCGGCCATAATCAGTGCGGTCATCAATTTATTCATGTTGTCTCCACGATTCGGTTAAGAAAAGCCAGCCACGGGTGTAACCAGTGCAGTATAACGAATCATGCTGTTGGATAGTTGACACGGCTTTTCGTCAATATGCCAATTTTTGCAACACGTCCACGCGCTCGATACAAGCCGCCTTCCCGTACAATACACGGATGGAAACACACGCCTTTGCCGGTTTGACGCCGGATCACGTGCTCGATGCGGTCGACAGTCTCGGCTTGCGCAGCGATGGCCGCCTGCTAGCGCTCAACAGTTATGAAAACCGCGTTTATCAGATCGGCATGGAGGACAGCGCGCCCATTGTCGCCAAATTCTACCGCCCGCAGCGCTGGAGCGACGCCGCCATACTTGAGGAACATGCCTTTGTGAGCGATCTCGCCAGCCGCGAGATCCCGGTCGTGCCGGCACTGGCAATGCACAATCGCACACTGCACACCCACGCCGGCTTCCGTTTCAGCGTCTTCGCCAAACACGGCGGCCGCGCCCCGGAGCTGGACCATCCCGCCACGCTGGCGTGGCTGGGGCGTTTCATCGGCCGCATCCACGCGGTCGGCGCCATCGCCCCCTATCAGCACCGCCCCACGCTCGATATCGCCAGCTTTGGCGAGGAACCCGGCGCCTACCTGTTAAGCCACGACTTCATCCCGATTGAACTCGTTGAAGTCTATCGCGGCGTCGTGGCGCAAGCGCTGGACGGCGTGCGCCATTGCTTCGACCGCGCCGGTGCGGTGGCCAGCCTGCGCCTGCACGGCGACTGCCACATCGGCAACGTACTGTGGACCGACGCCGGCCCGCATTTCGTGGATTTCGACGACAGCCGCATGGGGCCCGCGGTGCAAGACCTGTGGATGCTGCTCTCCGGCGAGCGCAATGAGATGACGCGGCAACTTGCCGACCTGCTGGCCGGCTATGAAGACTTCCACGATTTCGACCCGCGCGAACTGCACCTGATCGAAGCCCTGCGCACCTTGAGGCTGATCCACTACGCTGCCTGGATTGCCCGGCGCTGGGACGACCCGGCTTTCCCCGCTGCGTTTCCCTGGTTCAACACCCAGCGCTACTGGCAGGACCGCATCCTGGAACTGCGCGAGCAGATCGCGCTGATGGACGAACCGCCGCTGTGGGTTGGGTAATGCATCATGCATGACACCTCACCTAAACTTCTTGGACAGGATTAACAGGATTTCTCAGGATTAACGAAAACCAGTCCTGCTGATTTTGTTTTTTCCTGTTAATCCTGCAAAAAATTCTGTTAATCCTGTCCATTACTTTCTTCTCAGGAGGCACACTATGCCCACCGACACCGAAATCATTGCCGCCACCCGAACCTGGCTCGAAAAAGCCGTCATCGGCCTCAACCTCTGCCCCTTCGCCAAGGCCGTGCATGTCAAACAGCAAATCCGTTATGTGGTGAGCCCGGCCACCACGCCCGAGGCGCTGCTCGAAGACCTGCTGGCGGAATTGCGTGCCCTGCAGGACGCCGACCCCGGGCAAACCGATACCACGCTGCTGATCCACCCGCACGTGCTGGGCGACTTCCTCGACTACAACGATTTTCTCGACATCGCCGATGCCGCCACCGCCGAGCCCGAATTTGGCGACGCGCTCCAGATCGCCAGCTTCCATCCCCAATACCAGTTCGCCGACACGCTCTCCGACGACATCGAGAACTACACCAACCGCTCGCCCTACCCGATGCTGCACCTGTTGCGCGAGGCCAGCGTGGAGCGCGCCATAGCAGCCTTCCCGGAAGCAGATGCGATTTTTGAGAAAAACAGGGCAACGCTGCAGGCGTTAGGACACGCGGGGTGGAAAAAGCTGGGGTTGGATAAATCCAGACCCTGAGCATTTTTCAGTAACCAGCGCCCTATTTTACTCCCGCATACCATCGGCTGGCCTGCCGAGCCAGTCCAGCATCCCCAGCCCCGCCGCGCGCCCGCTGGCAAGACACGCAGTCAGTAAATAGCCGCCGGTGGGCGCTTCCCAGTCGAGCATCTCACCCGCGCAGAATACGCCTGGCATTGTACGCAGCATCCCGTGCGCATCGAGCGCCTCGAACATCACGCCACCCGCGCTGCTGATGGCTTCGTCGAGTGGGCGCGGGGCGGCAAGACGTACCGGCAGAGCCTTGATGAGGGCGGCCAGGCGCGCTGGTTCGGCGAAATCCCCAGCGCTGCCGATTTCGCGCAGCAGCACCATTTTGACGCCATGAATATTGACCCGGCTGTGCAAGTGGCTGGACAGTGAACGCGCGCCGCGCGGGTGGGCGATTTCCTGGGTGAGGTGCGCCGCTTCCCAGCCGGGGGCGAGGTCGAGGTGGATCACGGCTGACCCGGTTTCGGCAATGGCGTCGCGCAGCCGTGCGGAAGCAGCGTAGATCAACCCGCCTTCCAGCCCGGTGGCAGTCAGCATCAGCTCGCCCTGTTTACTGAATGGCGCGCCTGTGGCATCAGTGAAATTCAGCACCACGGACTTGATCGGCTGGCCGGCAAAGCGGGTGCGCAAGTGTTCGCTCCAGCCCACGTCGAAGCCGCAGTTGGCAGGTTGCAGCGCGGCGACCGGTACGCCCTGCGCCTGCAGTATCGGCACCCAGGCACCGTCCGAACCCAGACGTGCCCAGCTGCCGCCGCCCAGCGCCAGCACCACGGCATCGGTGCGGATCCGGCGTTCGCCGTCCGGGGTGGCAAAGCGCAGTGCGTTGTTTTCTGCCCAGCCCAGCCAGCGGTGCCGCACATGCAACACAACGCCGGATTCACGCAGGCGATGCAGCCAGGCGCGCAGCAGCGGCGCGGCTTTCTTGTCGGTGGGGAATACGCGTCCCGATGTACCAACGAAGGTGTCATGCCCCAAGGCATGCACCCAATCACACAAGGCTTGCGCGTCGAAGCCTTGCAGCCACGGCGCGACAGCTTGACTGCGATTGCCGTAGCGGCTCAGGAATTGTGCAGGCGGTTCAGTATGGGTGAGGTTCAGCCCACCCCTGCCCGCCAGCAGAAACTTGCGTCCCACAGAAGGCATGGCGTCGTATACATCCACGCGCGCACCCCGTCCGGCCAGGGTTTCCGCCGCCATCAATCCGGCTGGGCCGCCGCCGATGACGGCAACCTGTCTGTTGGTTGGCATGGATCAGGCCTGCTGGTTCAGCGCATCGCCGCGCCAAGCCAGCGTATCAAACTCAAACGCTGCCTGGTCAAAAATCGAATCCAGTCGCCATACCACCCGATTGCGGTACACAGCCAGCATCCAGGTCTGGTGTTCGGTAGGTGCATTGGCGGCAAAGGCGGCATGGCTCAACAGCACTGCGCAGCCGCCATGCTGCGGGTCGCGCACCGATTCATAGCGGATCATCTGTACCCCTGCGAGCCGTGCCCGGTGCGCCAAATCCTGACAGGCTTGATAATCGCTGGCATGGGTCCAGCGCGCGCGCTGGGCCAAAAACGGCGGCTGGCGCAGATCGATGGCCGTGCCGCGCAGCGGAGTCTTGAATACGGTTTGCGGCATCGGTTCGATGGCGTCCAGCGCGGGGCTGTCCAGCAACAGACGCCAACGCCAGTAGCCCAGTTCTGCGCAGGAGGTACGGCGCTCATCCGCGCCGTAGAACACCCCGGGATCATCGGGCGCGCGAAAGCGTGATCCGGACGGCAGCGGCGGGTAGCGGAACGGCGTGAACAGCAGCCAGTGCAGCGCGCGCTGTGGTTGCGCAACGGGCGGTTTGGATTGCTCCAGCAAGCGCTCCAGCAGCGCCTGTTCATCCAGCGTATCCACCAGCACCATGGTGGATACGCGGTGTTGCGCCTCGACTGCACGCCACACATCGAGTTCGATTTGGACCGGGCTAAATTCGGCCACGATGGGCGTCGAGATAGTGCACTACGCGCACCAGGCCTTCGGTGGTTTCGATCAGATCAAGCGGGCGGGCGTTGAGCGCGCTATTGTGGCCGGCGAGCCATTTTTGCGCGTTGTCGCCATGTCCGAGAATGGCGTCCAGCGAGCGAAACAGGCGCACGAACAGCAAGGCGAATTCCCATTCCTTGGCGCGGCTCGGGTTTAGGGTGTAAGTACCGGCGCACAGGCGCGACACCGTCGCCGCGCTTACGCCCAGGATGCGCGCCAGCGTCGATTGCCGGAGTTGGAGCAGATTGAGTGTGCGCGCCACAGCTTTGGTGAGCGTGGCACCCGCTTCAGGACGATGGGCAGGATGAGTAGCGATCATGAATTTCTCCTCGTTCTAGAGAAATTTTATTCCAAAATAATTTCTTTGGAAATATTATTTTGCCTTATTGAACACAATATCCCACACACCGTGCCCCAACCGCAGCCCGCGCTGCTCGAACTTGGTCAGCGGACGGTAACCGGGGCGCGGCGCGTAGCCTTCCGCGGTATTGGCAAGCGTCGGCTCACCCGACAATACCGCCAATATCTGGATGGCGTAATCTTCCCAGTCGGTGGCGCAATGCAAATAACCGTCCGGGGCGAGCTTGCTGGCAATCAGCGCAACGAAATCCGGCTTGATCAGGCGACGCTTGTGATGGCGCTTTTTGTGCCAGGGATCGGGAAAGAAAATATGCACACCGGCAAGGCTGGCGTCGGGAATTATGTCGCGCAGCACTTCTACGGCGTCATGCTGGATGATGCGCAGGTTGGCGAGTGCGCGCTCCCGGATCTGGTTCAGCAGACTGCCCACGCCGGGGCTGTGCACTTCGATGCCGAGGTAGTCATTTTCGGGATGGGCAGTAGCGATAGCCGCCGTGGCATCGCCCATGCCGAAGCCGATTTCCAGAATTTTCGGGGCATTGCGTCCAAACGCTGCGGCGAGGTCCAGCGGCTGAGCGGCATAAGGGATGCCGTACACCGCTTTCAGGCTGTCATGCGCGCGCTGCTGGGCAACCGACATGCGCCCCTGGCGCAGCACAAAGCTGCGGATCGGGCGCCCGACCGGGCTGGTTTCGGCCATTATTCAGGAACCGATCACGCCGCTGGTGGGTGAGGACGGGCTGGCGGTGTAGATTTTCTTCGGCATGCGTCCGGCCAGATACGCTTCGCGCCCGGCCTGCACCGCTTTTTTCATGGCTGAGGCCATCAGCACCGGGTTTTTCGCCCCGGCGATGGCGGTGTTCATCAGCACCCCGGCGCAACCCAGTTCCATGGCAATGGCTGCGTCCGACGCGGTGCCCACACCCGCGTCCACGATCACCGGCACCCTGGCTTCGTTGATGATGATTTGCAGATTCCACGGGTTGAGGATGCCCATGCCCGAACCGATCAGGGACGCCAGCGGCATGACCGCCACGCAGCCCATTTGCTCCAGCTGTTTGGCGATGATGGGATCGTCGGAGGTATACACCATAACCTTGAAGCCTTCCTTAATCAGCACCCCGGCGGCCTTGATGGTCTCCACCACGTTGGGGTAGAGCGATTTCGGATCGCCCAGCACCTCCAGCTTGACCAGGTCATGCCCGTCCAGCAGCTCGCGCGCCAGGCGCAGTGTGCGTACCGCGTCATCGGCCGAGTAACAGCCGGCGGTGTTGGGCAGATAGGTATATTTCGACGGCGGCAGCGCGTCCAGCAGATTAGGCTGGCTGGCGTCCTGGCCGAGGTTGGTGCGGCGAATGGCAACGGTAACGATCTCGGCACCACTGGCTTCCACAGCCAGACGCGTCTCGTCGAAATCCTTGTATTTGCCGGTGCCGACCAGCAAACGGGAAGCATAATCGCGACCTGCGATGTTTAAGGTGTCCATATGGGTTCTCGAAAGTAGGGTTCAGGATGCGCCAAGCTTCAGGGCTCGTTCATGAATAACTTGGACTTACGTTGCCGTGTATTCGTGATGGATGCAAGGCGCGAAGATGGCAGACTAACCGCCGCCGACAGCGACCACGATTTCCAGCCGGTCGCCGGATGCCAACGCCACAGCGTCGAACTGACTGCGCGGCACGATCTCGCCGTTGCGTTCGATGGCGATGCGTTTGCCAGCCAATTCCAGACCGGCTATCAGCTGGGTAAGGTTGAGTGGCTGCGGAAATTGTTTGGCCGCGCCGTTAATGGTGAGTTCGATCAACTTCAAATACCCTGGCAATTCAAGTATGATGCGTTTGCAATTTTACCATAGCGGGCGTCGTATAATGGTAATACCCTAGCTTCCCAAGCTAGAGCCGTGGGTTCGATTCCCATCGCCCGCTCCAGATGCCACCCTAAAGTTCCCAGAATTGCTGCCGTAATCCAATGCGACGGGCATGAAACCTGCCTACCCGTTACAGATGCATTCCATCTCACGACGAACCATACATTTGCCAGGGTAAATCCGCTGCAAGGCGGAGACGCAAAATTTCCCGTCTGATGGGCTCAGGCACCATGACAACGGGGTTGCCAAATGCGGGGTTATCGCTCCCGCCATTCAGCATCGCATCGCCTATCCGGGCGCTGCCGTCATTTGCGTCCGCAACCTCGTCTGAAGGACAAACGTCATGACGGACACGCTGCAACGCAATGTGGTGAATCTCAACCAGTTCGACAGGTCGCGCAAGACACTGACGGCTGCGGAGGCGCTCGCCCTGCTGCACGCGTGTCGCGACCAGACGATTGAAGCCGTCTGCCACGCCTGGCAGGAAAAAGGCGCGCAGGTGGAAGATAGCCTGCTGGCTCATGCGGATCAGTCCCCTACACTGGAAACCCGCAACCTCTACTATGCCGCGCAGGGTATTGTGCATAACCGCGGCGATGCGCTTACGCTTGCACTGCGCAAGCATTTCATCGAATCTTTCGAGCGCCAGATCAGGAACGGCGGATCGGGCAGCAGCGAGGCCAAACCGGGCGGACTGAGTATGGAACTGGCGCTGGTGGACGAGGAGGATTTCGAACAGTCGCTGGCCCTGAGCAAAGCTGCCGCCCGCCTGCGGTTTGATTCTATAGAGGAGCTGGCGGCGCTGGATCAACGCATTTCTGCCCTGCTGCATGACCCGCAAGCCAGGGATGAACGCAATCCACTTGGCGCCAAAACTGTCTGCCAGGCATTTCTTGCTGCCTGCGAACAACTCGAAGTGGGTTCCCAGATCAAGCTGGTACTACTGCAGCAATTTGGACAAAAAATTGCGCGCGACCTGCCCAAAATATATCAGCAGCTGAATCAGTTCCTGGTCGGCAAGGATATCCTGCCATCGATTCGCGTCGGCCTCGCCGGGCATAAGGACCGTCCACGCCATACCACCGGCAGCACTGGCATGGCTCAAACAGAAACAGCCAGTCAACAAGATATTTTTACGCTGCTGCAACAGCTGGTCGGGAGAGCTGCTGCGCCCGGGTCGGGCGGCGTCTCGCCGCCTGCAGGCGGCGCCCTGCCTGCCGCTTCGCACTCGTCGGCGGCCAGCCCCATCAGCGCGCTCACCCATCTGCAACATGGCGTGATGGGTACGTCACTCGGCGCCATGCCGGGTTTCGATACCGGCTTATTACAATCCGGCACAGCCAACATTTTGCGCGACATCCGCGCGGCCGGTCTGGTCATGGTCGACAGCCATGTGGACGCATTCACCATCGATATCGTGGCCATGCTGTTTGACTACATCTTCGATGACCGCACCATACCGGACAAGCTCAAGGCGCTGATTGGCCGCCTGCAGATCCCGGTGCTGAAGGTGGCGATGCTGGACAAGCAGTTTTTCTCAAAAAAAGCGCATCCGGCACGGCGCCTGCTGGATGAGATTGCTGCCGCTTCCATCGGCTGGCACGATGCGGGGGAATACAACACCCGGCTATTCGATAAACTCGACGGCACCGTGCAATCCATCCTGGCGGATTTCTCCGAAGACGTAGGGATTTTTACTACCCTGCTCGACGACTTGCTGGAATTTTTGGCGACACACCGGTCGCAGACAGAATCGGCTATAGAACAATCAGCGCAAAATATACAAGCGGCGGAACGTGCCGAAATTGCCAAAGTCGTCGTTGCCGACGAAATCAGACGCGTGTCAGCGGGCTTGCAGCTTCCTGATACGATACGCGAGTTTCTGGATGGCCCCTGGCAACAGGTGCTGAGCCATGCCTTTGCAGAACAGGGGGCGCACAGCCAGGCCTGGAAAACCAGTCTGCAAACCATGCAGGATCTGGTGTGGAGCGTTAAACCAAAACGCAACACCGAAGACCGTTTATCACTGGTCATCATGTTGCCGGACCTGCTCAAACATCTGCGTGAAGGCATGAATAGTGCCCAGATTGACCCCACCGAGCGTGAAGTCGTGTTCTCGCGGCTGGTGACGTGCCACGCCGCGGCGGTCAAGGCAGGCCTGCAGCTACAGCAGGAGCTGCAATCAGGCGATCTGCACGCATCCGCGATGGCGGACAGCCCCGCCGCAGGGCGCGCTGCACCCACTGAAACAGGCGGCGCGTCACTACCTGTTAGCGCCGAGCGCTTTGAACTCGATGCAGCCGACGACGACCGGACAGAAGACGAATACACCAATCTGGCACACAGCCTGAAAAAAGGCGACTGGCTGGAATTTCACAACGACGACGGCATGCGTCTGGCGCGGCTGTCGTGGGTGAGCTCGATGCGCGGCATTTATCTGTTTACCAATAACGAGGGGATGGATGCCCTCACCATAGCCTTGCCACGTCTGGCTGCACGGCTGCGCGACAAAGAAGCACGCATAGTCGAAGCCGCCCCGCTGACTGAGCGCGCAGTCGAGAAACTCATTCTCAACCTGCAAAACGTCACTGCCTGAATACTGCTCAATAGCTGCTTGAAGCGCCCGTCAGTGCCAGCTACACTGGGTCGAACCAACTCGTTCAGACCTTCCCCCATGTCCGACTTCGCCCAGCACCTGATCCGCTGGCAAAAAGCCCACGGCCGCCACAATTTACCCTGGCAGGGCACCCGCGACGCCTATCGTATCTGGCTGTCGGAAATCATGCTGCAACAGACCCAAGTGGGCACGGTGATCCCTTATTACCTGCGTTTTCTGGAGCGCTTCCCGAACCTCGCCCGGCTCGCCGATGCCCCTCTGGATGAAGTGCTCGCACTGTGGAGCGGGCTCGGCTATTACTCGCGGGGACGCAACCTGCATGCGGCGGCGCGACTGGTGATGGAGCGGCATGGCGGTGCATTTCCCGAATATATTGAAGACATTATTGCCCTGCCTGGAATCGGCCGTTCCACCGCTGCCGCCATCGCTGCATTTGCGTACGGGGCACACTGTGCCATACTGGACGGCAACGTCAAGCGTGTACTCACTCGTCATTTCGGCATAGCGGGCCACCCCGGCGCGAAAAAAACCGAAACCGAATTATGGCTGCTGGCTGAATCCTTGCTGCCGGCGCATCAAGTGAACACTTACACCCAGGCGCTGATGGATTTTGGCGCCACGCTGTGCACCCGCGCAAAACCCAGGTGTGCCAGCTGCCCGCTAGGCTCGAGTTGCGTCGCACTGGCAACCGATAGCGTCGCCCGACTGCCTACGTCGCGCCCGAAAAAAATCACACTGCAAAAGACCACCCGCATGCTCATCCTGCGCCACGCAGGCGAAATACTGCTGGAAAAACGCCCACCCACCGGCATCTGGGGCGGACTCTGGAGCCTGCCCGAAGCAGACATGGAAACCGACCTTGCCCACCATTGCCGTACCCATCTTGGCATGGAGGTAGCAACAGCTGCAAACCTGCCAGCGCTCAGGCACAGCTTCACGCATTTTCGCCTGCACATCGCGCCCCTGTTGCTCGACGTGACACGCCTTTTCCCCCGCGTCGAGCAGGCCGAGCAATTATGGCTGGCACCACGCGACGCGCTGAGTGCCGCAATTCCCGCAGCGGTGCGCAAATTGTTACAACAGCTGGTCGCACTGGAGGCTCCGGGATGATCTGGCTGCAATTCATCCTGTGCGTGGCGCTGATCGGTTTTGCCGGTACCAGGCTGCGCGCTACGGCGACATCCTCGCCAGCCAGGACCGCATCCTGGCCACCCGGTTTGACGTGTCCCCGGTTTCGTCTACTTTAGGCTGGTACCGGGAAACCAGACCCGACCATCGGGCAACATGGGTCTGTTGGACGGATCAACTGCCCAGGCGCACAGGCTGAGCCAGCCTGCTTTTATTCAGCGCCCATCTGCTCAATTCCCACCTCGACACCTACCTGTTGATTCCGCATTCATTATTAATGAATAAATAGACGCGCCGTATCTAAAAGGCGTCTAAACTTGCCTATATTGTTTTGTGCACATATAATTTGTACAAATGAAACACAGAGAATCTCATCAAGGCGAATCCCTGTCCAGTCAGGAATCCACTCCTGCCAGGAAACCCAGAATGACGCAGGTCAAAGACGTTCTGATGCTTTTCCGGGTGGTGTTCCGCTCTGTCCAGAAACATTCTGCCTGGGTCGAGAAGCAGTGCCAGGTGAGCGGCGCACAGCTTTGGGTCATGTGGGAACTGCTGGTTTCGCCCGGCCTGAGGGTGGGCGATCTGTCCAAAGCCATGACCATTCACCAGTCCACAGCCAGCAACCTGGTCGACAAGCTCGAAAAAAGAGGCTTCCTGCGCCGTGAGCGTGGCGGGCCGGATCAGCGCGTGGTGCGACTCTATCTCACTTCCGCCGGGCTTGAGGTTGTGAATCGGGCGCCGCGACCAGCACAAGGGGTGCTCATGGAGGCACTCAATTCCTTGCCTGACGAAATACTGGATGGGCTGGGCAACCATCTCACCCACCTGGTAGGGGTACTCGACATCAAGGATGAAAACGCCGGGCTGGAACCGCTCGCTGAGGAGGTGATGCATGCACCTGCACAGGAGGGCGATAAATCACCCGGAAAACGGCACTAACCACGGGAGTCACAGTGAGCACGGAAAAGCAGCGAATTTGAGTCAGTATTCACCCAACAGGTGATATGCGAAAGCCCACCCTCCTGATGTCCAGTTCACTGCTCTCTCTTTGAGCTGCTCCGGCCGGCTTCCCGGATTCATGTTGAGCGCCGCTTGCAACATGCTGGCAGCTAAATCGAACCAGACAGGAGATCACGCCCATACCCGGCTCAATTGTTCACCCGGCTCAGCGGCATCCCAACTCTTGATGAGCACTTCAAAAACAGCATTCCCGGATTTGCCATCAATGCCGCCAAATCAGGCAAGTACCGTGGCGCTGTTCGGCGAGGTTCTGGCAGACGTATTCCCGGACCGCACCGTGCTGGGTGGCGCCCCGTTCAACGTTGCCCGGCATCTGCGGGCATTTGGCCTGCACCCGGTGTTGATCACCCGCACCGGCAACGATGCAATGCGGGAAGAACTGCTCGCTGCAATGGACCGTTTTGACATGGACACGTTAGGGGTGCAGTGCGATCCCGCGCACCCGACCGGACAAGTAGTCGTGCACATGGAACAAAACAGGCACAGCTTCGAGATTCTGCCCGGCCAGGCCTACGATTTCATTCATGCCGGTGTGACGCGCATGATCGCCCTGTCCACGCAGCCGGAACTGGTCTATTTCGGAACCCTGGCCCAGCGCCACAAGGTCTCTCGGCGCGCGCTGCATACCTTGCTGCAGAGCATTGACGCGCCGCGCATGCTGGATATCAACTTGCGCGATCCCTGGTATGACCTGCCAACGGTAAGACGCGCCCTGCAACGCGCAGACATCGTGAAAATGAACGAGGATGAACTGGCAGTGCTGGCAGCTCAGTTGCGCCTGCCTGGCAAAAGCGCGCAACAGCAAGCAAACGCCTTGGTCCATCAATTCTCTCTGCAGCGCGTGCTGGTCACTTGTGGGGCGAACGGCGCCTGGCAACTCAACGCCGACGCCACAGAGGTGCACGTCGACGGTACAGAAAAACACATCCAGGTGGTCGACACTGTAGGCGCCGGGGATGGCTTCACTGCCGTGTTTATCGTCGGCAGCCTGCTAGGCTGGCCGGTCGCCCTCAGCCTGTCACGTGCCAATGCCTTTGCCGCCGCGCTGTGCGGGATACGCGGGGCAATCCCGTCTGACCAGGACTTCTATGCCCCGTTTCTGGAACAGTGGAAGATATGACAAACAGTGCAATCAGGAGCAAATCCCCGCTGTACATCCTGATGATCAGCGTGCACGGCCTGGTTCGAGGCAAGGATATGGAGTTGGGACGCGACGCCGATACGGGCGGACAAATCACTTACGTAGTCGAATTGGCACGTACATTGAGCCGTCATCGTGAGGTCGAACAAGTGGATTTGCTGACCCGCCAGATCGAAGACCCGGCAGTATCACCGGACTATGCACAGGCCGAGGAAGAGATCGGGTCCGGAGCGCGCATCCTGCGCCTGCCTTTCGGCCCGCGGCGCTATCTGCGCAAGGAATTGCTGTGGCCGCATCTCGACCAGATGGTTGACCGCTGCCTGCATCTACTGCGTCAGCAGGGTCGTTTGCCAGACCTGATTCACACCCACTACGCCGACGCCGGCTACGTAGGACAACAGCTGTCCCTGCTGCTGGGCATTCCCCAGATTCATACCGGGCATTCGCTCGGCCGCCCGAAACGCGCGCAACTGCTGGCAAGCGGTCGCAAAGAACAGGCCATCGAGCGCCAGTTCAATCTGGCGCGCCGCATTGCCGTGGAAGAGGAAGTGCTGGCGCATGCTGCGCTGGTGGTAACCAGCACGCGCCAGGAAATCGAGGATCAATACGGCATGTACCAGAATCACGACCCGCGTCGCTGCGTCGTTATCCCGCCGGGCATCGATACATCGCGTTTTTCTCCCTCCGGGCGCCTCCCTCCTGACCCGCATATTGCCGACAGGATAAAGCGTTTCCTCACCCATCCGGAAAAGCCCATGATCCTGGCCATTTGCCGGCCGGATACGCGCAAGAATCTGCAAGGGCTGGTGACGGCATACGGCACCCATCCGCAATTGCAGCAAATGGCTAATCTGGTGATCGTGGCGGGCAACCGGGACGACATCCGCACCCTGGATGACGCGCAGCGGAAAGTTCTCGGCGACCTGCTGTTCGATATTGACCGCTACGATCTATGGGGCAAGGTAGCGATTCCCAGGCACCATGCGCCCGCTGATGTGCCGGAACTGTATCGCCTGGCGGCACGGCGCCGCGGCGTGTTCGTCAATCCCGCATTGACCGAACCCTTCGGCCTGACCCTGATCGAGGCGGCTGCAAGCGGTCTGCCCTTCGTCGCCACCGAGGACGGTGGCCCCCGCGACATCGTGGCAAATTGCCGCAACGGGTTATTGGCAAATCCCCTCGATCCCGACGCCATCGCCGTTGCTCTGGAGCAAGCGCTGGCCAACAAGGAACAGTGGCGTCAGTGGGCCAGAAATGGCCTGCTCGGCGTCAAGCGCCATTACAGCTGGGATGCCCACGTGGCGAAATACATGCAAGCGGTGCGCCACCTCTTGCGGCGCGACCGCAAGCGTCTGCGCCGCCAGCTCGCGTTTACCCAGCATGCCGACAAATCCCCCATGCCCCTGGTGCGCAGAATGCTGGTCTGCGATATCGACAACACACTGATCGGCGACAGGGAAGGTCTCAAGGAACTGGTCTCCTGGCTGCGGCAACATGCCGGATCGGTCGGCTTTGGCATTGCCACCGGCCGCACGCTGGATAGCGCGGTCAAGGTGCTCAAACAGTGGCGCGTCCCGCTACCCAACGTGCTGATCACCTCGGTGGGCAGCGAAATAAATTATGGACCGAAGCTGCGACCCGATAGCGGCTGGACCAACCATATCCGTCACCTGTGGCGTCGCGATGCCCTCGTCAATGCGCTGGCCGATATCCCCGCCCTCGAATTGCAGGCTCAGGAAAACCAGCGCGAATTCAAGCTGAGCTACAATGTCAAGCCCGGAATGATGCCGCCCCTCAAAGAAATCTATCGCCGCCTCCATCAACACCACCTGCACGCCAAGCTTATCTATTCCCACGCGGCATTCCTCGATGTACTGCCGGTGCGGGCTTCCAAAGGCCTGGCTATCCGCTACCTGGCCTACAAGTGGGCGCTGCCGCTGAGGTGTTTTCTGGTGGCCGGAGACTCCGGCAACGACGAAGAAATGCTGGTGGGCGACACGCTCGGTGTGGTAGTTGGCAACCATAGTCCCGAGCTGGCAATCCTGCGCGGTCAGGAGCAGATCTATTTCGCGCGCGGCCACTGCGCCAGCGGCATCGTGGAAGGCCTCAAGCACTATGGCTTCGACCACGAAGCAAACCCGCAATTAGAAAAGGAGGCCCTGGCATGATCGAAGAATTAAACGATTTCGCCCACCATGACCGCGATGCCGTCTACACCCTGCTTAGACGCTATTTTGCGCAAAACCGTCCGTTTCTGCTGCAGTCCGACCTGCGCGCGGAATTCACAGCCCTGGACTCAGAGCACAATCTGGCCGATCTGGCGGCATCACCTCTCGGCCATTTCGTGCAACGCCTGCAGGAAGGCGTTTTTCAGGCACCCTGGGCTTATTTCGCTGTGCGTCCCGGGAGAGGCCAGCTGGCCTATCTGCGCATACATGGGGAGTCTGTGGTGGCCGAACAGGTGAGTACCTCGGAATTCCTGCAGTTCAAAGAACTGCAGATCGACCCCACCGCGGTGGCGCCGCCCATGCTGGAAATCGACTTCGGCCCTTTCGGACGCGGTTTCCCCAGACTCAAGGAGCCACGCTCCATAGGCCAGGGCATGAGCTTTCTCAACCGGCAGTTATCCAGCGACATGTTCAACCGGCCACAGGAAGGCGCGGACAAGCTGCTGCATTTTCTCAGTGCCCGCGCCATCGACGGCCAGCAACTGATGATCAATGGCGGTTTTCGCGATACGAACGGGCTGCGCACGGCGCTGCGGCGTGTTCTGACAGAACTGGAAAAGGTGAGCGAAGACACGCCATGGTCCGATCTGGCCGAAAAGCTGGGCAGGCAGGGCTTCGCGCCCGGCTGGGGTGACAATGCCGCGCGCGTGGCCGACACCATGAGCCTGCTCGCCGACATTCTGGAAGCACCTTCGCCCACTGCCCTGGAAGCGTTGCTGGCGCGCATTCCCATGATCTCGCGCCTGCTGATTCTTTCCCCCCACGGCTACTTCGGCCAGGACAATGTGCTGGGCCTGCCAGACACCGGGGGGCAGGTGGTGTATATCCTCGACCAGGTGCGCGCTCTGGAACGGGAAATGCGCGCGCGCATGGCACGCCAGGGCGTGCCGGTGGAACCCAAGATCGTGATTGTCAGCCGCCTTATTCCTGACGCCGGACAAACCACCTGCAACCAGCGCATGGAAAAGGTCAGTGGCTGCGATAATACCTGGATCCTGAGGGTGCCTTTCCACAAGAAAAATGGCGCGATCGTGCGGCACTGGATTTCGCGCTTCGAGATCTGGCCCTATCTCGAAGACTACGCCCACGACGTGGAAAGGGAAGCCCTGGCGGAACTGGGCGGCCGCCCCGACCTGATCATCGGCAACTATTCCGACGGCAATCTGGTGGCTTCCCTGCTCAGTCAGCGCCTCGGGGTGCCCCAGTGCAACATCGCGCATGCCCTGGAAAAAACCAAATACCTCCATTCCGATCTTTACTGGCGCGAAAACGATGCTCAGTACCACTTCTCCTGCCAGTACACCGCGGATCTGATCGCCATGAATGCGGCGGATTTCATCATTGCGAGCACCTATCAGGAGATCGCCGGCACGGAAGAGACGGTGGGTCAATACGGAAGCTATCATGCTTTCACCATGCCAGGCTTGTATCGCGTCATTAATGGCATCGACCCGTTCGACCCGAAGTTCAACATCGTTTCGCCGGGAGCGGATGCGGAAGTCTACTTTCCCTATAGCGATAGCGAGCGCCGCCTCCGCGGCCTCATCACGGAACTCGAAACCATGATTTTTGGTGAGACGCCCATCCCCCAGGCGCGCGGAGTACTGACGGAAAAAACCAAGCCCCTGATCTTCACCATGGCACGTCTGGACCGTATCAAGAACCTGACCGGTCTGGTGGAGTGGTATGCAGCCTCGCAGGATTTACGCGACCGCGCCAATCTGCTGGTCATCGGTGGCTACATCGACCCGAACCAGTCTGCTGACCACGAGGAGCAGGCACAGATCCGGCGCATGCATGCACTCATGGATCAACATGGCCTGGACGGACAGATGCGCTGGCTGGGCATGCGCCTGGACAAGAATCTGGCGGGGGAACTGTACCGCTATGTCGCGGATCGCCGCGGGATTTTCGTACAACCGGCGCTGTTCGAAGCCTTTGGCCTGACCATCATCGAGGCCATGGCATCAGGTCTGCCCACCTTCGCCACCTGCCACGGCGGCCCCCTGGAAATCATCCAGCACAATCACTCAGGCTTCCATATCGATCCCAACGACGCCACCAGCGCAGCGCAGCAGATGGCGGATTTTCTTGCCCGCTGCACGGCCGACCCGCATGAATGGGAGCGCCTGTCGCGGGGCGCGCTGGCCCGAATCGAAGCCCGCTACACCTGGAAACTGTATGCTGAACGCATGATGACCTTGTCACGCATCTACAGCTTCTGGAAGTTTGTCAGCGGCCTGGAGCGGGAGGAAACTGCGCGCTATCTGGACATGTTCTACCATTTGCAATTCCGCCCCCTGGCAGCCAGGATCGCAGCGGAGCAGTAAATTCAGGGCGCCTTTATGACAATGTCATGAAAACAATGGAAGCACTCATCAACATGGCCGGCACAACCGATTTGAAGGAATTGCTGCACCTGTCCCAATCGGCACTGCATATCCTGTTAATCCTGGTCCTGGCCTGGATACTGCTGCGCTTGTCGACGAAGGCCATCCGGATGTTGCAGATCTACTCGACACGCCATACGGACAACAATCCGGAAGAGCTCAAGCGCATCGCAACGCTGAGCCGGGTATTCCGCTATATTTCGTCAGTGGTTATTTATGTGGTCGCGGGCATGGTGGTTTTGAGCGAGTTGGGTGTTTCCATCGCACCGATCCTGGCTACCGCCGGAGTACTCGGCCTCGCAGTCGGATTTGCTGCGCAGAGCCTGATCAAGGATTACTTCAACGGCATCTTTCTGCTGCTGGAAAACCAGGTACGGCAAGGCGATGTGGTAGAGGCGGGTGGCAAGGGTGGGCTGGTAGAAGAAGTAACGCTGCGCTATATCAAGATGCGCGACTACGACGGCAACGTGCACTTCATTCCCAACGGCATTATCACCACGGTCACTAACATGAGTCGAGGATTCGCCTACTCGGTGATCGATGTCGGCGTTGCTTACCGGGAAGACACCGACGCGGTGATGAATTTGATGCTCCAGGTAGGAGAAAATTTGCGCAAGGACGAGACCATCGGTCCTAAAATCATGGAAGACATGGAAATGGCTGGAGTCGACAAATGGGACCATTCTGCAGTCATTATCCGCTGCCGCTTCAAGGTGCTGCCGCTTGAGCAATGGGGCGTGCGCCGGGAATTTCTGCGCCGGCTGAAACAGGTCTTTGATCAGCACGGTATCGAGATACCCTACCCGCACATGACCATCTATCCCGGACAAGCCAAGGATGGTTCAGCGCCATCCTTGCATATCGCCTCCTGGAATGAGCCCACAAAACCGGACGCGGGTTGACGTGCCATCCCGTTATTTTTCAAGCTGGCGGCACGTTTACATGAAGGCGTAACAAATGGTCATCGATACCCACTGCCATCTGGATGCGGCCGAGTTCGACGCTGACCGCGACACAGTGGCAACACTGGCCCACGCGGCAGGCGTCCAGATCATTGTTGTTCCGGCGGTGCAGTATGCCAACTTCAACGCCGTACTGGCTGTCAGCCAGCGCTATCCCGGCTGCGTGCCGGCGCTGGGGCTGCATCCGATGTATATCCACGCACACCTGCCGGAACACCTCGCCTTGCTGCGCGCCGCCATTGAGCGGCAGCGCCCCGTGGCTATCGGCGAAATCGGGCTGGATTTTTTCGTGCCGAATCTGGATGTGGCGACGCAGGAATACTACTTCACCGAGCAGCTTAAAATCGCCCGCGATTTCGACCTGCCGGTATTACTCCATAGCCGTCGCGCCAACGACCAGGTATTGAAGCAATTGCGCCGCTTCGGCATCCGGCGCGGCATCGCCCACGCCTTCAGCGGCAGCCGCCAGCAGGCGGAGGCATTCATCCGTATTGGCTTAAAACTGGGCTTCGGCGGCGCCATGACTTATACTCGGGCCTCGAATTTGCGCCGTTTGGCAGCCGAGTTGCCGCTCGAAGCCATCGTGCTGGAAACCGACGCGCCGGACATGTCACCAGCCTGGCTACATCCGCAACGCAACAGCCCTGAGCAACTCCCGCGCATGGCCGCTGTGCTTGCCGATCTGCGCGGCATCACGCTGGATGTCGTCATGCGTATAACTTCAAATAACGCCAGCACTGCTTTGTCTCTTCGACTGGAAACGATTTCTCAACATGGAAGCGCATAATTTTTTTCTCACCCTCGCTGTTTTATTGTTGGCGGCGCGGTTTTTATCCGAGCTGGCGATACGCATCGGTGTTCCGGCGGTAATCGGCGAACTCGCCGCCGGCCTCATCATTGGCCCGTCCTTGCTCGGGCTGGTCAGCCCGGACGCCACCATGAAGCTGTTGGCGGAAATCGGCATCATTTTGCTGCTGTTCGAAGTGGGCATGGATACCGACGTGTTCCGCCTCGCCAAGGCCGGCTCCAAACCCATTGTCGTGGCAATCGCCGGCGTGGTGTTCCCGTTCGGACTCGGTTACCTGGTCAGCCACCAGTTATTTGGCATGTCACTGCTGACCAGCCTGTTCATCGGCGGCACCCTTACCGCCACCAGTATCGGCATTACCGTGCGCGTGCTGACCGACCTGCGACGCCGCAACAGTGACGAGGCGCAAATCGTCATTGGCGCTGCGGTATTGGATGACATCGTCGGCGTCATCCTGCTCGCTTTTCTCTACCAGTTTGCCGCCTCCGGAGAAATGTCACTGGCGGCGACCGGCAAGGTGGGCGCTTACATCATCCTGTTCATGCTGCTGTCGCCGTTTGCCGCCAAACTCATGGCTTTCATCATCGACCATTTCGACCGCCGCAGCAATTCGCCGGGGCTATTGCTGACCATGGCACTGAGCCTGATCATGCTGTTCAGCTATTTTGCACATGCCATCGGCGCACCCGAGATCATGGGGGGATTTGCTGCCGGCATCGCCATGGGACAACACTTCCGCGTCACCCTCACCGAACGGCTGCACATCCCGTTTTCCGCTTACCTGAACCGGATTTTCGCTCCCAGTCCGAAACTCGCCCACCGCCTGGAGGGCCAGATGCGGCCGTTGATCCATACCTTCACGCCGCTGTTCTTCGTGATGGTAGGCGTCTCGCTCAACCTCAACCAGGTGGACTGGTCGTCGGCCTTCGTCTGGGGTTTGTCTGCCTCGTTGCTAGTAGTCGCCGTCACTGGCAAACTGGTTGCCGGCTTTCTGATCAATGAGCCGCGCCTGCAGCAGACGGTGATTGGTCTGTCCATGATCCCGCGCGGCGAGGTGGGCTTGATTTTCGCCCAGCTCGGCTTTGCCAATGGCATTCTGGACGCGCAAGTCTATGCCGCGCTGCTGATTGTTATCGCATTGACCACCGTAGTGCCACCTTTCATCATCAAGTGGATATATCAACTTAACGACACTGCTACTGCACGCATTCAGGCGGGTAAATGACCATACCACCACAATTCGAACGCACCCACATCCTGCTGGGTGCCGCTGGTTTGCAACTGCTTGCCGGCAAACACATCTTTGTCGCAGGGCTGGGCGGCGTCGGCTCTTATTGCGTGGAGGCCCTGGCACGTGCAGGCGTGGGCAAGCTCACGCTGGTGGATCATGATCTGGTAGCCACGAGCAATATCAACCGCCAGTTACCTGCACTGCTTTCCACGCTTGGGCAATTCAAGGCTGAACTGATACAGGCGCGCATCATGGACATTAACCCCGCCTGCCAACTGACCATCCATCGTGTTTTCCTTACACCAGACAACATTAATGAGTACGTACCGCAAACCGTTGATTACGTGATTGACTGCATCGACTCACTGAATTGCAAAGTAGCTTTGGTGCAGAGTAGCCTGCAGCGCGGCCTGCTCGTTGCCTCCAGCATGGGTGCGGGCAACCGTCTCGACCCTTCCAGGATCAAGCTGGCCGACATCAGCCAGACTGAGATGTGCCCGCTGGCGCGCATCATGCGCAAACGGCTTCAGCGTCACGGCATCAAAAATGGGGTCTTAACGGTATTCTCCGATGAAGCACCCAGCGCACCATTGCCTCCTCAACCCGTAGATGGTCCTGGCCGTGCGCGCGCCATCAACGGCACCATCAGCTACATGCCGGCACTTTTCGGCCTCATGCTAGCCGGAGAAGTGCTTCGTCGCCTCCTGCTGGAGAGGGCAGGAGCATCAGAAATTGTGTTGGCGCAAAAATAAAAAACCCCCGGGTTATTCACCTGGGGGTTTTGGGTAGAGGAGTCTGACGATGACCTACTTTCACATGGGTAATCCACACTATCATCGGCGCTGTCCCGTTTCACGGCCCTGTTCGGGATGGGAAGGGGTGGTTCCAGGACGCTATGGTCGTCAGACGTAAGCTGTTCGGACGCGGGTGATTTTGAGGTCAACCAACGCCCGGAATCGGGAAGAAGTAAAGGGGTGTTGCGTGTTTTGATTGTACTGCGCTGTATTAACCTAAGCTTGTTACTTCACTTAAGGTTATAGGGTCAAGCCTCACGGGCAATTAGTACTGGTAAGCTTAATGCATTACTGCACTTCCACACCCAGCCTATCAACGTCCTGGTCTCGAACGACCCTTCAGGGGGGTCTAGCCCCCGGGAAATCTCATCTCAAGGCGAGTTTCACGCTTAGATGCTTTCAGCGTTTATCTCTTCCGGATTTAGCTACCCGGCGATACCACTGGCGTGATAACCGGTACACCAGAGATCCGTCCACTCCGGTCCTCTCGTACTAGGAGCAGGTCCCTTCAAATTTCCAGCGCCCACGGCAGATAGGGACCAAACTGTCTCACGACGTTTTAAACCCAGCTCACGTACCACTTTAAATGGCGAACAGCCATACCCTTGGGACCGGCTACAGCCCCAGGATGTGATGAGCCGACATCGAGGTGCCAAACTCCCCCGTCGATGTGAACTCTTGGGAGGAATCAGCCTGTTATCCCCAGAGTACCTTTTATCCGTTGAGCGATGGCCCTTCCATACAGAACCACCGGATCACTATGACCTGCTTTCGCACCTGCTCGACTTGTCAGTCTCGCAGTCAAGCATCCTTTTGCCATTGCACTATCGCTACGATTTCCGACCGTAGCTAGGATACCTTCGTGCTCCTCCGTTACGCTTTGGGAGGAGACCGCCCCAGTCAAACTGCCCACCATGCACGGTCCCCGATCCAGATAATGGACCCAGGTTAGAACCTCAAACACACCAGGGTGGTATTTCAAGGGTGGCTCGACGATATCCGGAGATACCGCTTCAACGCCTCCCACCTATCCTACGCAAGTATGTTCAAAGTCCAATGCAAAGCTACAGTAAAGGTTCATGGGGTCTTTCCGTCTAGCCGCGGGTAGATTGCATCTTCACAAACACTTCAACTTCGCTGAGTCTCAGGAGGAGACAGTGTGGCCATCGTTACGCCATTCGTGCGGGTCGGAACTTACCCGACAAGGAATTTCGCTACCTTAGGACCGTTATAGTTACGGCCGCCGTTTACTGGGGCTTCGATCAAGAGCTTGCACCCCATCACTTAACCTTCCAGCACCGGGCAGGCGTCACACTCTATACGTCCACTTTCGTGTTTGCAGAGTGCTGTGTTTTTATTAAACAGTCGCAGCCACCTTTTCACTGCAACCCCGTTCTGCTCCGCGAGCAAGTCGCTTCACATAATAAGGGCACACCTTCTCCCGAAGTTACGGTGTTAATTTGCCGAGTTCCTTCTCCTGAGTTCTCTCAAGCGCCTTAGGATTCTCACCCTGCCCACCTGTGTCGGTTTGCGGTACGGTCGTCCTTGAACTGAAGCTTAGTGGCTTTTCTTGGAAGCAGGGTATCGCTCACTTCAGTGCCGTAGCACCTCGTCATCATGCCTCGGCATTGACCCCCCGGATTTGCCTAAGGAATCTGCCTACACACTTAAACCAACTATTCCAACAGTTGGCCGAGTTAACCTTCTCCGTCCCCACATCGCATTCAAGGCCGGTACAGGAATATTAACCTGTTTCCCATCGACTACGCTTCTCAGCCTCGCCTTAGGAGCCGACTCACCCTGCGCCGATGAACGTTGCACAGGAAACCTGGGGCTTTCGGCGAACGGGCTTTTCACCCGTTTTATCGCTACTCATGTCAGCATTCGCACTTCTGATACCTCCAGCAAGGTTCTCACCTCACCTTCAACGGCCTACAGAACGCTCTCCTACCATATGCATGCTCCTTTAAACGCACTTGTCAGCCCTTTAACGCAACTTTGGGGAACGCTTTGTCGCACTGCGTGCGACAAGCTTTCGCCCTAAATGCCCTTAAAGGAGCATGCATATCCGCAGCTTCGGTGCACAGTTTGAGCCCCGTTACATCTTCCGCGCAGGACGACTCGACCAGTGAGCTATTACGCTTTCTTTAAATGATGGCTGCTTCTAAGCCAACATCCTGGCTGTCTATGCCTTCCCACATCGTTTACCACTTAACTGTGTCTTTGGGACCTTAGCTGGCGGTCTGGGTTGTTTCCCTTTTGACACCGGACGTTAGCACCCGATGTCTGTCTCCCAAGCTCGCACTCTTCGGTATTCGGAGTTTGCAATGGGTTGGTAAGTCGCGATGACCCCCTAGCCATAACAGTGCTCTACCCCCGAAGGTGATACTTGAGGCACTACCTAAATAGTTTTCGGAGAGAACCAGCTATTTCCAGATTTGTTTAGCCTTTCACCCCTATCCACAGCTCATCCCCTAATTTTTCAACATTAGTGGGTTCGGACCTCCAGTGCGTGTTACCGCACCTTCATCCTGGCCATGGATAGATCATCTGGTTTCGGGTCTACGCCCAGCAACTATCGCCCTTATCAGACTCGGTTTCCCTACGCCTCCCCTATTCGGTTAAGCTCGCTACTGAACGTAAGTCGCTGACCCATTATACAAAAGGTACGCAGTCACCCCTGCACGAAGAACCCTCCGGGTTCTTTACCTGCCCAAAGATCTATTTCATCTTTAAGTTCTTTTGAGTCGCGCTGCGCGCTCCTCGAAAGAACCCCGAAGACTCTTTGTGCAGGGGCTCCCACTGTTTGTATGCATGCGGTTTCAGGATCTATTTCACTCCCCTCCCGGGGTTCTTTTCGCCTTTCCCTCACGGTACTGGTTCACTATCGGTCGATTACGAGTATTTAGCCTTGGAGGATGGTCCCCCCATGTTCAGACAGGATTTCTCGTGTCCCGCCCTACTTGTCGCAAGCTTGGTTCCACACACAGGTTTTCACGTACGGGGCTATCACCCTCTCTGGCCAGCCTTTCCAGGCTGTTCTGTTAACGTGTGCGCTAAATCTTGCAGGCTGTTCCGCGTTCGCTCGCCACTACTTGCGGAATCTCGGTTGATTTCTTTTCCTCGAGCTACTTAGATGTTTCAGTTCGCTCGGTTCGCTCCTCTGAGCCTATGTATTCAGCTCAGGGTACCCTTGCGGGTGGGTTTCCCCATTCGGATATCTGCGGATCAAAGCTTGCTTGCCAGCTCCCCGCAGCTTTTCGCAGGCTGCAACGTCCTTCATCGCCTGTAATCGCCAAGGCATCCACCACATGCACTTAGTCGCTTGACCCTATAACCTTAAGCCTCTCTCGCGAGAGCATAAAAGCTACAGGTTAATAAGCGTTTGCTACCCGATCCAGGCCGACTAAGCCTGAACCGGTCGATACAATCAAAACCCATTGTCTACCGCCCTTCAGGTAGCGATCTCTCGCTGCCCGGCCGGCAATAAACACTTTACTTCTTCCGATTTTTTAAAGAACAGCTCCACTCATAAAGAGTGAGGTCTAAAGCGCGCGCACTTTACACCTGACGCTTCATGGCCACTTCACACGAAACCTGGTGGAGGATGACGGGATCGAACCGACGACCCCCTGCTTGCAAAGCAGGTGCTCTCCCAGCTGAGCTAATCCCCCATTAAGCCCTGATAACCGGCGCATTGCTGCGTGGCTCATCGTCTTGTGTGCAACTAGCACACGGCGACGATTCGCGCCTTGCACTGCTTGCTTCTCAAGGTTTAATGAACCAAGCTACGCCCGTCGCTTAATCTGGTGGGTCTGGTTGGAGTTGAACCAACGACCCCACGCTTATCAAGCGTGTGCTCTAACCAACTGAGCTACAGACCCGGTGTGCAGGATCTGGTCAAAGATGCTTGACTCAGGCTGGGACACTGCCCGGGTCCTGGATCTCGCTTCCGTTTCCTGTTCGACAACAACAACCGATAAGTGTGGATATTTACAACAGGCTTGCTCTAGAAAGGAGGTGATCCAGCCGCAGGTTCCCCTACGGCTACCTTGTTACGACTTCACCCCAGTCATGAATCCTACCGTGGCAAGCGCCCTCCTTGCGGTTAAGCTACCTGCTTCTGGTAATACCCACTCCCATGGTGTGACGGGCGGTGTGTACAAGGCCCGGGAACGTATTCACCGCGACATGCTGATCCGCGATTACTAGCGATTCCGACTTCATGGAGTCGAGTTGCAGACTCCAATCCGGACTACGATCGGCTTTCTGGGATTGGCTCCCCCTCGCGGGTTGGCAACCCTCTGTACCGACCATTGTATTACGTGTGAAGCCCTACCCATAAGGGCCATGAGGACTTGACGTCATCCCCACCTTCCTCCGGTTTGTCACCGGCAGTCCCATTAGAGTGCCCAACTGAATGTGGCAACTAATGGCAAGGGTTGCGCTCGTTGCGGGACTTAACCCAACATCTCACGACACGAGCTGACGACAGCCATGCAGCACCTGTGCCCAGGTTCCCTTTCGGGCACCCGGCCATCTCTGGCCAGTTCCTGGCATGTCAAGGGTAGGTAAGGTTTTTCGCGTTGCATCGAATTAATCCACATAATCCACCGCTTGTGCGGGCCCCCGTCAATTCCTTTGAGTTTTAATCTTGCGACCGTACTCCCCAGGCGGTCAACTTCACGCGTTAGCTGCGTTACTAAGGAGGTCTCCCTCCCCAACAACTAGTTGACATCGTTTAGGGCGTGGACTACCAGGGTATCTAATCCTGTTTGCTACCCACGCTTTCGTGCATGAGCGTCAGTGTCGACCCAGGGGGCTGCCTTCGCCATCGGTATTCCTCCACATATCTACGCATTTCACTGCTACACGTGGAATTCTACCCCCCTCTGCCGCACTCTAGTCTTTCAGTTTCCAACGCAGTTCCCAGGTTAAGCCCGGGGCTTTCACATCAGACTTGAAAAACCGCCTGCGCACGCTTTACGCCCAGTAATTCCGATTAACGCTCGCACCCTACGTATTACCGCGGCTGCTGGCACGTAGTTAGCCGGTGCTTCTTCTTCAGGTACCGTCATTGGTCAAGGATATTAGCCTCAACTGTTTCTTCCCTGCCGAAAGAGCTTTACAACCCGAAGGCCTTCTTCACTCACGCGGAATGGCTGGATCAGGCTTGCGCCCATTGTCCAAAATTCCCCACTGCTGCCTCCCGTAGGAGTCTGGACCGTGTCTCAGTTCCAGTGTGGCTGATCATCCTCTCAGACCAGCTACTGATCGTCGCCTTGGTAGGCCTTTACCCCACCAACCAGCTAATCAGACGTCGGCCGCTCCAATAACGCAAGGTCCGAAGATCCCCTGCTTTCCCCCTCAGGGCGTATGCGGTATTAGCACAGCTTTCGCTGCGTTATCCCCCATTAATGGATACGTTCCGACGTGTTACTCACCCGTTCGCCACTCGCCACCAGGTGCAAGCACCCGTGCTGCCGTTCGACTTGCATGTGTAAAGCATTCCGCCAGCGTTCAATCTGAGCCAGGATCAAACTCTTCAGTTTAATTCCTGTGTGCGATCCAATTGCGTCCGTAAACCCAATCAAACCGCGGTCGCTCATTCTCAAAGCTTTATTACTACTTCAAGTCTGAGCACTTGCAATTTTACTTTGGCCTTCGCCTCTCCACCAATATCCCGGCTTCAAAACTCCAGCACCCATCGCAAATACCCACACTTATCGGTTGTCTTGTTGTTAAAGAGCGGTGATGCCTATGTCATTCTTGCTTGCTCGCCTCAAACAGCGAGGTGCGAATTATACTTGCTTAAATCCACATGTCAACAAAATTTTTCAAAATCCAGAACTCAAAAGCTTTCACAAAACGCTAATAACTTAATGATTTTAATCTGTTTTTTGTGCATGCAGACCAACAACGAGATGCGAATTATACAGCCCTAAAACACGCCGTCAATCGTTTTTTTCATAAAAAGTACATCATGCCAAGCGAGAAGTTTTAAATTCAATATGTTAGGTGATAGTTACCCGGGAAAATTTACGTTTTCCAACTTGCAGCACAACGCATGCCCCCACATTTAAGACCCGCGTTCTGTCGCTAAGTTTTTCACCATCCATCTTGACCCCGCCCTGCTCGATCATGCGCATGGCATCGGAAGTGCTGGCGGTGAGCCCAGCCTGCTTGAGCACCTGCGTAATGGACAGACCGCCATTATTGGCCTGCAAACATATCTCCGGCATCACATCAGGGATGGCGCCCTGCCTGAAGCGCGCCTCGAAATCGTTTAGCGCCTGGTCAGACGCCGCAGCGCCATGAAAACGCGCCACAATTTCCTGGGCGAAGCGCACCTTGATATCACGAGGATTCGCACCGGCACTTATTTGGGCCCGCCAACCCGCTATGGTTTCCAGGGATTCGAAAGAAAGCAACTCGATATAGCGCCACATCAGTTCATCAGACACCGACATGATTTTGCCAAATATTTCCGAGGGCGCTTCTGTGATGCCTATATAATTACCCAGCGACTTGGACATCTTGTTGACGCCGTCCAGACCTTCCAGTAGCGGCATGGTGAGGATGCATTGCGGCGCCTGTCCATGCTGTTTCTGCAGTTCACGCCCCATCAGCAGGTTGAATTTCTGGTCCGTACCACCCAGCTCCAAGTCCGCATTGAGCGCAACAGAATCATAGCCCTGCACCAGCGGGTATAGAAACTCATGAATGGCGATAGGCTGGTTGCCCTTGTAACGTTTATGGAAGTCATCCCGCTCCAGCATACGCGCTACAGTATGGCTTGCCGCAAGCCTGACCATACCTGCCGCCCCCAGCTTATCCATCCAGGTGGAGTTGAATACCACTTCAGTTTGCTCGGGCTTGAGTATCTTGAATACCTGATCGGTATAAGATTTAGCATTTTCCAGCACTTGCTCGCGCGTCAATGGCGGACGCGTGGCATTTTTACCAGCAGGGTCACCAATCATGCCGGTGAAGTCGCCAATCAGGAATAATGCATGATGCCCCAAATCCTGTAACTGGCGCAGTTTGTTGAGCAGCACCGTGTGGCCCAGATGCAGATCGGGTGCGGTTGGGTCAAAACCAGCCTTTACGCGCAGACGCTTACCTGCGCGCAACCTGTCTATCAGCTCCTGCTCCACGATCAGCTCATCGCACCCACGCCGGATAATGTGCAGGGTTTCCTGTATTTCTGAATCAATCATTACCGCCTCGAGTGTATTTTCATCGATATGTATAAATTAAAGCTATCTGCCTATTGACCGCTATATGTGCATATTGCGAATCATGAACCGGATCACCGCACTTTCCGCTCCGTCCCTAATCTGTTAAGCTCTCGCGTTGATTTGTATGGAAAGGCTGGCACAATGGCAAACCAAAAGGCAGTAAGTTTAACGCATGCAGACAAATTGCAGGCACGTAAAATACGTCTGCGCTGGCTTGTTGCTGCTTCCACCCTGCCCCTTTTCGGCATCATTGCCGCATTCGGTGTTGCCCCACAAACCGACACAAACCGGATCCCGGTCAGAACCGTTATTGAGAATCTGACAGTACCAGCAACTGTAATCCAAGCCGACAATTCCATACCGACGGCAGCATATTGGCGTGACGAGCGTATTGAATCCGGCGATACCGTGGCCAAAGTGCTCGATCGCCTCGGCGTGTCCAGCGAAGAAATCGCACGCTTTCTGCGCAACCCGGAAGCTACGCGCGCGCTCGCGCAAATCAAACCCGGCAAGCGTATTCAGGCGCAGACGAGCGACTCCGGCGAACTGCTATGGCTACGACATATCAGTTCTACTGGCGCGTTGTTGCAAATCTCCAGACAGGAACAAAATTTTACGGTATCGCAACAGCAGGCTGCGCTGCAAACCAGAACCGTCATGAAATCCGGCGAAATTCGCAGTTCATTGTTTGGTGCCACGGATGCTGCTGGCATACCCGACAGCATTGCCACACAAATGGCTGACCTGTTTTCCACCGACATTGACTTTCACCAGGATCTGCGTCGTGGCGACCAGTTCAAGGTTGTTTACGAAGTGTTGTACAACAACGGCGAACCAGTCATGACCGGACGCATACTGGCAGCCGAGTTTACCAACGATGGCCAGACCTACCGGGCTGTCTACTTCCAGGAGCCCAATGGCAAGGGCGGGTACTACACCCCCGACGGCAAATCCTTGAAAAAAGCCTTCTTGCGCTCCCCGATCGAATTCTCCCGGATCACCTCAGGCTTTAGCATGCGTTACCATCCCATCCTGAAACAATGGCGCCAGCATAAAGGCGTGGATTATGCGGCGCCCACGGGTACCAAAATCAAGGCCGTCGCCGATGCGGTGGTGGCTTTTGTGGGCCAGGAAAGGGGTTACGGCAATTTTATCCTGCTGCAGCACAACGGAAATTACAGTACGGCCTATGGCCACCTGTCAGCCTTCGCCAAGGGCCTGCACAAAGGCGAAAAAATCCACCAGGGTGACGTGATTGGTTATGTTGGCAGCACCGGCTGGGCTACCGGTCCCCATCTGCATTTTGAGTTCCGCATTGCGGGCGTGGCGGTAAATCCGCTTACCGCAAAAATCCCTTATACCTTCCCGATCTCGGCCCAATATCAGCCCATGTTCCGTAGCACCACCCAGCCACTGGTCGCCAGGCTCGACTTGCTGAACGGTACCAATCTGGCCGCGCTGGAATAACCGCCCGTCAAGTTGACCGGTTCAACACATTTCGTCGGACTCATGTCCGGTACCAGCCTGGATGGTGTCGACGCCGCGCTGGTGCATTTTGATGCCGGCCAGTCCGCCGGTCAGCTCATTCACACGGCGTATCTGCCCTATCCGGAGCCATTGCGCGAGAGGCTGCTGGCGATCCATTTCCCTGGCAATAACGAACTCCACCGTGCCGCCTTGCTGGCCAATGAATTATCCGGGCTATACAGCCAGGCGGTATCCAGATTACTGGCCGAAAGCGCTACTGCACCGGACAAAATTGATGCTATCGGCTGCCACGGCCAGACTGTAAGACATCGACCTGATGCAGGCTACACGACACAGCTGGTCAATCCCGGCTTGCTCGCAGAACTCACGGGCATAGCGGTGGTGGCGGATTTCCGCAGCCGCGATATTGCCGCCGGCGGGCAAGGTGCGCCGCTCGTTCCCGCCTTTCATGCAGCCGCCTTGCACCACCCTGCGATACATCGCGTCATCGTCAATATTGGCGGCATTTCCAACCTGACGGATTTGCCGCCCAGCGGAAAAATCACCGGTTTTGATTGCGGTCCTGGAAATTTGCTCATGGACGCTTGGTGCCAGCGCCATACCGGCCAGCAATTTGACCACGCTGGCGCATGGGGCGCAGGAGGAGTGTATCTTCCCAAGTTATTGAAAAAGCTTGCGGCGCACGTGTTTTTTTCGACGCCAGCGCCGAAAAGTGCAGGCCGCGAGGCATTCAATCCGGATTGGCTCACCAGTCATCTGTCGGGCGATGAATCGGCGCAGGACGTACAGGCAACGCTGCTGCAGCTGACTGCTTACGGCATAGTCCATGCCATTGAAACGCATTGCCCCAACGCACAAGAGGTTTACATTTGCGGCGGCGGCGCGCGCAATACTGCGCTCATGCAATCGTTACGCACAGCCCTTCCGGGCAAACTGCTTGCCTGCACAGACACGTTAGGGATTAGCCCTGACTGGCTCGAAGCGCATGCCTTTGCCTGGCTGGCCCGGCAGACACTGCTGGGTTTGCCGGGCAATTTGACTGAAGTCACCGGCGCGCGCCATCCCTGTGTGCTGGGCGCGATATACCCTGCCTAGCGCTGGCCTAGGCAAAAAAACAGGCGGTCATGTGACCGCCTGTTTTTTCAGAAAATACCAGCTCAGGCAGAAAACGAAGAACCACAACCGCATGTGGATGTGGCATTCGGGTTCTTGATCACAAACTGCGCGCCTTCCAGCCCTTCCTGGTAATCAATCTCGGCACCGGCCAGATACTGGTAGCTCATAGGATCAATCAACAGCGTCACGCCATTCTTGACCATCGGCGTATCGTCTTCATTCATCACTTCATCAAAGGTGAAGCCATACTGGAAACCGGAGCAGCCGCCACCCGTGACGAATACACGCAGTTTCAGGTCAGGATTGCCTTCTTCTTCAATCAACTGTTTCACCTTGTTGGCAGCGTTGTCGGTAAAGACAAGCACGCTGGGCATTTCGGTCATGGCATTCATGGCTTACTCCTTAAACTTGGAAATTTCGTCCTTCATTATGGACAGGACATATGCTTACGTCAATGGCTAGTCGTTGGTCAAGGTAACAGGCCGATTAGTTCCAGTCCCAGGGTTTCAGGCAAACCAAACATGATGTTCATGTTTTGCACAGCCTGACCGGATGCGCCCTTCACCAGGTTATCAATCGCCGCCAAAATCACCAGCATATCGCCGCCCTGCGGGCGATGCAGCGCGATACGGCAGGTGTTGGCACCGCGTACCGAACGGGTTTCCGGATGCGCGCCAAATGGCAGCACATCCACAAACGGTTCATGCTGATAGCGCTGCTCAAACAATGCCTGAAAATCGGCCTCACCGGTCAGGCGCGCATATAGCGTGGCATGAATGCCGCGAATCAGCGGCGTGAGATGCGGCACAAAAGTCAGGCCTACCGGTGTGCCGGCATAGCGCGTCAGCCCCTGGCTAATCTCCGGTAAATGGCGATGACCCGAGGCGGCATAGGCCTTGAAATTATCACCCGCCTCTGCAAACAGCGCGCCCACCTCGGCTTTGCGGCCTGCACCACTGACCCCCGATTTGGCATCGGCAATCAGGTAGCGTTCATCCACCAGACCTGCTTCCAGCAATGGCAAAAAGCCCAGTTGCACCGCCGTGGGATAACAACCGGGATTCGCAATCAGCCGCGCAGTCTTGATCTGCTCGCGATTCACCTCGGGCAGACCGTACACTGCCTGCGCCACCAGATCAGCGCAGGCGTGCTCCATGCCGTACCATTTTTGCCATACCTCGATATCCTGAATGCGGAAATCCGCCGCCAGGTCAATGACACGCACACCAGTTGCCAGCAATTCACGTGCCTGCTGCATGGCAATACCGTTGGGTGTGGCGAAAAACACCACGTCGCATTCATCCAGACCGGCCTCTTGCGGGTCGCAAAATCTCAAATCAATATGGCCGCGCAAATTGGGGAACATGTCCGCGACCGGCATCCCGGCTTCTTTGCGCGACGTAATCGCCACCAGCTCTGCCTGTGGATGACGCGCCAGCAAACGCAATAACTCCACACCCGTGTAGCCGGTGCCGCCAACGATACCCACCTTGACCATCTGTCTTCCCTTCTTGCTGAAAACATCCCAATGATACCGCGAACGCATAATGAAAAAAGCCGCCCGATGCGGGGCGGCTTTTTTTGTGCTCCGAACGCTTAACGCTTGGAGAACTGCTTGGCCCTGCGCGCTTTACGCAAACCAACTTTCTTGCGTTCGACTTCGCGCGCATCGCGCGTCACCAGACCCGCTTTCTTGAGGGCAGGTTTGAGCTCTGCATCAAACTCGATCAGGGCACGCGTAATGCCATGGCGAACTGCACCCGCCTGACCGGATTCACCACCGCCATGCACGTTGACCATGATGTCGAAGGTTGCGGAGTTATTGGTCAGTTCCAGGGGCTGACGCACCACCATGCGGCCGGTTTCGCGCGAAAAATACTCGTCAACAGGTTTGTCGTTGACGACGATATTGCCCTTGCCGGGCTTGATAAACACCCGCGCCACAGAACTCTTGCGGCGGCCAGTGCCGTAATAATAGTTTCCGATCATTGCTTATCCTCTGATTTCCAGCGCTTTGGGTTGCTGCGCAGCGTGGGGATGCTCACCACCGGCATAGCACTTCAGCTTCTTGATCATGGCGTAGCCCAACGGGCCCTTAGGCAACATGCCTTTAACCGCTTTTTCCAGCGCACGACCAGGAAACCGCGCCTGCATCTTGGCAAAAGTGGTTTCGTAGATACCGCCAGGGTAGCCGGTATGGCGGTAGTATTTTTTGTCTTCCGCTTTATTGCCGGTTACTTTCAGCTTGTCCACGTTCACTACCACGATAAAATCGCCGGTATCCACGTGCGGGGTAAATATGGGCTTGTGCTTGCCGCGCAGACGATACGCAACTTCGGCCGCCACGTGGCCGAGCACTTTGTCCGTGGCGTCAACCACGAACCAGTCGCGCACGACTTCATGCGCTTTAGCGGAAAAGGTTTTCATTCGAAACCCCTGAGAATCTGGATGAGGAAAGCCGCGCATTTTACGGCCATCTGCGGCGGCTGTCAAACCACTGTTAGAATTCTGCTTTTACATTCTTCTCTTCGCGCCAAACTCCATGACCTGGCTAGCCACCAACCTGATTAGCGCCGTGCTGCTGCCTCCCCTGGATCTTGTTTTGCCGGGTCTGGCAGGGTTAATGCTGCTGCGCCGCCGACCGACGCTGGCACGCGTGCTGCTAGTCGTATCACTGGCATTGCTGACGGCCTTGTCCATGCCCGTGGTAGCGGATCGCCTGCTGGCGCAACTGGAAACCTACCCCGCGCTGGATCCGGCACGTCTGCCGCAGGCAGATGCCATCGTCATTCTCGGCGCGGGCACCTACTTCGACACGCCAGAATATGGCGGCGACACCATCGACTCCCTGGCGCTGGAGCGGCTGCGCTACGGCGCACGTCTGGCGCGAATGACCGGCTTGCCCATCCTGGTAACAGGGGGCAAACCGGCTGGCGGCAAGTCCCAGGCCAGGCTTATGCAGGCTGCGCTGGAACAGGACTTCCGCGTACCGGTACGCTGGGCGGAAGCGCATTCCGCCACTACCTGGGATAATGCCCGCAACAGCTACACCCTGCTTGCGCCCACCAGGATAAGACGCATATTCCTGGTAACCCATGCCTGGCATTTACCGCGCGCGGTTTACGCGTTTGAAAAAGCGGGGTTTCGTGTCATCCCTGCCGGCACCGGCTTTACGTTTGCAAAAACAACCCGCGTAATGGATTTTATTCCCCAGCCACGCGGCCTGCAGGCCAGTTATTATGCGATGCACGAAGCCATCGGGCTTATCTGGTACCGGTTAAAAGGCTAAAATCACCACTCGCCAGCACAGGAGTTACACATGCAAGCACGCATCAAATGGGTAGAAAATGTCGCCTTTCTGGGAGAGACCGGCAGCGGGCACGCCGTATTAATGGACGGCGCAGCGGAGGGCGGCGGGCGCAACCTGGGACCGCGTCCGATGGAATTGGTGCTCATCGGCACCGGCGGCTGCGCCGCCTATGACGTGGTGCATATCCTGAAAAAATCGCGTGCCGGGATCAGCGATTGCGTGGCAGAAATTCAGGCAGAGCGGGCTGACACAGACCCCAAGGTATTCACCAAGATCCACTTTCATTTCATCGTTACCGGCAAAAATCTCAAACCGGAACTGGTCGAACGCGCCATCAACCTGTCGGCGGAGAAATATTGCTCGGCCTCGATCATGCTCGGCAAAACTGCCACGATCACCCACGATTTCGAGATACGGGAAACATAGCCGGACGAGGCCTGGCTGGCTGCAATTACGCCGGGTAACAGCGCACCGAGTAATAGGTGTTGTGCTCAATCGATTGCAGCAGGCGGTCAATATTCGGATGCCTGCCGGGATGCGCGCGCGCGTCCTCGGCGTGCTCGGCAAATAGCACCAGTGCCTCCTGCGCGGCTTTGGGGCCGACCCCGCCCCATTTGAGCGCGACGTGGTAATACACGCGGAACGAACCGCTGCTGCCGGGCTTGTTTTCAATCACCGCCGTCACTTCGCCGTCTTCGCCAAACAGTTTCATCAACCCGAAGGCATCCACGTTTTCCAGCTTTTCCAGGTTTTCCGCAAAATTCGTCATCACTTAACCCTCAGGCGCAAAGGCGTGGATTATACCCAGTAAGCGGTTTTCGTCATTACTTTCGAGGCCAGTTGCATTGCCGCCTTGACCGGCGCAGGCAATTCACGCGCACCATGCGCTATCGCAGTCTCGGCATGGCGCGCCTCGTCTTCCTGCATTTGCGCGACCACCGCGCGGCTCTTGGTATCTGCCTCTGGCAGCGTATCCAGATGGCCGCCCAGATGCGCTTCGACCTGGCGCTCGGTTTCGGACAGAAAGCCGAGACTCCACTTGTCGCCCAACGCCCCCGCTGCCATGCCCAGTGCGAGCGAGCTGGCGTACCACACCGGGTTCAACAGACTCTTGCGCCCGCCCAGCGCGTGAATGCGCGATTCGCACCAGGCCAGGTGTTCGGTTTCCTCGCGCGCAGCGTGTTCGAGCGCCATCCTGGCTGCCGGGTCACGCGCGCCCAGCGCCTGCCCCTGATATAGGGCCTGCGCGCACACTTCCCCGACGTGGTTCACGCGCATCAGACCTGCCGCGTGTTTTTTGTCCGCCGCCGCCAGTTCCGGCTCACTCAAAGCGCCGCCAGGTAACGGGCGCGCACTCTGCGCCGGTGCCAGCAGGGTACGCAGACCCTTGTCGAATTCAATAATCAGTTTGTCCAGCGTCATGATCGAAACACTCTCAGGAAATCAGTAAATCTCAATTAAACCCATGTGGTCATTCATCAATCCCGCATCAATCCCGGCTCGCGCACCCAGCAACGCGTCCGCGACCTGCTGATTTGTACAGTTGCCCATCGACACGCATTTGTAGCTGGCTGGTAATGACGATAGCGCGTTGAAATCGTGCGCTGTACATACTCGGCATTGTAATCACAAATTATGGCAGCCCATAACAAAGGGCCACCGAAGTGACCCGTTTCAAATCTGCTTCGCAGCATGGACAGATGCCGACAAGCGCTTAGAAGTCGTAGATCATACCCAGCGAGCGGCCGCCTGGAGTGTTGTCTGACGCGACGCCAGGGTTATCGCCGCGACCTCGCCGACGTGGTTGTTCGCCCGCATAATTTTTCCAGCGCCCGGGTCACGGCCGCTTCATCAGACCCGGTCAGGCGACCTATTTTACCCAGCACCAGGCGGTGATCCAGGGTAAACAATTTCATCCGCACCACGGACGGCGCGGGCAGAGCCGCCGCCGCCAAATCCGTGACAGGCACATCCAAGGGCCATGCGGCATGCTTCGCGCTGGTAATCATCGCCATCACACTATGCCCGGCTCGTGCATTGAATCCAGCGTTGCCGGACACGACCAGCGCCGGGCGCCTTTTGGTTTGATCCCTGTCGGTGAAAGGGAAAGGCACCTTCACCACATCGAAGCGTTCATAGCTCACGGTAAGCTTCGGTGTCACTGGCCGAATCCCACTCCCCCAGGGTTGCGGCCAAAGCCTGTGCATACTGGAGATCGAGCGGCGTCGCGCGGCGCAACCTGACCTCGTCGTTGACCACCTCGAACGCCAGCGTATCGCCGCTGTGTATGCCCAGTTTTTTGCGCACCTCCGCCGGAATGGTCGCCTGGTACTTGCTTGTCACCTTGCTCGTCAGCATGTAAAACTCCGTAATACGTAATGGGGTATTACGCCAATATAGGCAGCCCGTGCCGCCGCGTCAAGCCCGACATGTACCGGTTCGGACGTGCTGCGCGGTTCGTTCAACTGGATGGCCGTACCTCGAAACTCGCCCGAGACGCTGCTTGCGCGGGCTCGTTTGGCCGTACCTCGAAACTCGCCCGAGACGCTGCTTGCGCGGGCTCGTTTTCCGTATCTAGTACGGAATGACGGAGGGAATTATAAGTTTTGTTGATTGCAAAGGCCTCATCAGGATGAATCCTTGTCATGACCACAACACCTCAACAGAATATTGACGGATGGTCTCATCCGCCGTCACCAGGGTCAGCCCCTCGCAACGAGCCTGAGAAATCAGCATGCGGTCAAAGGGGTCGCCATGTAAACGGGGGAGCGTACCCAAGTCCCAGACATGCGCCAGCTGGATGGGCAGGATGGAGAACGTTTTTTCGGGCAAATATTCCGCAACCATGCGCTGCAATGGCGTTCGTGTTTCCAGCTTGCCCAGCATGGTCTTGATCTGCATCTCCCACACACTGGCAACGCTGAGATACACCTCGTTATCCGCAGACTCACACGACTCGCGCACCGTCGCGGGAAACCCCGGCGCGCCCTCGTCCAGCCACAAGAAAACATGGGTATCCAGCAGCAGCTTCATAGCGGGCCATTACCCAGCCAGAACGCATCTGCCAGCGGCGCATCGAAATCATCGCTGATGTAGAGCACATTGCCCTTGTGCAGACCGAATGTGCGCTGTTTCGGCTTGGCCTCGATGGGCACCAGGCGCGCCACCGGCTTGTTCGCCTTGGCGATAATCACCTCATCCCCGGCCTGCACGGCGGCCAACAATGCGGAGAGTTGGGTTTTCGCTTCGTGAATGTTGACGGTTTTGGTGGCCATGTCGCGCCTCGTGTTAGCCAATAATATGGCTAAGCATTCTATGAGACGCTGTGCAGCGCGTCAACCAATAAAAAACGAGCGCCGGAGCGCCCGTTTTAACCCAGCAGGTTTCCAAGTCAGCTTGCGCCGAAGGATTAAATCAGCGCTTCTCTAAAAAGAGTACTGCACCATAACCCGATTATATACAAAAGACTTATTACCAGGATTGAGACCGCTCCCTCCATTCGAAACCTCGACCCGGTCTCGGACTGACAATCCTTTTAGCCTGCCTTTGGGGAGATAGGTCAAATCTAAATAGGTGTCTTGGCTATTACCGAAGTAAGTGGTGCGATATCTTGCGTAGGCAGCGGCAAGCAGAACTTTTTTATCCAGAAAGCTTGTAGCATAGCCAATTTTTATTGCATTCCCCGGTCCCTGCTCGACCAAACCCCGGATCATCGAAGTGGTATAAAGCGGATCAGTTGCATAGCCTACCGTATAGGGGGAAACCAGCGCCCCCCCGCCTACCGCACCGGAATGGGAAACGATTTCGTTGTAGGCCACCGTGAATTGCCCATATGGGGAATTCATGCCTACCTTCACACCACTCGCAGTTGCTTTGACTCCGCTTCCTACTTGAGTATTTACCTTAGTCCCATTAAGAAGGCTGGCGTTATTTTCTTCGTGTATTAACTGGGCGCCTATGAATGGATCAAAACCGGTACCCGTCTTGTAGGTATATGTCGCGTCGCCATAAGCCATCCTTGCAAACCGGTAAAAATCGTAATACCAGGCCTGAGAAGTTATCGCAGGTGTCGTATAAGCGGCTCCAACAGCGGCAACGCCTGAACTCTGCTGCGCTCCGGCTCCAAGTGCCGACGCTGCACCATACATAGAGTCGCCTGCATAACTCACTGGGTAATACAGGTTATCTTTATAATATTCATTAGAAGTCCGGCTTTTCCACTTATTTATCCGCAGACCATATAATCTCAGGTTTTCGAGTGGCGCCATTTCCGCATAAACTCCCCGATATGTCGCAGGAAGAAGTCTGGAATCGGAACTGCCCAGCCAGGGCGTATTAATCACCTGATCTCCGGCGCGGATCAGAAAATTTGAATTTTTGTATTGCAGAAATGCCTGTCCCAGCGCATTCAGGCTGGAACCATTTCCCATCAAAGTGACGTCAGTATGCCCCGGTTTATCGTTGTTGAGCCCCAATGAGTTCGCTGTAAAAAAGCTGATGCCCGCCCCAAATCCCCCCAAGAACGGCTTTGTTTCAACATTCAAGATGCCCCCCGCGGAAAAAGCATTGGCATCCGGGACTCCAGGCGCGTTATTAAGCCGGCTAAAGTAATAGGACCTTGCCTGCCCATTAATCTTTAAAAAGTCTATTGATTCAGCACTGGCCAGGGACGACCCCAAGCTGATCGCACCTATTGCTATTTGAACCAGGCGAAAGGCCAACTTCATTTATCCACTCCTAATCTACAAAAAAATATTGATGGAAACAACCCAAAAAATTCCAGCACCTTCAATCCTTCAACGATCAATATTTATACAGCATTAGTATTACAAAATTATTATGGACTAATTTAAAATGGAAATTATCCAACCTCAATTTTCGCTTCCCTGACCAGGTAACGATAAAAACGCAAAAACGGGGGTATGCAGCTGCGCGCGTGCGCTTTTTTTCTTTCAAAAAAAAACGGGCGCCCGAAGGCGCCCGTTTAGACGAACCAGTGACCGCTAGGTCAGCTTGCGCTGCATTAGAAGCTGGTTATCATGCCGACGGAAACAGCGCGCGGGTCCGAACCATAAGAGCCCGGGGCCACGGCCTGAATGCCGGTACCCGCACCACCCAAGGAGTAGGAACCATTACTGTCGTTCCTGACCTGGCTGTATAGTGCGTAAACCGAGGTGCGTTTGGACATGGCGTGATTCACACCCAAGCTCCACTGGTTGGCACCGTCGCTGCCACTCATATCAGCACCAGTTGAACTCTTCTGGTTGCTCTTGCCCGCCTTGGTATAGGCAAGCTTGAAGGTGTTGCTGCCCATTTGGTAAGAAATCGGCACATACCAGGCATCGCGGTTAAGGCTAACTGCGCTGGTTGAGCCAACTGGAACCGTGCCGTCGCCCTTGATGCGCTCATAGGCCAGGCCGACTTTCAAGCCGCTGAAGTTGAAGCCGACACCGGTGCGCCAGTTTTTAAAGTCAAAATCCGTGCTTGTGGTGGTATACCTGTTATCTTCATATGCCAAGGTGGCAAAGAGCGGGCCATTCGCATAGGTACCGCCCACCGAATAGTAATGCCCAGTGGCGCCAGAACCCGTGCCGGTATAATTGCCGCTTTCATTCTGAGCGGCACCCATGGCCTTGATGGTAAAACCGCTCAGGTTGGGGCTGGTGTACAGCACCGAGTTTTGCGCGCGAATGTTCGCAATGTTGGCGCCATTCAGCGATATACTGCTGGCGACGTTGGCACCGTTGATCGTGCCCCACAGGCTGCGGTAATCCGCCAGCGTATGCTGGCCAAACGCGTCCAT
Source organism: Sulfuriferula plumbiphila (assembly GCF_009938015.1). NCBI lineage: Bacteria > Pseudomonadati > Pseudomonadota > Betaproteobacteria > Nitrosomonadales > Sulfuricellaceae > Sulfuriferula > Sulfuriferula plumbiphila. The sequence continues at coordinate 512,536 of NZ_AP021884.1, read as the reverse complement.
AGGCCCAGTAGAGGTTTTGACTGGCGAATCCTGCACACCGAAGGTCACACTGCCCAGGTCCTTGCTGGACAGGCCCGCAAACGTGTTACGCCGCGACTGGCTGCCGAAAAAAGTAGGGTATAAACCGTTACCGCCCACAGCAACAGGGCCATTGTCGTTGGTGTTTTGTCCATCCAACGCAATCGCGTTTTCAAACTGCCATACAGCGCTCAGGCCATTGCCGAGATCTTCGGAGCCTTTGAAACCGATGAAGCTGTTATTGCTGGAAATGCGTCCGCGTCTCTGCGCGCTACTGGTGCTAGCGGCATTAATGGGACCTGTGCGCGTACCCGTCACCACTGGGTTGTAACTACCGCCATCCACGCTGTCCGCAGACACGGCCATATCGCCGTAAATCACCACGTTGCCGTTATCCGCCATGGCCACCGGGGCCGCAAAGGCGCCAGCAATGGCCAGCGCGATCAGTTTCTTGTTCATGCGAATCTCCTTAGTTTGAAGTGTGTATCCCACCGAGTTTCACTCATAGTGCAAACCCCTCTTGCGAGAAGCTGAGAGCATTATGCCCAAGGCTTTTTATGCGCTGCAATCTTTACAACGAATTTGCGTAACTTTTGTGCGGTTATGTTGTTTTTTTGCAACACCCGGTTTTTGGACAAGGTTCAGAGCAGCGTCCGGTTGCGCACGATGGCCTGCCTGGGTACCGGGTCGTCCAGTGTATCCAGATGGATGACGTCCAGCCTGTAGGTAAATGGGCGTCTGTTCCAGCGCCTCGATCAGATCGCGCCAGCGCGCGGGGGCCAGAACAGGGGCTTCAATGGCGAGATCAATGTCGGATGCGCGTCGCACCCGGCCGGCGGCTTCCATGCCAAGGCAACCAGGCCGCTATTTGCGCATCGTCCACCACACAATGCCCAGCAGCAATGCGAGCGCTACGCCCGCTTCGAATACCAGCCAGGCGAGGCTGATCATTCCGGTCTCATCCATGTTTGCGGCCTTTCTGGTTAACTGCCGTTCCAGCAACGGCGTTCATTTCACCGGGGTAGGAAAATTGCGGATGAGGTCGAGACGGATCCTGACGGCTTCACCCGTTTCACTGCGCGCCACCAGCCATTCTGCGCCGTTTTCTTCGGCCACAGCCAGTGGCCATACCCGCGCCATGTACGATTGCTGGCTGCCGGGGTCATGCCAGTGCAGGTCCATCGACTCGTTGCACAGCGTGGCGATGGTGATACGCTCAATATAAAAACGTGGGACAGGCTGGTAGGGCGGGTGCATGGCTTTGTTATACTCGGTGCTGTTTGCTTATCTGTGATTTTCGCATGAGACAACTCGTTCGCACAGCTCTGATATTAGCCGCCCTGGTTAGCGGCGGCTGCGCCACCCAGCCCAGAGTACCCGTCACGCCGCCTGCACCCAGGCCGGTGCCACAGACCGCAGCGCAGCCAAAACCGGCACCGTCGGTGGTGTGCCCTCCGCCCGCGCCGGAAACACCGCCAGCGGCACCCGTCGTGATGCCCAACCTGAGCCCGGCCGATTGGTCCAGCCTGCCCGGTTGGCAGGACGATAATCTGCTGTGGGCGTGGCCGGCGTGGCTGCAATCGTGCACGGTGCTGAAAACCAGACCGGAATGGCAGGCAGTGTGCGCCGCATCCGAGGCGTTAAAACCCGTCGATGCAGAAACGGTGCGGGCGTTTTTCGAGAGCCGGTTCGCGTTGTATCAATCGCGCCAGCCCGACGGCAGCGAGGACGGGCTGATTACCGGCTACTATGAGCCGCTACTGCATGGCAGTCTCACCCCCAGCGCGAAGTACTCGGTGCCGCTATATAGCCCCCCCGCCGATTTGCTGACCATTGACCTCGGCAGTGTTTATCCGGAATTGAAAAACATGCGTCTGCGCGGACGCGTGCAGGGCAACAAGGTGGTGCCGTACTTGGCGCGCGCCGATATTGATAACGGCACCCATCCGCTTAAGGGCAGCGAGCTGGTATGGGTGGATAATCCGGTGGAGGCGTTCTTCCTGCAAATCCAGGGATCGGGGCGCATTCAACTGCCCGACGGCAGCATGATGCGGGTGGTTTATGCCGACCAGAATGGCTATCCCTATCGCGCCATCGGCCGGGTGTTGGCCGAGCGCGGCGAACTGCCTCTGGCGCAGACTTCGATGCAGAACATCAAGGCGTGGGGTGAACGCAACCCGGACAAGCTGCCGGAACTGCTGGCGCAAAACCCGAGCTATGTGTTTTTCCGCGAGCTGCCGAATAACGGCAATGGCCCCATGGGCGCACTGGGCGTGCCGATTACCGGCGGACGCAGCATTGCCGTGGATGCCCGCGCCATCCCGCTGGGCGCACCGGTGTGGCTGGCCACCACCCTGCCCGCTTCCGACCAGCCGCTCGACCGCCTGGTGCTGGCACAGGATACCGGCGGCGCAATTCGCGGCAACGTGCGCGCGGATTTTTTCTGGGGCTTTGGGAACGAGGCAGGCAAAAAAGCCGGCATGATGAAACAAACTGGACGGATGTGGGTGCTGCTGCCCAAGGACATGCCCGTGCCTGCCGAGCTGCCCGGGCCGTCGGCTGCGAAAGCCAAAATGGTTAGCAAGTAGTCACAGAAGCCGCACTCACCACGGGGAGAACAAGAAGGCAAAAGGCAAAATTTAAAATCTCTCCCTGGGCTTGATTTTGCCTTTTGCCTTACTGATCCAGCTCGTAACGCACTTTAATCACCACCAGCGATTTCACTGCGCGACCGGCTTTTTGTGCAGGGGCGAAATGCGCTTTGCGGAATGCGTCGAGCGCGCTCTGGTCGAAAATGCCAGGCGGGCTGGCGTCACTGACTTCGACATCCTGCACGCTACCGGTCTCGTCCAGTTTCAGCTTGAGTACGACCCAGCCGCTGGTGCCGCGCGCGACAGCGTCTTGCGGGTATACCGGGTTGATGGCGGCCAGCGCGCGCGGCTGAATATCCAGCTGCGCGGCGGTGTAATAAACAGGATCGACCAGCAGCGGCACATTGACCGCAGGCAACGTGCTACTGGACGGCGGCGCAGGGTTGGCGGGCGCGGCCTGCACTGGCAGCGGCGTACCGGCCACGGGCGGCGGAGGCAAGGCTGGCTTTGGTGGTGCTTGCGGTGTTGGCTGTGGCGGCATTTCAGGTACGGCAGCCTGCGTTTCGATTTGCCGCACTGGCACGGCGGGGGGCGGTGCAGCGGGCTGCAGGCGTACCTGGATGACCGGAATACTGGCCGCCACCGGGGCAGCAACAGGATTAACGCGCAGCAGGCCGATCAGCGCCAGATGAACGGCTATCGAGATGGATAGGGCGGCCACCACGCGCTGCTTGGCCGGGCTGAGCCCAGGCTCCTGGAGATCGGCTGGGCGCGGCATGCCCGTGCATCAATGCAATACACGCGGCATGGCGAGGGTAAACACGGGAATCTCTGCGTCGAAGTGTTCGCCGTCTTCCGCCACCATCTGATAGCTGCCGTACATGGTGCCCACCGGCGTATTGATCGCCGTGCCGCTGGTGTATTCAAAGCTCTCGCCGGGCTTGAGCAAGGGCTGCTCGCCCACCACGCCCAGGCCGCGCACTTCCTGTACCTTGTTCTCGGCGTCGGTAATCACCCAGTGGCGTGAAACGAGTTGCGCCGGGATGGTGCCGGTGTTGGTAATGGTGACGGTGTAAGCAAATACATAGCGATCCTGGTGCGGATCGGATTGATCGGGGATGAATGCCGTCTCGACGCTTACTGTCACGTGATTTTTTCTGCTGTCGCCCATCTGTGCCTGTCCTTGAGTCAGTCGCGCTGTTACCTCGACGCGATTCCGGGTAAAATTGATTTCCTTATCCAAAGGCTTGTTGAAAGGGTCACCATGTCCAGGCAGTTCCGTATCGCACCGAGCATTTTATCCGCAAACTTCGCCAAGCTGGGGCAGGAAGTCACCGACGTGATCGCTTCCGGTGCGGACATCATCCACTTCGATGTGATGGATAACCACTATGTGCCCAATCTGACCATCGGTCCGCTGGTATGCGAATCGCTGCGCCCGGTGACGGACGCGATCATTGACGTGCACCTGATGGTCAAGCCGGTAGACCGCATTATCCCCGATTTCGCCAAAGCCGGGGCGAACATCATCACCTTCCACCCGGAAGCGTCCGAGCACATCGACCGTACCCTGTCGCTGATCAGGGAATGCGGATGCAAGGCGGGCCTGGTGTTCAACCCGGCCACCTCGCTGAGCTATCTGGACTACGTGATGGACAAGGTGGACATGATCCTGCTGATGTCGGTCAACCCCGGCTTTGGCGGGCAGAAATTCATCCCGGAAACACTCAACAAGACGCGTGCCGTGCGCCAGCGTATCGACGCCTCAGGCCGCGATATCTGGCTGGAAGTGGACGGCGGCGTGAAAGTCGACAACATTGCTGAAGTAGCGCGCGCGGGCGCGGACGTGTTCGTGGCAGGCTCCGCCATTTTCGGCGCGGCCAAGGACAGCGACGCGCACCGCTACGATAGCGTGGTGACGGCGCTGCGCGCGGAACTGGCGCAGGCTTGACCCCATACAGCGCGGCGCCGCAGCCGGCAAGATAATGGGCGCTGCGCGCCACTGGATGCCGGATCCAATCCGGCATGACGCAACCAGGATTAGGCATCAAATGAACTTCCCAATCAAAATCAGGGCCGTGGTGATCGACCTCGACGGCACGCTGCTCGACACCGCACCCGACCTCGCCCACGCCGCAGAACTGATGATGGCCGAACTCGGCCTGCCACCAGTGCCGCTGGCAACCATCAAGACTTACATCGGCAACGGCGTTGCGCGCCTGGTGAAACGCGTACTTACCGGCAGCATGGATGCAGAACCGGATGCCACGCTGTTCGCCCGCGCCTACCCGATTTACCAGAAGCACTACGGCGCCCATGTTTCGCTGCATTCGCGCCCTTTCCCGGGCGTCGTGGAAGGCCTGCAGGCGTTGCGCGCAATGGGCTTGCACGTGGCCTGCATTACCAACAAGGCAGAGGTGTTCACTCTTCCGCTGCTGCGCGATACCGGCCTGCTGGATTATTTCGAGCTGGTACTGTCGGGCGACACCCTGCCCAAGCGCAAGCCCGACCCGCTGCCCTTGCTGCATGCCTGCAGGCACTTTGACGTCGAGCCTGGCGAACTGCTGCTGATCGGTGATTCGCTCAACGACACCCAGGCCGCGCGTGCTGCCGGCAGCCCGGTGTTCTGCGTGCCCTACGGCTACAACCGTGGCCGCCCGGTGGCAGAACTGGATCAGGATGCGGTGGTGCCCAGCCTGCTGGAAGCCGCGCAGCTGATTACAAAAGCCTGAAAAACATGAGCCACACTGACATGGAAATACATAGAGAAAAACGCCCTTCATGGCGATGGCACTGATCCGCCAGCTTTTCCGGTAGTGCGATTGATTCGTGCCGTACCTCGCTATGGCCTCTATGACTTTGTGGTGAAATCATGACTGAACAGGAATTCAACCAGCTCGCCCGTGAGGGCTATAACCGCATCCCGCTCACGCGGGAATTGCCGGCCGATCTCGACACGCCGCTATCGGTCTATCTCAAACTCGCCGACGCACCTTATTCCTACCTGCTGGAATCGGTAGTGGGGGGGGAGCGCTTCGGGCGCTACTCATTCATCGGCCTGCCCGCCCATACCGTGCTGCGCGTATACGGCCATCTGGTCAGCGTCGAAACCGACGCGGTCAAGGTCGAGCAGGAAGAAGTCGGCGATCCGCTGGCGTTTGTCGAACAGTTCCTGGGCCGTTTCAGGGCTGCCGTTCTGCCGGGTCTGCCGCGTTTCGCGGGCGGGCTGGCGGGCTATTTCGGCTATGACACGGTGCGCTACATCGAGAAGCGCCTCAAGGCGACGCACCAGCCGGATGTGCTGCATGCCCCGGACATCCTGCTGCTGCTCACCGATGAACTGGCTGTGGTGGACAATCTCACCGGCAAGCTGACGCTCATCGTCTATGCCGACCCGATGCAGGCGGATGCTTATGCTGAAGGCTACCGCCGCCTGAATGCGCTAAGTGCACAGATCAGGGCGCCCTACAGTGCGCCCACGCCACAAAAGGTCAGTGCCGCCGCGGTTGAATCCGAGTTCGGCGAAGCGGCTTTCAAGCAGGCGGTATTACGCGCCAAGCAATATATCGTGGAAGGCGACATCATGCAGGTGGTATTGAGCCAGCGCATGTCGCGCCCGTTCGATGCCAGCCCGTTGACCCTGTACCGGGCGCTGCGCAGCCTCAACCCATCGCCTTACATGTTTTATTACGATATGGGCAGTTTTCACGTGGTGGGTGCGTCGCCGGAAATCCTGGTGCGACTGGAAGAGGATACTGTCACCGTGCGCCCCATTGCGGGTACCCGTCCACGCGGTGCCAATCGCGAACACGACACGCGGCTGGCTGCCGAACTGCTGGCCGATCCCAAGGAGTGCGCCGAGCATTTGCAGCTGTTGGATCTGGGACGCAACGACGCGGGGCGCGTGGCGGTCACCGGCAGCATCCAGGTAACTGAAAACATGCTGATCGAACGTTATTCCCACGTCATGCACATCGTCTCCAACGTGGAGGGCAAGCTCAAGCCGGGCCTGTCAGCGATGGACGTGCTGCGCGCCACCTTTCCCGCCGGCACCGTGTCCGGTGCGCCCAAGGTACGTGCGATGGAAATCATCGACGAGCTGGAGCCCAGCAAGCGCGGCGTGTATGCCGGAGCGGTGGGCTATCTCGGCTTTGGCGGCGGCATGGATCTGGCTATCGCCATCCGCACTGCGGTAGTCAAGGACGGCACGCTGTACGTGCAGGCGGGCGCAGGCATCGTTGCCGACTCAGTGCCCGAGAACGAATGGACGGAAACCCAGAACAAGGCGCGCGCGGTGATCCGCGCGGCGGAATTGGCGCAGGCAGGCCTGGACGGGGTGGAAGAATAAGCATGCTACTGCTGCCCGATAAGCAGCATGAACTTTCCGCACCATGTCATTGCGCCTCATGATCCATCATAACCAATTGTAAATACCGCTGTTTTAGACTCGCTACGCCTCACTGGCCTTACCGCCATCCCAGGAAAAAAGCGGCTATCGTTGAGCATAATGACGATACCCGTTCCTGCTGGTACCCGTTATGAATCGGTCATCGTGGCCGGGCTCAGCAGAATCCAGCCAATGCGCCCGGTTTTCTTGCCTTCTTCTGCGGCTTCGGGGTGCCTCTAAAAATTCAAAACGCCAGGCGAGACAAGGCGCGAGAGAAATTTTAGCGCGTGGCATATGTTTGATCTGCAAGCGATAAAATTTCTTGCGCAACGCCGTATCGCGTCGCGGCGCGGTCTGGATTTCTAGAGCTGCCCTTCGGACTCCGTGCCGGACACGGCGGCTGTCCGCCGGGCGCCCGGGACTTTGCGCAGGAACGGGGTTCCCTTGACCAGCGTGGCGCATGTTGCCCATCCCGCCCAGAATGTAAGCCTGGCCTGGCTTGATGAAAGGGGCAACAAAGCAGGGGCGCCTCACGAAACGGAATTATTTAAAGCGCGCAAAGATTTTTGAAACGGTCGTGGCGGCCTGAATTTTCCCTTTTCGCCCTTCTTGGGGTCGCCTTATGGTTTTTCGTGTTTTTCTGCTTTTCTGAAAATCGCCCCATAGTGATACGGTGGCAGTTCAACCAGCGCTTCCAGTTCGAAGCCGGCCGGTTCGACCACCGCCCGGGTCTGCTCCGTGGACATGCGCAGCTCCGTGCGCGGCCCGCGTGGCTGGCCCAGAACAGGCGTCTCTTCGCGTGCGCGGGGATACCAATTGACGATGGCGAAGTGACCGGCGCGTGCCAGGACGGCGGCGATCTCGCGGGCCAGTGCCGTCTTGTCCGGTACGCCGTGGAAGGTGTTGGCGATCAGGACATAGTCCGCCGGCGCGCCAATCAGATGGCTTAGCTCCATTGCATCGCCGCGCAGCCAGTCACAGTTCGCCATCCCGTCACACGCGGCTTGCGCTTGCTCCAGCATCGCCGGGTCAAGGTCGAATCCGATGACGCGCCCCCGGCCAAGCTGCCGGGCGATGGCGGCGGTGAAATAGCCGTCTCCGCAACCCAAATCGACAACGGTCATCGCGGATTCGATACGCAAGTCCCTGACGATGCCATCGGGGTCGGGCCACAAGGCGTGCCACCAGTTCTGGTCCGGCATAGCCGTGGCCGGGAATAATCGCTCTTCAAGCATCATTCGATCATTTCATTGCTGTTATCCGAGATCTTTTTTCATCTGCTGATATTCCTCGCGGCTGATTTCCCCGCGCGCGTAGCGCCGGTCGAGAAGTTCACGCGCGCTTTCTCCTCTCTTGCGCGGTCCATGGCCGCCGCACACGGGCCAACCGCTCCCTCGGAAAAGGAAGAGCAATATCACGATGAGAAAGATCAGCGGGAATATCCACATCCACGGAAACCCGCCCCACGCTCCATAATTCCACATCATTACCTTACCCTCCTGGTTTTCGCCGCCGCCGAATTGTGCCTAATTGGACGGCTATGCTGATTGACCTCGCTTGTGACCGTGGCCGGGTGTGCATCCAGCCAATGTTTCAAGCCGTGCAGGATGCGCAACAGCCCGGTGTCGGCGAGGCAGTAATAGATAAAAGACCCGCGCCGCTCGGCACGGACGAATCCCGCCTCACGCAACACGCGCAGGTGGAATGACACGTTGGTTTGCCCCAGGCCCGTTGCATTGATGATATCTGTCACCGGACGGCATTCCGGCCCTAAACCACACAAGATGCGTAGGCGGTTCGGTTCTCCGAGCAGTTTGAGTGCCGGAATGATCTGCTGTTGGTCGTGTTCAGGGAATTTCATGATTTCATATGAACATACGCTCATATAAATACAAGCTCATATTGTAGCCGTAACCGGAGCCGTGTCAAACGGATCAGCGTGTTCAGGAACTGCTGACTTCGCACCGCCGATGGGGAGGTCTGCGACTGCCGGGTTCTGCACTCGGACGGGGCCGCGCATCACGGCTTTCCCGAACCGTTGCGACGTATCCGCTTCAAGGATGCCGGCATGACACCCAGATTTACAGCCATTATGCCGTCCTGTTTTTATCCATGCGCCGATGCCCATCTGCTGCTGGACTTACTGGCAAGAACCCGCAGACCACGGTTGTGGTCATCGACAGAGTTGACGGCGCCAACCGGGGCACTGCGGGCGAGAGCGCGACGCAACGTTGCAAGCCCGGGAAGTGACCACGACTTTCAGTCCAGGCCCAGCAAGCCGGGCAGTTCATCCAGGGTTTTAATCTGAAAGTCGGGCTTTCCCGGCAACCGCTCGGGCTGCTGTCCATAGCGGTTGCACCACACGACGCGCATGCCGAACGCTGATGCTGCATGGGCATCCCAGGCATTGGAGGATTGAAAACAAATCTCCTGCGGGTCAATGCCCAGATGATCAACGGCCATTTGATACACGCGGGGATGCGGTTTGTACACCCGCACCGCGTCCACAGACAGGATTGCATCCAGAAGGTGTTCGACCCCTGCACTGCGCACCGCAGATTGCAGCATGGCAGTCGACCCGTTGGACAAAATCGCAGTGACAAACCCGGCTTCCTTGAGCCGCCGCAGCGTGTTGGCCACCTCTGGAAACGCTTTGAGTGCGCGGTACATATCCATCAGCTTCGCATGCATGGACGCATCCTGAATGCCCAGCGTTTGCATCGCAAACTCCAGCGCCTCGCTGGTGACCTGCCAGAAGTCAACATAGCGGTCTTGCAGAGAGCGCAACCATGTGTACTGTAACTGCTTGTCCCGCCACAACGCCGCCAATGGGATGGCTTTGTCTGCCAGCTCATTCCGCAATGCGGCCGCGGCAGAACTCACATCCAGCAAAGTGCCATAAGCATCAAAGACCAGGGTACGCACACCGGGCAAGCAGTTTTTCATAGAGTATCCTCAGGTTGATCTTTATTCTAACCCTGTCATTCCAGACCATGTTTGTACTATACGCCAGATGTCAATCACGATGGCGCCTTGCGGATTGGGCTTCACGCCGACACGCGGCAATCCAGCAGTCCCTGGAAGCGGCGCTGCGGACATGGAATGCGGCCGGCTAAAAACGTTGAACGGCTTGAGTCGTTCAGGGTCTTGTGCCGGGTCGTGATGGGCAAACGGGAGATATGCTGCTGCGTTCTTCGTATTTTTCTTCATTTTTCTTGTCTGCACCAGGCGGGCAAGAGATAATGTCAAGTTCTCTGGTGCCGTCCGCACCGGCAAACTTCCAGCGCGAAAAATAGCGGGTAACAATCGGCGGCATTCAAGGTAAATACCTTGTAAATCAATAAGTTGGTGTTAATATGCTGCTGATGATCGATAAGCAGCATTACGATTTCACTACATTCCTTTGCGTCTCAGAATTCCTATAAATATACTGTAAAAACAACGATGTTTGTCTAACGTCGTTCCACTGACTTTCTTCACATCCCAGAAAAAAGCGGGTATCAAAGCGGGTATCGTTTGAGTATAATTACGATACCCGCTGGTTGTAATTACGATGCATGCCACCACCAGCCGCGCGCAGCCAGAGCCGTTGCGGTTGATGTTGACTCCCGAATTCAACCGGTATTCTTGCTGTGCGATTTACCGTTTCGTGGAGACTGCATTCGTCCGGAACCTAGTGATCAAGCAATAGGCCATCACAAGAAGTTCAATGGGATTGGACACCAGATCGCGGCGCAAGGGAACAATATTGAACATGAGAGGTTGTCATGCCCTTAACCGACGTCAAAATCAGGCAAGCCAAGGCAGCCGACAAGCCGCTGAAGCTCGCTGATAGCCACGGCCTCTACCTGGAGGTCAAACCAAATGGCTCAAAGTTCTGGCGCTACCGCTACAAGATCGCCGGCAAAGAGAACCTCTTTGCCATAGGCGAGTATCCCACCGTGGGCCTGTCGGACGCACGCAAGGCCCGCGACGACGCGCGCGATCTAGTGAAGGATGGCCAGCACCCTTCCCACATCCGCCAGACTGAGCGTGCGCGAAACATCGTCGGAAACACCAACACCTTCAAGGCCATCACCCAGGAGTGGGTCGAGAAACAGCGTGCAAAATGGTCGCCTTACTACCTGGGGCAGGTTGAGCGTTTCATGGAAAACGATGTCTATCCGCACATCGGGCGCCTGCCAATCCGGTCCGTGACGGCTGCAAATATTCTCACCATTCTTAACTGTGTCTCCGACCGCGGTGCCGAGACGGTCGCCCTCAACTTGCGTCAGTGGTGTTCAGCCGTGTTCCGGTACGCTGTGGTTACGCTCCGGGCCGACAGCGATCCGGCGGCTGCGCTACGTGGCGCGGTCATTCGCCCGCCGATCAATCACAGCAAGCCAATGTCCCGCGAGGAGATCGGCGAGTTCGTCCTCAAGGTGCGTGGGTATGGCGGCAATCGCACGACTACAATCGCCGTGCGGATCCTGCTGTTGACGTTCGTTCGGACGGTCGAGATGCGGAAGGCAGAATGGACGGAGATCAACCTGGACGAGTCCGAGTGGCGAATCCCATCTGAGAAGATGAAAATGAGACGTCCTCACATCGTGCCGCTCTCGCGGCAGGTGGTCGCCTTACTACGTGAACTGCAACGTATTACCGGTGCCGGGCGTTGGCTGTTTCCCAACAACCGCCGTCCAGATGACGTGATGAGCGCAACAACGGTCAACCGCGCACTCGAGTATATGGGGTATGCCTCCGGGGCGGTGACTGGGCACGACTTCCGCGCCACGGCTTCTACCCAGCTTCACGAGATGGGATTCCGGCCCGACGTAATCGAACGGCAGCTCGCGCACGCCGAACAAAATAAGGTGAAGGCAGCCTACAACCACGCTGAGTATTTGCCCGAGCGCCGCGAATTGATGCAAAGGTGGGCGGATTGGGTCGGCCAGATCGAGGCCGAGCTGGTTAAAGAGGCGGCATCCGCTGAGTGATGGCATCAGCAATCATCGGCGGTAGACGAGTAACAGTAGTAGAGTGAATACCTTGGAGCCGCAATGCTGGCAGGATTCTGTGGCCCTCTTCGTTTAGGAGTTTCGAATGAAAAAAACACCTATCTTTGTTGGAATGACACTCGGCGCAATCGCAGGATTGTTCGTCGCGATTCCTGATGGGCTGGGATTAAAGATCGTAATGATGTCCATCGGGGCGGTCGCGGGAACAGCTGTCGGAGGCGCGATTTCGCGAATAGGCGAAAGGGGCCGCAAGATACCTCTTCAGAAAGATTCGATTCCTGGAGTTGGGTTCTCTTCAGAGGACCGAATGAAAACGTACTGGCGTGACAAAGGAAAAATTTATCCGATGCCCGGTCATCCGGATCCGGAGGGCGCGACGCGCGATCCTGTAGTGGTCTAATTTACACAGACACTCCGATAGGTGGATCATTCACCTATGGAGGAAACCTGGATGGGCAAGCAACGTCGGCAATTTGATGCTGGTTTTAAATTGGAAGTAGTACGCATGGTCAAGGATCAAGGGCTGAGCGTCAGTCAGGTTAGTCAAACCATGAGTTTGGGCGAGAGCGCCATCCGTCGCTGGATTCGTCAATACGAGAGTGAGCTGGCAGGCCAGCCTGGCATAGGTAAACCGCTGACACCTGAACAGCAGCGTATCCGTCAGCTTGAAGCCGAACTGCGCCAGCTGCGCATGGATAACGATATCTTAAAAAAGGCATCGGCCTTCTTTGCCCGCGAACTCAAATGAGCTATCAGATGATCCAGCAACTGCAACAGAAGGCCATTCCGGTACAACAGGCGTGTCGTGTCCTGTCGGTGAGCCGTGCGGGTTATTACCAGTCGTTACGACGTCCAGTGAATGCTACGCGGTTGCTTGCTACGACACACCTTAAAGCGGCTTTTGTCGCCAGCGGTCAGTGCTATGGCAGCCGCCGCCTGGTGCATGCGTTGCAGGCGCAGGGCATGACCATGGGTCGGCACCAGGTAAGCAGCCTGATGCGTGAAGCGAACATCCGTCCGGTCTGGAAACCCAAGTTCGTCGCCACTACCGATAGCAAACACGACATGCCGGTGGCTGGAAATTGGCTGAATCGTCAATTTGAAGTGGCCGCGCCGAATCAGGCGTGGGTGTCTGACATGACCTATATCCGCACCCGCTCAGGATGGCTGTATTTGGCGGTCGTGCTGGATTTATATGCGCGCAAAGTGGTGGGCTGGGCAACCGCCCCCACCATGCCCACCGCGCTGGTGGTCGCTGCATTGACCATGGCGCTGCAACAGCGGCGCCCAGATGCGGGCCTGTTGCTGCATTCAGATCGGGGGAGTCAGTATGCCAGCCGGGAATATCAGGCTTTGCTGGCCCAAAACGGTATTCAATGCAGCATGAGCCGCAAGGGCAACTGCTGGGATAATGCGGTGATGGAGCGTTTCTTCCTGAATTTGAAGATGGAGCGTGTGTGGCAACGCGACTATGCCAATTTCGATGAGGCCAAACACGACATTACCGATTACATCGTTGGCTTCTACAATTGCACCCGGCTGCATTCAACGCTGGGCTATCTGTCGCCCGCCGCCTTCGAGCGCAAAATGGCAGTAAAACAACCTATCGCTGTGTCTGAAAATACTTGACCACTACATCCAGATCAATTGTTCTGATCACTTGTCTCGTTTAAGCAAATCTTTCACTGCGTCCTTAGCGTTATCGATAGTAGCACCTGCGTCCTCCGCCACCTGCTTACCTGTCTGCTTGAATAATGATTTCTTGGACGCGAGCGTTCCGTCCGGTGCCCTGACAATTTCTGCTTTCGCATCGAAGTCCTTACCTGCAGAACCTGTCTGTCTGCGAATTTCCGCGCCTTGCGCTTGAATATCACTGCGCATGGCGGAGGGTGTCGCAGAACCGGCAGCGCTTGGTGCAGATGTCTTGGCGCGAGAGACTTCCTTGCGATGTTGATGATCTATTGCAGCCGTATCTGGGTTCAATTGCGGATCAGTAGCGGCTTGGTCATGTCGTGCGCGAATATCATCGAATGAGGCAGGTAGCGCAGTCCCATCCGAGAAGACGTGATTGGGACGCAAACCCTGACGCGCGAGTTCTGCATCGAATAGCGCGAACGCCGCGGCACTGTTGCCGCCGTACTGCTCCGCATACCGCATGAACATATCAAGATTATGGGGGTCTTGGGCAATGTCGATGGAAATGGTTTCCCCATGTTCACGGGCCGTGGAGAGCCGTTCCGCAAACGCTGTACGTTCGGCGAACGTGGCATCTGCGCGTTCTGACCTTGAAGTCGCAGTCGCAAGACGCGACGACATCTCTTTCGCCTCTCTGGAATCGGAGGCGATGACGTTCATGACGCTCGAATCTCGCGATACTCGGTCGCCGAATTGCTTGAACTCGGCGATCTGGTCGTTGGTCAGCGTGCCCAATATCTTCTGCTGGTCTGCCGATAGGCCGGACTGATAGTTTTTACTTGAATTTGCTTGAACCTGTGCTCCTGCAAACGAGGTGTTGATCCCAAGATGCCCGGATGCGCCGAAAGCGATCTGAGCAACTTGGGATTGCGTGAGTCCGGTTCTGTCAGAAACGCCCTTGGTGATTTGATCCAGTCGATTCAGGTTTTCACCCATTTGCTCGAAGCTGCTGGACGTCGTTCCGCCGCTGCTGCGCGACGACCGATACTTGGCCAATCCACGCGTGAATGTATCCGACAGCATTGCCGAGCGTTCCGTGTTGGCGGAGATGGCCTCGCTGCGCGCGGTATCCGCCTGCTTGTTCGCCTCCGTCACATCCTGCTCGGACACTCTCATCGACACGACCCGGGACGCAAAACCCTGGTTGCGCAAGAGACTGACGCCGGTACGTCCGTTCAGAACATTCGAAGAAAAGGTATTGCCCGTCATGTCGTCCTGCCACGTATTCATGAATGACGAGGTACGGTTCGGCGCGAGTTGCATCTGATCCATGGATACATTGCCCATGCTGACGTTGCCGGCTGCTGCGCCGCCTGTCGCACCAGTCAACGAGCCCTGCAGACCGGACAATCCCCCCACCAGAGCCGTGCCAAAGTTTTCCATACGCTTCAACGCAGCCCACGCAATGATGGGAACGCTGATTACGAGATAACCGACCACCGCCTCGCCGGAGATCGCGCTGGAATAAATCGTCGATGCAGTCTGCAATGAAAGTGCCTTGAGGCCGCCGCCAAGATCGGCGGCGGCGGCCAGATCGTAGGATGCGTAGATTGACGCCATGTAGTTGAGAACCGCATAGAGCGGCGGCCACAATTGAATCCAGATCAGAATGGCGATGTACGACTTTACCGCGAGCATGGTATCGCGGCCGCTGGTGAGCAGGAGCAGCAGCACGAACAATGGGAACAGTGCATAGGTCACCGCTTCCACGACGTTGCGAAAAACCGGCAGCGCCTGTTCGGCGACCTTGCCGTAGTTGAGCCACGACGCATTCGTTTGCGCCACCGCCTGCGCACGCCCGACAGCCAGGATCATCGAAGCCGGGTCATTCACCTTTTGGCCGATGATCTTGCTCGTGTCGTTGATGGCGTTGATGACCGCGTTCTGACGAATCAGGTCGGCAGCCGTGGCCGCAGCGTCGGCGATGCTGTTCTTGAGGTAGGCTTGCTGTATCTGACTCGCGATGACCGCGGCCGCGGCGGCACTGGGTAGTGTCGGGTTCAACTGGAAAGCCAATCGTCCTTGTATTTGCGTAATCTGAGCGGGAATACGGCCATTCAGGTTGAGATAGACGTTCGGGCAAGTATCGATTGTGACCGCACCGCCCGAGGCGGTGAGCGTGCTGAATCGGGCCGGATTCGGTGAGGCCATCAAGCTCCAAACGTCGGCAGAACTGGAAAACGTGGCGGGGTCGATCGTGCCGTCGATCAGGTCGTACATCGTGCAGTTGTGAATGAAGTTGATCAGATCGGTTCTGAAGCCCGGATCCTGAAAGACGACGTTGCGCGTGTCGCGGATGAGGCGGTTGCCGAACATCAGGCCGTTTTTCTGATAGGTCAGCTCGCTGGGCAGCGCGCCTGGGCCGGGAATGACCTGAAAGGCGGTCTCGAAGAGATCGGTGAGCGTATGACCGATCATATTGGTCAGGCCGCCGAACATCGCCACGCCGAAGGGCACGTTGGCGACCACCTTGACCGGCGCGCCGCCGGTCTTGTCGACGATGCCGACCGTGACCTTGGGCACGATCAGGATCGAGAACACCAGAACCACCGAGCCCAACCACTTCCAGCCCTGAAGTTTTTCGGGGGCGAACGCGTATGCTATCAACGCGGCGACAAAGCCGCAGAATGCGACCACGGCCACAGCGCTCAGGTAATCGCTCGAACCGAAGATGGCCGCAATGGCGTTGAAGATGCCGAAGAGACTGTCCGAGTTCTGGTACGCGTAGATCTCCCACATGATCGCGCCTCTCGTCTTTCTTCGCTGCCTAATTCGCCATGTAGGCGGCCTACCGCCCCAGCATGTCTATCACTTGCTGCGGCATGCTGGAACGTAATTGGCGCTCCAGTTGCTCAAGATGGCTTGAGACCGCCTTGAACGATCCTACTTTTTGGTTCAACAGATTTTTCTCCTGGGCCAGTTGCAACAGCATGGCCTGTGCGCGCCGGCGGATGTCATTGGCCCGATCGCGCTGCACCTGCTGCAGGGTGTAGTCTTTATCGAGGGCGGCCATGCCCAGGCGAAGATTGCGATCGAGAAATACATAGGCGTAGTCGGCGGCGATCACATCGCGATACTGGGCGATCAGGCTGTCGGCCAGTCCCGAACCCGGTATCGTGGCGCCGATCGAGAGCATCTTGTAGACTGGCTCAGTGGTCTGATTGACGAAACCGACCTCCGCGGAGTTGTTCGGAATGGCGGTGCGAGTGGCAATTTTCGACGCGATCGAGCGCATCATGTTCTCGACCTTGGCGGTGAAAGGGGTATGGGTGTAACTCGTATTGAGCGTGACCGAATCGCAGTTTGTGTAGTCGTTGCACTTCAGCAGATGTTGCACGACATCGGTACCGGAAGCTGCGGCCTGACCATACAGCAACTGGCTGATCGAGGTAATCGTGGGTGCAATCGGTTCTGGATCGCGGCCCGTCTCGTCGGGGTAGTAGATGATCGTACCCACTATGCTCATGATGAGTTCGCGCTCCTGGTCATCGAGGTAGGATCCGGTGTACTGCAACGCCTTCCAGGTCAGATTGCCGACGAACGGAGCCTTGTTGCGGATGTTGGGGTCACCGGATGAGCGGGCAGAAGCGAGGACGCCCGGGCGATCCGAGCCGCAGCGGCGACGCGCCGCATCACGATCCGTCTCGAGTCCCATCTCGACCGCGAGATCTGCGCAGGATTCCTGCGAACTGTAACCGACGGCTTCGGCGGCGCTGCTGACGATGGCCTTTGCGGTTTCGCAGGAGTTGATGCGGGCATTGTTGATCCATGTCTCCAGACCCTTGGCCCATTTTGTCAGGCCGCCGAGTAGCGGCGAGACGGATTCCAGCGCAAGCTGAAACGCAATGCCGGGCAGCGCCGCCGTGATGTTCCTCAACATGTTCTTGAATTCGGTCGCCGAGATATGCGAGAACGAGCCGCCGAACACATCGATGCCGCCGCACCCGGCCTTGGCGCTCGGGAACTGGATTGCCGTGAGCTGGTAGACCTTGTTGGGCGAGCGCATGAACAGGCTGCCACCGGTGTAGGTGTTGAAGGTCTGGCCGCGAAACGCGCCGGGCGAGGTGTAGTTGCCGATCGCGCCGAGGTTGTTGAACATGGTGTTCACCTCGCTGTTCAGATCCCCCGCGCATACGGAAACAGAAGTGAGGACAAGCACCACGGCCATCACCGTGCTGACAGTGCGTTTCATCAATCCGGTGGTCATGGCAATGCTCCTATCGAAGGACAACATGCTTGCTCGCACTTGGAACCATCGCCTCGGCGGAGGGCGTGGAGACGATGGATATCCGCTCGATCAACTGGGACTCGGACAGCACGCCGAAACCGATCGGCGTGATCTTTCCGGTATAAGGTTGCGCCAGGAAGACGGCCGGCACCTGCGTCACGTTCAGGGTGCGCGCGATTCCGTTGTCGGGTCTGGCATTCGGGAAACCCGGCATCGGGCCACCATCGACACTGATCGCCACGACGTTGATGCCGTGACGGGCTTGGAAAGCCTCCAGCGTCGGAGCGAAGGCGTGGCAGTACGGGCAGTCGCCGCGGAAAAAAAAGAACAGCACGTGATCCTTGCCCAGTTCGGCAATGGATCGGGAGCGCGACGTCAGTTGCTCCTGCTCGAACACTTCGAGCGCCTTCGCGTTGACCGGACGCCCCTGGAGCGTCGGATCCAGTTCTGGCGTGGCCCATGCGACGCGTTGCGCCACGTCGGCGAAATAGGATGCCTGGGCGACAACCTTGGCTTCGAGTTCCATGTAGCGGCGCACATTCACCTCGGTCGGTTTGATGATGGCGATATTCCGGTATTCCTCGAGCGTCTTTTGCAAACGTTCGAACTGGACGAGTTCAGGGGCTTTCGGTGGCAGCGTTGTTGCCGGGGACGAAGGAGCGGTAATGGCCTTGGGCGGTGGGACGGCTTCGTCGTCCGGTGCGGGTTCTTCATAGAAATGCCAGCCTCGCCAGCTATCGGACCAGTAACCGGGCGCCGCCACCGTTACTGTCACCTTTCCGGCTTGATCCTGTGCAAAAGAGGCAAGCGGCAGCAGCAATGGTGCGAATAGGAGCAGGGTGAGCTTTGACAGGGAGCGCTTCATCTCTGATCCTTCACAACAGCGATTTCGGCGGCAGGCCGTCGCGGCAATAATTGATGCCCATTTCGATGGTTTGCTTTCTCGGCGCTGGAGCGCCCGGCAGTAGCACGCCCTCCTGCCAGAACACCACCTTGAGCCGGCTGCAGCCGGATTGCGCGTAGCGGCGTTCCGTCGAGACATCGATATAGATCGGCGACGTCGCCTTGAAGCGTCGAGTGATGGCATCAGCCATGTCGCCTGCCAGGACGCCGTGCGCAACGCCTGCGGGCGAGTCGATCGCGGCGATCATCAATGGACGTGCATCCGCTACGGGCGTGCGCTCAGCGGCTTGCGCCTGGGTGAAGGTGGACCATGCCGTAAACAGGAATACGATCGGGATAGTTTTCATTGGCAGCGTCCTTGTCCGTAGTAGCAGTTAGAGATGCGTCCGGCGTTGTTGCTCTGGATGGCGTTCACATTAGGCAGGTTGGGCACGATCGACGCGTAGAACTCGCTCAGATCCATCGCGGCGAAATCCAACGACTGCAGTTGTGCGATGGTGAAGCCGGAGCAGTCGGGGCTCTCGCCGCTGCCCCAGCCCTTGCCGACCTGTGTGCGGCCCTGTTCGTTGACGATGCGGGACAGGCGGCTGTTGAAGCAGCACTTGCCGGTGGTGTGCTCGATGCACGACACGCAATGGCCCAGGATGCGGATACAGGACGAGCAATAGGTGCCGATGCTGTGGCACAAGCCCGCGCCTTCCTTCATCGCGAGCTTCCCCTCTTCCTCGTTGCACGACGTCATCGACATGACGATGTAAATCACGACGGCGATGGCCAGCGTCCACGGGTCGACGGCCACGACGATATTGCCTTCGGATGCGAGCACGACCGAGCCGGCGGGCAGCGCAGTGCCGTTGACGGCGACCGTCACGCCGTAGGTGGTGAAGGAACCGCTGAAACCGCCGCTGGTAAGCAGGGCCGAAACCCCCTGGTACAGAAACTCGCGGTTCTCGGCATTCATCAGGACGTCATAGACCAGCCGCGAGCCGACACCGAACAGGCTCTGGTTGGTCATGCCGGCACCCGCTGAATCGGAATAGCAGCAGTTCTTCAGGAGCCGGTCGCGGCAGCTGTTCGCCTCGCCCTTGAATACCTGCATATTGTTGGTGTCCAGGTAGACGCCTGCCTCACGTGCGGCTTCCATCATCGACATGCTGCGGGCGAAGTCGGCGTCGTTGGTGTAACTGGTGTTGAAGCAACTCGAGCCGAGGCAGAAGACGTTCGCCGGGCAGTTGGATGCCGTGGTGGTGGTCTCAGGGCTGGTCGGGCAGCTGTACGTATCCTGGTAGACCTCGCACACGCCGGTGGCGGCGTTCATCTGTTTGCATACGCTGCCGGTCGGCGCGCATCCAGCGCTGGCCAGCGGAGCGCATTCATTTACCGGTGCGCCCGAGGTGCATGACAGGCCGCGCTCGTAGGACCAGCAGGCGCGCGTCACCGCACGGCCGCCGATATTCTTCGTCGATGGCCCGTCGACGCAGCGATCGGCCAGGGTGGCCGTGCAGCGCCCACCGGCACCGAGTACCGGGCATTTGTCATCCCACACGTCGGTCTCGGTGTGGTTCATCGTGGGCTGGGTGAAGGACAAGGGGATACTCCAGCCGGATGCGCCGATCAGGGTGACCGCACCGGACGCCAGCGCGCACTGGAAGGATCCGTTCTGGTCGGTGGCCCCTTGCGCGCCGCCCGCGCAGGATCCCCATATGTCCGGCGGGGAAAGCGTGAAGCACTGATCGGCCGGACCCGGGGCATCGCTTCCGCCCAACCCGGTCAACTGATCGCCCCGAACGTTGCCGGACGGACAGGCGTAGACCGGCGTGCCGAACTGGAAGTTGTAATTGCAGTTGCCGCTGACACACCCGGAACCTGGCATCACCACCACCTTGAAGGGGCTCCAGCAGTGGCCCTGCCAATGCGGCGAGAGGTCGATGACGAAGGATGCCTCGGTCGAGGGCGCGGTCGGCAGGTCCAGCGCCTGCCAGCCGATGCACGCGCCCATGCCCCCCGCCGCGTAAAACCGGAAGTGCTGTTTACCATCGGCTCGAATCCGGCACTGGGCCTGGGCATACATGTGATCCGCCCCGTTCCGGTCGGCGACGCCCTGGGCAAACCAGGTGCCCTCGGCGCAACTGGGCACGAGGTTCACTTCGACGCTGAGATCCCGCCGGCATGAGTAATTGCCGACGCCGGCATAGCGGTTGCAGATTTTCGTGGTGGTGCCCGAAGGCGTGGTGATGTCGGACGTACTGCAACCGGTGTAGTAGGCGGAAAGACTCCCAAGGACGGACGAGGGGTTGCGCGCAATGTCACGAGCACCGGCGACTGAGGGATCGTAGGGCGACACTGCCGGCCGTGGGGTGTTGGCGGAGGACACGGCGCCACGCTGTGCCTGGCACACCGGGTCGTTCGGCATCGTCGCACAACTGGCCAGCCGGGCATCGGCCTGGCTGGCCAGGTTGGTCTGCCCGTAGTAGGCCGATTCCGGCGGCGTGGTCGTATAGTCCGGCACGGTGGTGGACGCGCTCGGTGCATCGATGTTGCCGCGAATGAGGGGATTGGCGGCCTGGCCGGCCGCGATCCCTTCATCAAAGGGACCGGCGACGGCACCGGTCTGAGTCGTCACGAAGCAGATCAGCGTGAACCAGGTAATGAGCTTACGCATCGCTATCTCCGGATTCTGTTCAGGAAGCCCGCAGCATCCCCCGCGAACTTGGGCGCCATGCGCTGGATGTTTTCGAGCGCGTAATCGAGGCTGACGTCGCCGGCGGTCGTGACAAAGGCATCGGCGGCGAAGCACTGGCCGCTGGCACAATCTTTTGCCTGCGCGCCGTCGCGTACCAGCACGAAGCTCGGCGTTTTGTTGATGGCGAAGCGGTCGAAGGCTTGCGGGTCGATCTGGAAGGCGACGTCGCGGTTGCCGATCAGCCGTTGCACGTGCAACACCGTTTCCTGCAGCGACCCGTTGACGAAGCCGCGCAGCACGAGCGAAGCCTTGGCGCGCGCGGCCTGCTCGACCAAGCGCTTGAGCGTCGCTTCCGGCATCGAGAAGCTCACGAACACCAGCAGTCCGGGGCCGGAAACCAGGCCCTGGGCCTGCGCGATCCGGTCGGTGCTGGCTGCATAGCCTTTGGCGATGGCTTCGAGGTCGAGCGGCTTCGTCGCCTTCGGCTGCGGCAATGCATCGACGTTCGGCGTGGATGGCACCGGCACGCTGCGCAACTCGGCCTCGGCCGGCATGCGGTATTTCTTCTGCGCGTGTTCGATGTCCTGCTCGGTGACTATCGGCTGGGAGCGTTTTGCACGCTCGATGTCCGCGTCGGTCACGGTGGCAGACGATTGCGCGAGCGCCGCCCGCATCGACAGCAGAAATAGCACAGCGATGAGGCCAGTTGCCCGGCCAAAGGTGCGGGTGATCTCAGTAGCCGACACAGCAGTTCCTTTTCCTGAAGAGCATGAAAGCGAAGTCTTCGCCGCGGACCGGATATTCCTTGCCCGCACCCCACAGCACGGTCGTGCGGCCGAAGGGCTGGCAGCATTTGCCGTCGGTCTTGTCGGTGTTGGGAATGGGATAGGTCAACTGAGTCTTGTAGGCGGTCTTGTCCATTACCGGCAGGAAGTAAGGGCCGCACAGGCCGGCCTTGCCGTGCCAGCCCCAGGCGATCAGTTCGCGGTGCATCTTGGCTGTCAGTCGTTGCGCCATCAGCGCCGCGGTGCGCACGCCGCCCATGTGGTAGGGCACCTGACCATCGAGGGGATAGATGCCGCCCTGGCAGCCGGCGCACCAGAACATTTCGCGGATACCGAAGCCGACGGAAGCGGCGACGCAATCGGCGGCGCAGGCGGCAATGGCGACCGGATTGGCGAACAACACGGCATCCGGGTTCAGAATCAGCGTCAGTTCGTCGTCGTTCCACAACGGATCGACCTCGGTCAGGTAGGCCACATCGAAGGAACCGTGCTCGAGGCAAGGGAAATCGGTGACCACGTCCAGCCAGTACATGACCGGGTTCACGTAAAAGTGCGCCTGGTAGAAGCTGCCCCCGTCGCCATCGCTCTCGGGCCGGGTGAAGCGGGCCGCCTCCGGTGCCGGGATGCCGGGATCGAGATCGATCCCGCCAAGCGACACCAGGCAGAACGGCTTGCGCACCACCTCGACATGGCGCGCGGGCTCCCAGAAACCGATCGACAGGCCGATAGTGGGATTCACACCGCAGCTACACACTGGGCTCCCCGGGTTGTCGATGTCTTCCTGGCCGCCGAAATTCGCTACCCGCACGCTGCCGATGCTGATCGGCAGGATGCAGCTCCAGCAGATATCCGTGATCGGGTTCGGGAATTTGCCGGTGCAGGTGGCCGCGCCGGCAGCGTGTGCGGCACCGAACGGAATGACCAAAGTCAGGGCGAGAAAAAGACGGGTGAGTGTTTTCATTGCAGCACCAGTTCATCGATACGAAGACGCAGGCCTTCCTGCGAGACGATCGCGGGCACTTGCGTGATGCCGAGGCGATGCGTCAGTACGCCTTGCTGGTCGTAGTACACCGGCGCACGCCACGACTTCATCAGGTCGAGGTAGGAACCGCCGACCAGGATTGGCTTGACGCGGCCCCGGTAGAAGGCGATCAGCTCGCGCGCCCGCGTCACCTGGCGTTTGTCGCGCGCGTCGAAAAATAGCAGGTGCTTGGACAGCGCGACGATTTCGAGCGGGTTCTTGCGCGTGCCGGCGGGAAACAACAGCTTGCCCTTGTCGTCGAGGACGTTCCGGTCCAGCGTGAATGTCGGGTCGAAATAGAAGGTACGGGCCGTTTCCGCCAACTTGATGCCCGCGACCGGTTGCGGATGGGTGACGGCATCGATGCCGCGCGCGCGTGCCTGTTCTTCAAGTTTCTTCAGTTCGCCGCTGCGTTCCTTCTCCTGCAGGCGCTGCCGGATGAAATCGAGCAGGTGCGGCTCCTGGATCGGATAGACCGGCCCGATTGTGCCAAGGTCGCTCGCGCGTGCAAGGCCTGGGATGACCAGCGTGACGGCGATCAGGTACAGGACGATGCGACGTAACATGGCTCATTTCCCCCGCACGCACGAAACGGAGTCGGACAGGTGTTGCAGCGTCGCCGGGTCGCGCTGGAAGGCGGCGCGCATCATCGCCATCAACACGGGATCGCCCGCGCCGTCGGCGATGGCTTGGCGCAGTTCGACCGTCCTGAGCGGGCGGCCACAGCGACGCCGAAAAGCATCCAGGTAGGTGGAGGCTCCCTCGCGTGCCGCCGGCGAGATCTGCGCCAGCGCGTCCAGATAGGCATCCAGCGGCACATCGTCTTTCAGCGGTGTGGGCGTCTCGCGCTGGGCCGGCGCAGCCCCGGCTGAGAAGAACATCACCATCAGAAGAAAGGTTCTGCGCATGATCGTCTCCGCTAGAACAAAGGGTTGACCTTGCCGATCACCTGATTCGCGCGCACCAGACCGCTGGCGCGGTAGCGCGAGTCGAAGCTGTCCGGATGGGTCCCTTGCACGTAGTAGTAACCGGGCGGGATCACCGTTTCGGCGATCGGGTCGAGCGCATGGCGATCGAAGGTGTATGCCTTCGCGAAGCCCACCGGCTGGCCATTCACGAACACCTGACGGCCGACGACCGTGACGCGATCTCCCGGCACGCCGCGAATTTGTTTGAAAAAAGGTTGCGCGCGCAGGCCCGGATAAATGCGCTGGGCTTCCCCGTCGAACGCGTAGACGACGAAATCGCCACACCTGAGCGATTGCTGCCCCCCGTATTGCACGACCGCGACTTTGTACGGGACACTGGGTGTCCAGTTGAAGAGAATCGGCAGGTGCGGCGTCGGATCGATGAAGACGCGTGCGAACGCGAATCCCCATATGGCAAATACCGGCGTATAGAGAATCCAATGCGCACGCGCGTGACGCAGCGAATTGCCGAAGAGCCGGAGCGCCCGACGTGGTAGTCCACCAGCCTGAATGCGTGGATCCAATGTGGAGTAATCAGTATTCATGGCGCGTCCACCTTGCGCTTCAACAGCGCCGTGAGATCGACAGTGTTCGGTGGGACGCCGGCCACCGCCGTGCGGACGATGACCAGACAATGGCAGTCGCGGGGCAGTTCTTCCAGCGCAAGCGGCAGCCGCTGCGCGAACTGACGCGCCATCAGCAGCGCTTTCTGGCGGTCGTCCTCGGAAGTGGTCTTGGTGACGATCTGGGTGAACTCGGCCTCTTTCAGCCGGTACACCTCGCCGACATCGACGACACCGATCAGCTGCGCGGGGCGCACCACCATGCGGTCGTAGGCGAGCAGCGCGATCGCCACGACGAAGGCGGTCGTGAGAAAGTGGACAATGAATACCTTCATACCACATGCCCTCTTTGGCGCAGCAACTCGCTGATCGCGTCATCGATGCTGTAGCCTCGTGCGCGCAGTTCGTCGATCGGTGCGTTGTCTTCCAGCTTGTTGGAGAACAGCAGGTGCGTCGCCGGATCGAGTATGTTGCGGGCGACCCCTTCGCCCACCGGCGAGGAGATGTAGAGCTCGGAGAACACGCCGGGCTCGGTGCGCAGCGAATTGAGCAGGCGTTTCTTCGATTCATCCATCGTCAGCCGGCCTTTGCGGTCCAGCATCTCGATCGATTCTTTTTTTTGCCGCAGCAGGAAGACCCAGTCGGAGCAGTTGAACGCGGCTTCCATCTGCGCCGATCCGTAATAGTCGTCGGCGCTCTGCGTCGCGGTGCCCAATGCGCCGCCGTACTTGCGGGCGCGCCGTGCAGCTTCTTCGACCACGGCTGCCTTGACCGGGTCGTCGGCGCCGATATCGCCGAGCTGCTGTTTCAGTTCGTCGATGAATAGCACCTTTTTGCGATTGCGCGTCAGGTACATCTCACCAGTGATCTGGTACAGCAGCAGAATGTTGACGACCGCGTGCAGGTCGGGCTTGCGCTTGAGTTCCTCGTTCTCGATGACGATGAAGTCGTTGCTGAAATCGATGCTGCTGCGCCCCTCGAAGAAGCGCTCATATTGGCCGCCCCTGGCATAGGGGTTGAGCATGATCGCCAGATCGCGGATGCGTGAATCGTTGACCACGCCGAGTTCCTCGATCGTGCCTGTCTTGAAGGCGTCGCGCAGGCCGGTAACCGTGAGGTCGCGACCGTACTCCCGAAAGAGCTTCAAGATCATCGCCGAAATGGCCTTGTACTGTACCTCTTCGAGCGTGTGCTGCATCGATGCCATCTTGGCGATCGCGGGCACCAGCATGTCGACGTCCTCGTTGATGTCTTGCACGATCGAGAACGGGTTCAGGCAGATATCGACGTCCGGTCGGAACTCGATGTAGGTGCCACGGGCCTTGCGGCACAGCTTCTCGAACGAGCGCCCCAGGTCCAGCATCCAGACCTTGGCGCCGATCGCGCGATACGACCAGGCCATCTCGTTCATCAGCACCGACTTGCCGGAGCCAGGGGCGCCGATGATCGCGAAGTTGTAATTGCCTAAATCGTTGTCGTATAGGTCCAGCGTCATCAACTGGCCGCGCCGGCCGCCGAAGACCAGCGTCGGCGTGCGCGTGCCGCGCCATTCGGCGATCAAGGGCGCTAAGTGAATGGCGTTGGCCATGGTCTTGCGGGTGACGCGACGCATCTTCCTGAGATCACCATGGAACCGTTCGGACAGCGTCATCGGCAAGCTGGCGATCAGCGCTTGGCGGTGCATGTACACGTCGGCGTTGAGTTCGAATCCCCGCGCGCGCCAGATCGCCTTGGCGGTTTCCTCGACCGCGACCGCCTTGTCGGGGGGCGTGAAAATGGCGAACTGGTGGTACATGCTGACCAGCGCGCCGCCGACATCGATCGCATCGGCGGCGGCATTCCAATCCTTCAGCTTCTTGTTGACGTCCGGCATCACCGCGGCCATCTTGCTCTGGGCGTTTTGCGTCGCCCGGACGTGGTTGGCCGTCACCATGGTCTTGGTCGCGTTGGGGTCGAGCATGTGGACGCCCATCGTCAGCAGGAACGGGGCGTTGTATTGCAGCGCCGGCTGCATCAGGTCGCCGATCAGCGAACCCATCTGCCACAGCGCAAAGCGCTCCGGGAAGGATTTGATCGAGTAGAACCGCGCTTCGAGCGCGTTGGAGTCGCCTTCCTTCCACAGGCGCAGCCCGTTCGCATAGGCGTCCTGGATCGTGTCGAAATCGACGATCTGGTCACGGATCTCGCGGCCGTCGTCGTAGCGCAGATCGGGTGTGTCGGTACGCGAGATGCGGTCCGGGTTGGTGAACAGCGAGCACCAGTTGATCAGGTCGGCGGCGTCGCAGACACGGTTGGGCAGCGAGGCTGCACGCAAGGTGGTGGACATGGCCTCGCGCAGCGCGATCAGTTCGTCGCGCCGGTTCAAGTCGTCGGCACTGCCCGGTAGCGCCACGCTCATCATCAGCCGGAAGTCGCGGATGGTGTAATGGAATCCGGACGTCATCGACTTTTGCGCGCCGTGCAGCAGATGGCCGACACGTTGGCGCGCGAGCCGGCGAAACAGGTTTTCGTTGCGTGCGGGACGGCCCCAGTGCTTGGCCTTCTCGGCCTGGTCCTCGTCCTCCATGCGCAGATTGGCGTAGTGGCGCAACAGGCCGCGCACATGCGGCGACGCGAACAGGTGAAACTGCACCCCCGCGCCCTTGGGGCAGGTGGCGTATAGGGAGATCAGCACTTCGACCATGCGTTCGTCCGCGCCGGACTGAGGCATGACCTCGAGCATGAAGCCGAGGTTGTCGCGGTTGACGAAGATGTCGTCGCCGCCGATATAGGCCGAATAGGGCAGCCAACTGGCGAATTGCTCGGCGGGCGATTCGTCCCGCCCGCGCAACCCGAAAAAACCATTGCTCCCGTGACCGGCGCCGACGGCATCGAGCAATCCTGTGCGAATGGAATCGAACATGAGTATCTCCCTGGTTTACGCGGTCATTGGCCGTCGTCGGCAGGCAGATCGCTCGCGCCCGGCAACGGTTTCGAGGGGGCTGCCAGGGGGCCGGGCGTGTTCTCTGGCGGAGCGGCACCGAAGAAACCGGGATCGGCCGGCTTGGCTGGTGCGGTGGTGGGCTGCGACACCGATGCCGAAGCGGCCGGGTGCGGCGGACGAATCGGTGCATAGGCATCGCGGATCCGCCGCTGCGCGTGATCGATCAGCCAGCGGCCATTGTCGATCTGCACGTAGACGAAGCCCTGGTCGTACAAGTCGTAGTCCGCGTCTTCCCAGGGTTTGAACCAGAGCCGCAGCACGCGGGCCTGGGAGCGCAGGGGCAAGGCCGCGAGTGTCACGGGCGGCGTATTGCCGGTGCCCGTTTGGCCGATAACCGGCAAACGTGCGGCTGCCACTGCCGAGGCATTCACGGCGGCCGGTCGCGGACCAGCGGCAGCAGTGCTGCCCGCCGCATCGGTCTGGCGGCGCTGGCTCGGCAGATCGTTCCGGATCGCGTTGTAATAATTGCCGGACACCGAATCGCACTGCATGCCCTGCGGCGCCTTGCAGCCGTACTCGGTACTGCCGCCCAGGCCGCTGATGCTGGCGCACGCGGACAACAGGAGCGAAACGCAGGCGACCAGCGCGGTGATGCCGCGCGTCGAAATGAATGGGAGGGTCATTGCGGGGCCTCCTTCTGACGGGCAGCGCCGGCATCGGGCGAATGGGAGGCCGCAAGCACCAGACGGGATTCGATTTCGGCGGCATCGACATAGCCATCGCTGCGACGGCCGTCCGCATAGAAGATCGTGGGCGTGCCGCGCACCTTCAGCCGCTGGGCGAGCGCGAGATTGCGTTCGAGCGGATGCGCGCAGGAGGTGGGCGATGGGGACGTGGCTAGCAAACTCTGGTCGCCCCGCTGCATGGTTTGGTGCCAGGCTTTCTGCCGGTCAGCAGCGCACCAGACGGCGGTCGGTAGCGCATAGCCCTGGAACGGCACCAGGAACGTGTAGATCGTCACGTTGTCGAGCTTATCGAGCTCCGGTTCCAGCCGCTTGCAATAAGGACAGGCGGGGTCGCTGAAGATGACGACGGTGCGGCTGGCGTTGCCGCGCACGGTCTTGATGGCGTCGGCCAGCGGTAACTGCTCGACCGGGACGGCGGGCGCGATGTCTTCCCGATCCCCGGCGACCAATCGCAGGCGCTCCGCTTGGGCGAGTCTCGGCGCGGTCAGGTCGGTCATGGTCTTCGTGTCGAACACGCGGCCGAAGACCAGGTAGCGCAGGTTCCTGTTGGAAACGAACGCCACGTTGGGACCCATCCACACCTCGTACAGACCGGGAATGGGTGTGCGGGAGACGCCGGTGAAGTGTGTGCCGGGGTGCGCCTTCTGCAGTGCAGCCAGCAGGCGCGTCTCGTCGGCTGCCGCAGCGGCGTCGAAAGAGATACCCGCAAGGGCCAGGGCGACAGCCAGCAGCGCACGGTCAGTAGTCTTCATCGTCGGATTCCTTCAGGTAGCGTTCTTCGGGCGAACGGCGCGCAAAGGCGACGTTCGATGTCGGGCGAGCTTTGGCGATGACGGGTGCGTCAATGCGCACACCCTTGGTGATGACGACATCGACCTCGCGACCGGCGTCGATTTCGACGACGGGGAAAGTCTGTTCGGCGAGCTTGATGTAGTACTGGGCCAGCCGGTCCAGCGCGCGGCCGACGCCGCTGCCGAGCCCGGCGCGGTAGGTTTCGCTGCCTGAGGTGCTGGCGATGGTGCCGAGCGCCGAGGTGCTGTAGTTCGTGGAGGATGTCGACAGGCCTTGGCCGATGCCGCTGGCGATGCCGGCGAGCAGGGCGTTGGCCAGCATCTGTCCCTGCTTGGTGACCAGACGCCCGCGCATGCCGACCTTGCCGTCTTCGCCATACACGCTGCCCTGTATCTTGACTTCGAGCGTGGAGCCGTCATCGCGTACGCATGACAGGTTCTCGGTGCGCAGGTAGGCGCGCTCGGAACTGATGTCGCCATAGCCGGCGGCGATGACGAAGCACTCCCGATACTCGCCCCGGAACTTGTTGGGCAGCACGGAGTTGTCGGAAAGCCGGATCAGCACCGGCTGCGGATTGGATTGGGACTGGCCGCCAGTCGGTGCGTCCAGCCCGCCAAGCAAAACGCCGCGCGTGAAACTGACCGGCAGATAGGTGTCGATCGTGCCGGTGCGGCCGCCGCCATTGCGCCCCGGCTTGGCGGACGGAGACTGGGGTGCCTGGGACTGCGTCACCTTGCCTGCGTCGGCCATCGACACATGCACCAGTCCCGGTGTCCGTGTTTCCACGCCGTCGGCCGGCGCACCCGCAGGCACTGCCGCAGACGGAACGGATCGCCCAGGCGGCGGAGGCAGATTGGCGGGCAAAGCGCTGGGAGGTGGATACTGCGTCGGTGCCGGTGGTGTTGGCGTTGGCGGTGGTGTTGCAGCGGCAGTCTGAGCCTGTCCGGCCGCAGTCAGCCGTTGCTCCAGCTCGCCGAAACGCTGCATCGTCCTGTCTTCGAACTCCTTGCGGTCCCGGTTGACGCGGGATTGCTCTTCGCGCTCGTGCTCGTACTGGGCGAGCTTGCGGCCGGCGGTACCGACCCACTGGTCGACCGGATTGACCTGCTGGCCCGGCGACATGACGCCGATGTTGGTGACCGAGGCCGCACCGGCGGATACGGCGGACTGTTGTGAATCGGCGATCTTCGTTGCGCCGCCGGTGAAGGCAAAGACGGCCCACAAGGCCCCGACGCCGCACGCCATGATCGCCGCGAGCGTTGCGTACTGGCGCTGCTTCGGGGTGAGACGCCCAATCGCGCTCCTGAACTTCGATGTATCGAATGCGCCCATGGTCAGCTCCCCAGCCGGATCACGTAGACGCTGGTGCTTTCACCGGGGCGGAGATTGAGGTTCTCGATGGCGACGCCGACGACGCCGCCCTCCTCCCGGTCGAATTCCTGTTCGGCCAGCACCATCGTTTGATCGCTGATATTGGTCAGCAGGTATTTCTCGCCGACCAGGCCGCGTCCCTCGTAGGTCCGCATCAGCGAGAACTTGGCCTCGCTCCAGAGCTGGACCGGCCGGTCGATTTCTTCCACGCGCACATCCGGTGCGACCCGGTCGGAGGCCATCGCCACCAGCAGCGCTTTCATCGCGCGGATATGATTGGCGGACGCCCCGAGCGGACCTTGACGCGTGGGGGAAAGTTCGGGCCCCGCCAGTCGCGCTGTCCTGTCGCGGATGACGATGGTGTCGGACGGCGTGTCCGAGCGCCGCAGCAGCAGTGTGTAGGTGGCGTTCGCCGAAGACACGAACAGGTTGACCGGCTTGGTCGAGTCGCCGACCGGGCGCACGTAGATTTCCCCCTTGTCGCGGTCGCACTCCAGCGCAATTTCGCCGGCCGGATTGACGGTTGGTGTCGCGGGCGACGGCGTACCCGCCGCGGCGGCGGGCAGCCCGCAATTGCTCGAGTAGAGGTTGCCGAACACGTCGGTGATCGATGCGTTCTCGATCCGGATGCGGGTCGGTTCCTTGATCGCGATGACCGCTTCGACAGTGACGCCGTCGTGCGCTTCGACGATCTGCAGGGCATGGGCGGAGAGGCTGGCGAGCGCTGCCGCCGTCGCCAGCGGCGGCAAAAACCACGGCTTGCTGATCATTGGGAAATCTCCTTGAAGGCTTTCAGATGCATGCGGCCGCCGACGTACTGGAACTCGGCGAGGTAGGCCTTGGTTTCCGTCGCCGTGTCCTGGCCGTTCACCTGGGTGCGCAAGCGCCCACGAACGACGACGGTCTGGTTGTCCTCATTCGCGACGAGCTGCTGCGGCAGGAAAAAAGTGCTGGCGTTGATGCGCTTGAGCCGCTCGGCCTCGATTTCCTGGCGCGACTTCATGGCGCCGTACCGGTCGGGCGCGACGTAGTTGAGCAGGATGTCTTTCTTCCAGTCGATCGATGCGGGCGTGACGTCCAGAATCAGCCAGGCGACGAAGCTGCCCATCTGCTCCAGATACTCGCGGCTGACGCGGTCCTTGGTGACCCAGAAGGTCTTGTCGATCGACGGCGGCACGACGATGGTGCGCTCCGTGCCGATCAGGTTGAGGATGATGACGAGGCAGGTAAGCAGTGCTGCGACCAGGCCGCCGATGGCCAGACCTAAGCCCCGGTTGCGGCGGCGCATCTCCTTCAGATCGCTGCTGAGCTTGGCGTAGTCCATAGCGGGCCCGTCCGGTTCAGCCGACCATGCGGCGCAGGTGAGAAGGCGGCGTCACACGCATCGCGGTGAGCGGATTGGGCGGCAGGCGCCAGTAGATCCAGTGCATCGCGAAGGCCGGGTGCTTGTCCGCCTTGGTGCGGGAGAGCCAGCGGGAGAGGAAGATGCCTACGCCCAAGCAGACGGCGAATGAAGCCTTGGAGCCGGACATGTAACCGACGAAGAAGCAGAAGAGGATCGGGGCGGCAACGTCGACGTCCCAGAATCCGAGCTTCCACTGGTCGTCGAGACGCCGGGGAATATAGGTTTCCGCCTGCATAGCGCTCTCCCGCTCGTGGTCGGCAATCGATGCTCAGAGAACCGCGCCCATGATCGCGCCGGCGATCACGAGGCCCACTGCGGCAAAGATCGCCAGACCGATGTAGAACAGCACCGGTCCGAAGTTGCGCAATGCGGAGAGCGAGATCAGCGCGACGACGAATCCCACGAACCCGACCAGCGCCTTGATACCCGGCCCCAGGCTGGCGATCTGAGTGAGCGCGGACGTCAGCGGACCCGTGATGCCGGTGAAGGCCACCAGATCCAGGGCATAGCCCGGGAAGGCGGTGCACAAGCCGATCAGGAGCGAGATCATCAGGGTCACGGCTAGCGGTTTGCGGCTCAAGTTGGGATGCGTCGTGGGCGAATTGAGAAGTGCTGTACTCATGAGAAGTTCTCCAAGGAAAGTTGAACGTCGAATGACTTGACTCGACACGTAGTGAGCAGGTGAAGACTTAAGCGTCATGGCGCCACCCGCTCGGGAACGCTGAAGACGATCTCGACACGACGGTTCTGCCGTCGGCCTTCCGGCGTGTCGTTGGATGCGATGAAGCAGCAGCGGCCACGGGCTTCGATCACCATGAGAGCGGGAAGCATGGGCTCGCGCCGGCGCAGGTAGTCGCGCACGGCGAACGCGCGTGCGCGGGCAAGCGACTGATTGGGGTTGCCGGCACCGATGCTATCGGTGCGACCGGAGATGACGATGCGATTGGCTTTACGCGCATAGGCGAGCGATTGCGTAAGTGCGGCCTTGCCTGCAGGTGTGAGCGCAGCGCTTCCCGACATGAAATGCACGATCACCTCGTGTCGTTCTGCGACGGGAATGGCGGCAAGCGCGGTGGTGGCGCGATCGGCCACCGGCTGGGGAACATCGGTACTCGACGCCGCCGAATTGACCGTTGGTTTGGGTGCTATCGACGCAGCGGCATCCGGCGCGACAGCCAAGGATTTTCGGGTGACCGTGGGGCATGCCGGTTCCGTGCAAACGGCAAACGCTGCGTCGCGGCCGAATTCCATCTGAGCGATACGCTGGACGGGAGCGCGTTGACCAGCGTGGCTGGCTTTTCCACCTTCGCCCTGGCGTTTTGGCAGCAGACTGCACGATGTCACGAACAGCACAATGCTCGCTGCCATGCTTGCTACGGCGAAGAGCCGGCAGGTGCTGAGCGTCATGGCGACACCCGCGCGGAAAGAATCAGCGGATGCCCGTCTTGGGCAACATCGTGGGAACGTTTGGCCTTCGTTGAAGCGGGTTGCCGTTGCGAAGCTTGTTGGGACGGAAGCTGCCGATAGACCAGCCACGCATATCTGGCGCGGGCGTTCTGGCAGGCCGCGCCCTTGAGTTGGGTGCAGACCGCGTTGTAGGCGCCGACACCGTCCCAGGTAGCGCCGTGCCGCGAAAAACTATGGGCGAGCAGCCAGGCGCCGACGTGGATGTTGGTGCAGGAATCGTAGAGATCGCGCTCGTGGATGCCGTAGCGCGCGAGCGTGCGCAGGTTCGAGCTGTTGATTTGCATCAGCCCGATGTCGTACGACCCGGTGCGGCTCCGGTGCGAGCGATTGACCGCCAGGGGGTTTAGATGCGACTCGACGCGGGCAATCGCGTACAGCAGCTGCGCGGAAACGCCATAGCGTTGCGCGGCTTGCTCCCAGCAGGCTCGGGCATACGCGGGAGCACACAGCAGCAAAAGCAGTCCAGCGGTTTGAAGATGTCGCATCACTCACCCCAACGAAGACCAGTGCGTCGCGCACGGTGCGCGGGCATCGATGTCGGGACCGGAATGTCCGGCCGTGGTCGGGTTCGGGTGAGCCTTGGCGACGATGGCCTAGGCGGGGTGGTACAGCAGCGGGTGAATCAGCAGGTCAGGGTGGCGGGCACCGTTGTTACAGGTCTGGCCTTGATGGCCAAGTCAGCTTGTCAAATGCGATTCCCTCCTTCTAGCAGCCCGACTGGCCATGTTGACGCGGGCCTGCTGCAGGACATTCGCGCCCGACAGGTCGGCCTGACTGCTCAGAGCCACACATGCAGTCGTCAGTTGGTCGAGTTGAAACTTCGGATTCGGATGCCGGTTTGCCGGTGACCGCTGCACGGCCAGCAGCAGGTCGTATTGCGGCATCCACATGGACTCACGACGGCGCGGGCCGTGCGGCGGACGCAGTACCAGTTCCGTGCCGAGGAATTCGAAGATACGCTCCGAGGCATCGTCGTTGGCGAAAACCAGCGATACGCAGGCACTGATCAAGTCGGGGAAGCGAAACGTCGGCGAGACGTTTTGTTCGCTCTTCAGAAGCGCGTATAGCCAATCGTGCTCTTCGAGCCAGAGCCGGGTTTCGATCGTCTCATCCGTGTGTTCGGCATCGAACCGGGTTGTCATCGAAACATCCTTTTGCTTGGTCGATGTGGCGGAGTACATAGGCATTCTCTCCCTTCGGTCAGTGTGCACCCTGGTGGGTGTGGCTGATGGAAACAGATTAGCGATGGATCGAAAGAAAGTCTCGGAGGAATAAGCCGTTTTACATGGGGTTTTTGCGATCAGCATCAAATTTGCCGTATTCGGAAAAGATTGTATGAATTGGGTTAAAGTCACTCATGCAAACTCAACCGCGTACATAATCCGCCAAGCAAGTGTTGCGGCGGATGACCAAGACGCTCTTCATGTACCCAGCCCTAGGGAAGCGCCGAACAATCGAGTGCACCGCACAAAATCTGAATTTCGGTGAATTTTCAGATTGCTTTTGAGCCCGGACATTTCAACCTAAAAATCTCAGTTGACGGTGTGTAAACTGCTTGAAACTCAGGCAGGCTGTGGGATTCATAACCATTAAAGGGGTCACCCAATGGGTGAGTCGAAAAAGAAGCTGGCGAAGCGCGAAGAAATGCTTTTGTCGTGCGCAGGTGTGCAGACGATGGCGGGTCGGGTACAGGTACGCTGGGATACCGAAAGTACCGCCACGCCGATGGGACAACTGGCCTATTTCATCGAGTTTCTCACCTTGACTGGACTGTGGTCGCGCTGGCTGGAAAGCTGTCCGCTGAGTTACACCAGCCCCAATGCGCCGAGCCGGGCGGATGTGCTGGGCACTTGGATGCTCTCGGTGCTGTCGGGCCACAAGCGCTACTCGCACGTAACAGCCATACGCTGCGATGGCGTCAACCCCGGCCTGCTCGACATGAAGAGGGTCATCTCCGAGGATGCCTTGCGCAATGCCTTGAAACGCATTCCCGAAACTGAAGGCACGGCCTGGCTGGACGCACACTTGTCCGGCAGCATTACCCGGCTGCTCGATGCGCCCTGGATTCTCGATACCGATACCACCGTCAAGCCGCTGTATGGCCATCAGGAGGGCGCGGTCATCTCCTACAACCCGAGAAAGCCGGGTCGCCCGTCGCACAGCTACCACACCTACCTCATGGCCAACACCCGCCTGGTGCTGGGTGTCGAAGTCCGTGCCGGTAACGAGCACACGGCCAAGCACACCCAACCCGGACTGTTGCAGATTCTCGACGACTTGCCCCCGGGCAAGAAACCGAAGCTGGTGCGTGGCGACAGCGCCTTTGGCAACGACCCGCTGATGACGGCACTGGAGGAACGGAGCCAACCCTACCTGTTCAAGCTCAAGCTCTCGAAGAACGTCAAGCGCCACATCGGCAGCCTGTTCCGCCAATCGGGCTGGACGGACGCCGGCCAAGGCTGGGAGGGAAAAGATGGGGAAC
Organism: Sulfuriferula plumbiphila; assembly: GCF_009938015.1. NCBI lineage: Bacteria > Pseudomonadati > Pseudomonadota > Betaproteobacteria > Nitrosomonadales > Sulfuricellaceae > Sulfuriferula > Sulfuriferula plumbiphila. Next base: position 476,511 of record NZ_AP021884.1, on the reverse strand, counting down.
TGGCGCTCACCGGCTGGGAAACGAAACGCCGGGTCGTCGTGATACGCCGACCGCTCACTGGCGAAATCATGATATGCGGGGAGGATGACGGCCAGCAGTTGCTGGCCCCTTTATCGAGGCAGATAAAAAGTCCGGCAAGGGCATTACCGGCTATGAATATGCCGTGCTGGTGGCCAACACGGACTACGAGATTCTCGGTCTGGGCCAGCTCTACCGGGATCGGGCCGATGCCGAGAACGCCTTCGACGAGCTGAAGAACCAGTGGGGCTGGGGTGGGTTTACTACGCATGATCTGCACCGCTGCCAACTCGCCGCGCGCGGTAGCGCTCATCTACAACTGGTGGAGTCTCTTCGTTCGTCTGGCCAATCCAGAGGCTCGGCGCGAGGCGATTACCCGCCGCCCGTGGTTGATGTCCTCGGTGGGGCGCCGAACGGAACATGCGGGCCAAACGACGATCACGCTGACCGGTTTGCACGCCCATTTCGAGAAGGCTCGGGCAGCGCTGATGCGTGTCTCTGCTTTGCTTCAGACCTGGGTCGCCCAGGCTGCGGAGCAGTTGAGTCAGACTACCGTCTGGAATCTCGTCTGCGATCATCTCAAATGGGTTCTCGCCGGAATCTCTCCTCTTCCAGCGCAGCGACTGCTCCAAAATCATGCGAGCAGGATCGGGTAACCGCTTTTTTCTAGGATCATTGGATACGTCATAGTGGAAAGCGATGGCCTGGCGATCCCGTGTCTTGGAATGCGCGCCCGCCAGGCGGGTAGCCAAGGATGCGCGCCAGCCTGGCGAAGCGGTACCTGCATCCTCATCTGCAGAATTCCCCAACAAAAGCGCTCCAGAAAGATAAGGCGGCCTTCTCGATGATGGACAGGCGCAAGGATTGCAGATAGTCCTTAAGATGCAAGGCGGCATAGAGATCACCCTCAATATCCACCTTCCCCAGAAAATAGGCTTCGGCCAGACGCAACGGATCGCGCGACAGGATCAGTTCCCGCAAGGGCCGGGGTTCCCGAAAAGCTAGGGTGAATGCAGGCGCGCCAGTGCCGAAGGCCAGGGTTTGTCCATCCCACAAACGCACTGCCATGCTGCCGGGATAATCCCGGAACACGCGCGCCACGATGCGTTCTGCCCGCTTTGCACCAGCGTTTGCAGATAAGAACAAATCCATGCGACCTCCTGTTGAGATTAGCCATGTTATTGTTACGCAACCTGAACAAGCTTTCGCGCTCGCTCTTCCCGCGCGCCATCCTCGGATGCATGAGCGCGTGTAGGCACTGTACAACCTATGCGCAGGTGACAGGTCAACCGCAACCTCGACCCTCGTAAGGCGCCACATCGGCAATCACCGCGCTGGACGCCGATTAGAGCATCGCGGATGCGCGCAACGTGGGGCGCTTCAGCTACGCCCCAGACAACCGTTCGCGCTCGTCCTTCCCTGTGGTCACGCGCCGGAAAGCTGCCTCAGGCGCTCGCGGAAGGCATCCTCCTCAAGTCCCCCGGTGTATTCGAGCTTGCCATTGAGCACGATGCCGGGAGCGGACAGCACGCGGTACTGTTGCAGGATCTCCGGGTGCACGGTGACGTCGATGTACTCCACCTTCAGCTCCGGGAAATCGGGCTGCACCTTCTCGATCACGTGCTTGGCCTTGGCGCATTGGGCACAATTGGGAACAGTGATGAAGAGCATGTCGATCATGTCCTCTCCTCCAGCCGGTAGCCCAACCCTTCCAGCGCCTGGTTCAGCGCTGCCAGACCGGCCTGGATGTCGTCGTACTCGACCTCCGCGCTGCGCGCGTCGTAGTCCGCGTGCGCGGATTTCACACCCTTCACGGTCTTGAGCACCATGCCGGTGGAAACGGCGCACGCACCGCAGTGCATGCCCTCCACCCGGAACATCTTCCGTACGATCGTCATATCGTTCCTCCTAAAAAGTTGCCAACAAAACGAGAATTGTCGCAAGCGCTGCGAGCCCAGCAAGATGGCGCGGCACGTCCGGTCAGCGCCATCGCATAACATCAGTCAAAGAAATATTTTTTAACCAGTTCATCCAGCAGGCGCGCTACGGTTGTTTCATCCGCGCCGTTTATCTGCGTGTAAACCGTGTGCACTATATCGACGAACGCATCCAGCAGGACCGGATCGAAATGTTTGCCGCGCTCGCGCTCAAGCAGACACAGCGCTTCGTCAATGGGCCACGGTTCTTTGTAAGGGCGCTTCGACACCAGCGCGTCGAATACATCGGCGATCGCGAAAATGCGAGCGTTCAAAGGAATCTGCTCGCCTTTGAGCCCGCGCAAATAGCCGTTGCCGTCGTAGCGCTCGTGGTGGAATTCCACCACGTCGCGGGCGTTCTGCAGCCACTCCGATTTGCGCAGGATATCGACGCCTAGCGATACATGGCCGTGCATGACGCGCAACTCGTCATCACTAAGCTGACCGGACTTGAGCAGGACTGTGTCGCTGATGCCGATTTTGCCGACATCATGTAGAAAGGCGCCCGCGATCAACTTGCGTAGCTGCGACGGCGCGAGGCCGATTGTTTCGCCGAGCCGGGCGGCATAAATCGTGACGCGATAATTGTGCGCCCCGGTATCGGCATCGCGCATTGCGATGGCGCTTCCCAGCACCTCCATCAGATTGATGTTTCCTTTTAGTAAATCACCCGAAAATTTGATCAATTCGCGGTTCAGCGAAATAATCACAGGATACAGCGCCAGCGCGCTAGCAAGCGTCACCAGCACCACTAACGACAAGGCGCCGAGCACGTCGTTGCGAATACGCGCGAACGTCTGGGGATCGACTTGGTACACGCCCTCGAAATAGCCGGCCAGCGTATCGTCAGACTGCTTGAGGGGCAGCAAAATATGCATCAGCAGCCGCTGGCGAAAAAAAGTGGCATTGTGCTGCGCCGTCCGCCCGGGGAGTAACAAGTGCCGATGCTGTTGCATCAGATCAACTGCGCTTGCTCCGGGCGCCGCGACTTGCAGAATCGGGTGCCGGTCGCGGTCATATAGCGTGATCATTAAAAATTGCTGCCTGAGAAGCTGCTCGGCCTGCCGTCTCAATGCGGCTTCATGCGCCTCGCCGGGGCGATTGAAGTGATACAGATTAGACGCTGCGAAACTGCGCGATCCGGCGATCGCGAGTTGCAGCACCAGCGCTTCCGCCTTGCGTATTTCGAAATACGACACTGCGGCGCCGATGACTACAGATAGCGCGAGCCAGGCAATCAACAGCCGCAAAATTACCCGTTTGTGGATTGACGCGCGATTCTTCATTCAGCGGATGCTATTGATCTCATGCGTTATACCGATACTCGTCCCCGCCACCGCCACGGTCGCCATGCCCGCCGTGTCCGAACAGATGCATGCCGATGAATAGGACGAAAATCACAACCCATATCCAGTTCTGCGCTAACCAGTCCATATCCTATCTCCTCGCTCATTATTTGCCGCCGCGTTTCACGAATGCCTCATCGGATGTACGCCTCCGTCGCATAGCGGCGCATCATGCGATGGCTGTTGAAATAGGACGCGTTCTTGCTGATCACGCCTTTCATCACTTTGACCCAGCCAGCCGGATCGCCGCTGTCTCCGTAATAAAGCGGCAGCACCGCTTGCTCGAGCTTGTCGTAGAGCGCACTCGCTTCATCATCCGCCACACCCGCCGCATTGCAGATCGCCCAGCCGGTCACGCCCTCGATGCAGCCCTCAATCCACCAGCCGTCGAGCACCGATAGGCTCGGTACGCCGTTGAACGCGGCCTTCATGCCACTGGTGCCGGAGGCTTCGAGCGGACGCAGCGGCGTGTTCAGCCACAGGTTCACGCCCGACACCAGGGCAAGCGCGGTTTCCATGTCGTAGTCGGGCAGATAGGCGACCGGCAAGCTGCCTTCGAGTGCGCGAGCATACGCATGCAGTTGCTCGATCAGGTGTTTACCTCCCTCGTCGCGCGGATGCGCCTTGCCGGCGAGCACGATCTGGAACGGGTGGCTGCCGGCGATCGCCTTCAGCCGCTCGTAGGGTGTTTGCTCTCCCGGCTGTTCCTCCAGCAGGTAGAGTTCGCGCTGGTCGCCGACGAACTCCTTGCCGGCGCGCTTGACGCGTGCGGCGAGGGCGACGGCAGCGTTGGGAGAGAGACGGAAGCGCAGATAATTGGCCCGGCCGTCCACCGGGGCTGAATCGTCGAACAGCCTTTGCGGCGGCGGCTTCAACTCCACCAGGACCTCGGCCGCAGTTTCAGCCAGACATTTGCCGGAGCGCAGATACCACGGCACCCCTTCCCAGCGCCACGAATCGATGAACAGCCGCAGAGCGCAGAACGTCTCGACATCCGAGCCCTGCGCCACGCCCGGCTCTTTCCGGTAGCCGGTGTACTGGCCGCGCACCACGTCGTCCGGCTGCAGCGGGCGCATGGCCTGGAACACCTTGGTTTTCTCGCTGTGCACGGCGCCATAGCCCTGATAGGCCGGCGGCTCCATGGCCAGCAGCGCGACAATCTGGAACAAATGGTTCTGGATAACATCACGCAAACAACCGGCGCTTTCGTAAAACGCGCCGCGGCCCTCCACGCCGAAATCCTCGGCCAGCGTGATCTGAATGCTGGCCACAAAGTTGCGGTTCCAGATCGGCTCGAGAAACGAATTGGCGAAACGGAAATAGAGGATATTCATGATCGCCTCCTTCCCGAGATAGTGGTCGATGCGGAAGATCGCGTCTTCAGCGAACACCGACAGCGCGATGCGGTTGAGCTTCCGCGCCGACGCCAGGTCGCGCCCGAACGGTTTTTCGACGATGACGCGCGGGCGGGATGGCCAGGTAGTGCGCCGGGCGCCGCCCAGCGCCTCTTTTATCGCCGTGAACGTGCCCGGGGCGTTATAGTCACCGCTCACGTAGCTAAGCAGCGAGAGCAGATGGTCGAGGGCTTTCCGGTCATCGATCCCGCCCGATTTCGCGATGCTCTCCGCCGCCCGCTCGCGCAATTGCGCCGAGCTCAACTTCGAGGTGGCGACGCCCACCACCGGCACGTTGACGCCGCCGCGTTTCGCCATTGCATAGAGCGCCGGGAAAATTCTCTTGTGGGCAAGATCCCCCGTGATGCCGAAGAGCACCAGTGCATCGGATTGCGTCGCGCCGTCATCGCGGTGGCCCATCTCGCTTTCCTCCTTTGAACTACGTATACGCGGCATAGCGCAGCGCAAACTTCGCATGCTGGATGACGGGCATGGTGTCATCCCGGTGTCCTGATCGCTGCGTCTTCAAAGCATGCGCTGGCGAGTGTGTTTTGATGGGCGATCAGCAAACCACATTTCCCACAGCGAAAAGAAAATTTGCACGCCCAGCGCCGAGCCCAGGAGCGCGCCGCCGCCCACGACCACATATGCAAACACCGGCTCGTACTTGGTCATCCACCACGAGCCGATGTCCGCCCAGATGGCGAGGTAGGGAATCACAAGGATCGGCAAGCGCCATTTCCAGGAAATTTCGCTCATCGCAAAAATTGTCCCGGTGAGCAGAAAAATGATGCTGATGCCGAACAGATGCACATGGGAAACGCGTGCCAACACGAGAAGAGAGGTTCCCATATCCACTTGGGCTAACGCCTTCACTTGCTCGAAGGTCGTCAGAGGCGGGATCGGCAAACCCGGCTTCGCGCTGTGACAAACAGCGCAAGTGTTCTCGAAGATGGGCTGGACGCCGGCGAATCCATCCTGCGTCGCGCCATCTCGCAGCCAGCCGACGACCTTCGCCTTGTCCGCAGCGCTGATCCGGCTCGACATGGATCCGCGTAAAGCGGACTCAAGACGAGTGCCACTCCGTTCACCATAGTATTTCGCTGCCACACTGGGGACGAGCGACATACCCATCCGCTGGTGCGGGTCGACATCTTGCAGAAAGAGGTAGTAGATCGCCGCGAGAAATCCCATGCCGATCGTGATCAGAAAGCATGAGAACAGCGCGCGCATCGCGACCGGCAACCTGCGCAGCGTCATACCTGTTATGGGCTGAGGATACTGTTTCAGGTCATGGTTCATCGATACCTCCCGAGAGTTCCTAAACAATATATCGATCCCAGCCCGCATAAGAATCCTTGACCGGGCCGCGCGGGATCGCCAATGCAATCAGCAGTATTCCGCAGATGACACCGTTCCAGATTGCCAGCGGCGAGGCGATACCGTCGAGCAGCCACGGTGCGGCGATCAACCATACGCCGAACGGGATGTTGATGAAGCGCACGGCGCGGCCGACCTCAGCGTAGGCCATGATCGAGAAGGTCACCACCAATGCACCGATCAGGTGATCGCTGTCGGCCATGGCGCCCGAGGTGTCGAAGCTGAGCCGCGTGAACGTGAGCCACACACCGATCGCGATGCTGAGCGTCAGCGTCCAGGGATAGGTCACACCGCGCGTGGCCTGTGCGATCTGCTCGCGCGGTGTTCCGATGAGCCCTTTGGACCTGTCGGCGCTGCCGCCTTCCATCGCGTCGCCGGTCCAGAAGGTGCGCCAGAACGGTTTGCCCTGGCGGCGCGCCCAAACCAGGAATTGGCCCATCGCCACGAATTCGTTCAGCGCGTAGGGAATCATCACCGCCATCGCGAGCGCGGCGATCAGGCACAGCGTGCACCAGGTGCCGATCACAATCGGCTGGATGATGACGAAATAGATACTCACCACGCCCAGCGGCAGGATCAGGATGGCCAGCGCGAGTACCATCCACGGCATGGTGCGCCAGCGAGTTTTTCCACCCATCCAAACCATCACCAGTTCGGCCATGTAGACGATGCCGCCCAGGGCGCCATCGGCAATCGGCCAGGCCTTGGACACGTCCGAAGTAATGATCGTCTCCGTGCCGTTCATCACGCCCTTCATGTCACCGCTACCGGCGAAGAATGGCTCCCAAACACTATCGATATGGCCGAGCTGATAGGCGCCGAGAATGCGTGCGATAAGAAAACCGATCAGCGCGAGCACCCCGATCGGCATGCGCTGCAACCAGCTTGACGGCGTATAGGCCCATCCCGGTGGTACGTCGGGCCCGCCCATCATGCCGGCCATGCTCATGCCCGGCATCATCGGGACCAGCACGGAAAACGCGATCACCAGCGCACCGATCAGCGTCCCATTCGCATAAGCCTCTGGCAACGGTGTCCAGAATACCAATGGAGCGAACAGCAACCAGACGCCGACGAAGGCGTTTGCCCACTGCGCCCACGGATAGCGGCGCGACGCGTTGGCGGACAAGGCACTCAAGACCACAACCAGAATTCCGCTGATGACATCGCTCCAGGTCATCAGCAGGTTGCGCAGATCAAACGATGGCAGCCCGCGCTCGGCCATAACGCGCAGTTGATTCGCGTCGGGGACGAAATCGCTCAGATAGCCGAGCGTAAACGGGCTGGTCAGCAGCCACAAGCCGAGCATCATGTTGAGATAGTGCGGCCAGAGCATTTTCCGATGCTCGTCGACCATCATGTCGGGATGTTCGTCCGCGTGCTCCACCGGGGCGCTGCGCGGCACCAGTGTCATGCCGCACTTGGGGCAATTGCCCGGTTCGTTGCGCACGACTTCGGGATGCATCGGGCAGGTGTATTCGACCGCCTGCGGCGATGGCGGCGCGAGGGGTTCCAGGTTCGTGTCGCACCGCGGACAGTTTCCCGGCGAAGACTGACAGACTTCCGGGTGCATCGGGCAGGCATGCATCAGGCAGCCTTGCGCATGCACATGCACATGCGCTGACGCCGGCGCGTGCTCGGGCTGCTCGGTCACCTGCGGCACGGCTTGCTCTGCTTTCTGCGTTATCGACGCGGGCGGCTCCAGGCCGTGCTCGCGGTACCAGCTGAACGGATCGGCCTGCAATGCCGCTACCATCTTGGGCAGTGTCTGGCGCAGCGAACGACTTGGCGCCCAATCAAGCAAGGTGCGGGCGCGCGTGATGTCGAGGGCGTAATGATCGTTAGCCCGATCGATCATCCACGGCTTGATGAACTGATCCTGGCCGGGAATGTGGTCCTGAACCCATGCGCCGGCCTTCGCGATCGGCCCGGGAATATTGTGCGTCTCCCACGACTCGTCGCGAATCAGCCGCGAAAACGTATGCTGCAGTTCATCGTAGCTCAGCGTCTCCGGCTCGCCGATGAGGATCGCCGCCTCCGGCGGCAGTTGGGCGCGACGCTCCACGGCGCGCTCGATGGCATCCACCACGTCGTCCAGGTGGATGAAGGCTTGGCCGTGCGAGGTCTCGCCGGAATACAGATGGCCGGCGAGCTGCCGCTCGTAGATGCGCTGAATTTGGTGCGCGAGCGGCGGCGAGTGGCAGACATCATCGTAGACGCCGGCGAAGCGAAGCAGCACGGCGGGAATCGCGCCGCGCTCCGCCCGGATGAGCGCCTCGGTGCGGACCTTCGACTCCGGGTAGGCCCAGGTTGGCCCGATCGGCCAGTCCTCGGTGATGAACTGGCCCGGCTCGCCCGGCCGGTGCACGAGCATGGTGCTGGCGAAAATGAATTGCTCGACCTCGAAGCCCTCGCGCAGCATGCGTCCGGTGCCCTCGCGCAGCCCACGCAGCAGACGTCGCGTGCCCTCGACTGTGATCGCGTCGTATTTCGGGCTCGGCTTGCCGAGGAAATCGTAATAGGCAGCTAAATGGACCACGGCGGCGATGCGGGTTCCGTGGTGTTCCCGCAGGATGCGCAGTCCCTCGCGTAAGCTGTCATCAGAAGCGATATCGACCGGTATGCGCACGCAGTCGGGCGGCGGCGGAGAGGGCGCGTTGCGGTCGAAGCCCACGACATCGCTGAAACGTCCGGTCAGCCGCCGCATTACCGCATCGCCGATGCGTCCGTTGCAGCCGGTGATCAGGACAATATTTTTTTTGGGTTTCATGGCAGTATTCCCCTAATTAATGAGAGATATGGATCACCTCTTACGCATGTCCTGTTACTTAAGCTGGGCCACCATATAATCCACCGCAGCCTTGATGTCGGCCTCTGACAAGGTGGCGTTACCACCCTTTGCTGGCATCGCACCCATACCCTTTAACACTGAAGCCGCCAAGACATCGGTACCCTTTTTGAGGCGTGGTGCCCATGCGGCCTTGTCGCCGAGCTTCGGCGATTCTATATTGGGCAGATGGCACACGATTTGTTGTAGACCTCTTTGCCATCGGCGGCCAAGGTTTGGCCCGTAATCAATAGTGCCGTCGAAGCGGCAAGTCCCAGTAGCGCAAGTTTCATGGTTTTCCTTTCTTATAGTGCTTCCTGTTGTTATTCTTTTACCGAATTCAGAACAACAGCCAACTAAACAGATAGAGGCTGTTGTTGTCGTTTGCGTTGCGACCAAAACCATCACAGTTGTTACCAGCACCGTTGAGCTGCGTGTAACACACGTGTGATGTCAGTGGCAGCTCGAGCCACCACAGCAGGATCCTTTGCCACCCTGCGCGCCGCCCGCATACTTCTGCGGCTCGGCGGTAAACGCCTTGTGGCAGGCCTCGGAGCAGAAGTAGTACACCTGTCCGGCATGTTCCGCTTTGGCCACCGCCTTCTCCGGCTCCACATTCATCTTGCATACTGGATCGATCGCCATGTTCCGCCTCCATATCATCATGCCAATGGTTGCCACGCTCTTTGGGTACTGTCGGCTCCGGGGGCAACCCATCCGGAATCGGCACAAGCTCTGCTGCGGTACGACCTCTGCCTACCGGCGGCCCGGCATTCACCGGGGCTCCATGCGGCTACGGCTGGCCGTTATCCCAGCGCCGCTTGAGAAAGTTGTAAATCGGCACATACACCAGCCCGGCATACACGCCATACAAAAAACTCTCCGCGAGCCCGAGCAGGAAGCCCCACCAGGTGAGCCACTTGAACGCCGGCAGCACTTGCTCGAGAAACGCATGCATGTGCAGGCTTTCTGGTGTGACTAGCCCGTAGATCACGCACACCACAAAAGTGACCGCGCCCCACAAGCCGAGCGCCCAAGAAACGAGCTTGATATTCAGCATGACGGTTCTCCTTAATGTTGATGGCCTTGCGGTTTGTCCTTGCCCGGTTCTGCTCCGTCCGCAGGCTTTTGATCGTCCCCGCCGCCACAACCGCCGTGACCGCCATGGCCACCGCGCCCTCCATGCCCGCCATGGCCGAACAGATGCATCCCGATGAATACCGCGAACACCACCACCCATACCCAGTTCTGCGCTAACCAGTCCATATCCACCTCCTCGCTCATGCTTACGTTAATAATGGCCGCGTTACTTGTGCGGCTGCGTGTCGCGTTCGAGCTTGGCCTTGCGCTCTTCGTACTCCTCGGACGATATCTCGCCTGCGGCATAGCGGCGCTGCAACACTTCGAGCGGCGTCTCGCGCCGCCGACTTCGCGGCACCGGTTCAATCAGCGTGAAGAACACTACGATCAGTGCGATCCAGAACAGCCACCACAGCGCGTGCATTCCCATAAAACCCCATCCAACGTAGCTCATAAGTCCTCCTTATCAAACACCACGAATCGCAGCTTGTCCGCGCCCATTCATTCGAGTTACCCCATCTTTTCCTGGCGCCCATTAACTTGGGCCACCGTAGCCGCCTGTTAGCCGATACTTTTCAGGGTATCCGGATCCATGACGCTACCTCACCGCAGTCTTTTGCTCCAGAATCTCTGCGCGATTCCATAGAGCGCGCCGAGCACAAAACCGGCGGCGGTGAACAGCGCGAATCCCGCCAGGAAAGCGATGGGACTGCCGGAGATCGGCCACGGGCTGGCCGGCGCAAGCACGGCGAGCAGCCCGAAGGGTGGAAACAGCGTATCGAAAATGGCGCATAGGATATATGCCACACCCAGAGTCGTCGCCAGCGAAAATGCATGCACTTCCCAGAAGTCAGTCATGACACACCTCCTTAAATATTATCGGTTCCATAAGCGGTTCGGTTTCAGCTTGTGAGAGCGGGCCTGCGGGTACCCCATTTCCCCTGTTATTTACCGTCACGCGGATGCAAATGCGGCGCGGGCTTCTTCGTACCGGTCCCCGCCGCAGCGTCCTTGTGCATCGCATCCACCTGCTTGCGCATCTCGCTCATTTTCTTCTGCTGTTCGGCATCCATCATCATGCCCTTGCCTATCATGCCGGACATGTCATCCATCATTATGGACATCTCCCGCATGCGTTCGGACATCTGCTTCTGCCGCGCTGCGTTCATGTCGCCCTTGCCAATCTCGCCCGACATCAACATCATGGTGTCGGCCGTGTCGTGCATCATGCTGGACATCTGCGTCATGCCGCCCTTCTGGTCGCCCATCATGCCCTTGCCCATATCCTTGCCGCCCGGCATCTCGGCATAGAGGGGGGTGGCCATCAACCCAAGGCCGGCGATAAGCGCGATTGCTGCGTTGCGAACGTATTGTGCTTTCATTTTTCGATCTCCTTTGCATTAAACAATCATTGCACCCGATGGCAGGTCCTTCCATTCCGGGTTTCCCCGAATTCTTTGGCGCTCAAGCCCCAAGCTTTGCTTGATGCAGATGCGGAAAAAACGCCGGTGTCGCCGCCGCATAGCGCCGGTAGGTATCGCCGAATTCATCTTCCACCTCGTGCTCCTCGCGCCGCGCCAGGCGCAGGTACATATAGGTGAGCACCGGGAACATGGCGAGCGTGAGCAGCGTCGGCCATTGCAACAGAAATCCGAACAGGATGAGCACGAAAGCCACGTACTGCGGATGGCAGATATAGGCATACGGCCCGGCAGTGGCGAGCGTGTGGGTACGCTGCGCCGCGTAGAGCACCTTCCAGGCGTTGGCGAGCAGGATGAATCCGCCGCCGATGAGCACGATGCTGAGCACGTGAAACGGGCCGAAATGGGGGTTGGCGCGCCAGCCGAACAACTCCTCCAGCAGATGACCGGCGTCGTGCGAGAACCAGTTCACACTCGGATAACGGCTCTGCAGCCAGCCCGAGAGCAGGTAAATGGTGAGCGGAAGCCGTACATCTCGGTGAACAACGCCACGAGGAATGCGGAAAAGGCGCCGAACGAGCGCCAGTCGCGCGCAGTCTTCGGCCGGGTGAAGCTGAAGGCAAAAATGATGAACACCAGCGAGTTGATGATGACCAGCGTCCACAAACCATATGCGGGGGGTGACGGGTTCATTGATCGGCTCCTTTCGAAGGGTGCTCGGCATCATGCAGGCCGCCGTGCCCATGGCCACCGCCCAGGAAAAGGAGCAGCGCAAGGCAGGCGAGCAGCAGATAGGGCAGAATGCCGAGCAGATGCGCCCGGTGTTCCATGAAAAGGAAAAACGCGCCGATGGCGAGCGCCGCGATCCATGCCCAGTCCACGCCGCCGGAATGAGAAAAATGCCGATTCGTCATGAAAGTATCGCCCCCTTATATTTAAATATGGTAAATAGCCCGCGTGGGCCGCCTTATCCGTGCCGGGGGCGTCCGTGCCGGTGGCGCGGATCCACCTCGAGACTGCCCACTTCGCACTCTTCGATATAATGCACAAAGCCGCGGCGCAATCGCTCCGCCCAGCCCTCGCCCAGCCTCGCGCCCACCTCCGCCATCTTCGCTTCGAGCTGCTCCGCCGTCGCCTGGATCAGGTCGTAAGTAATGCTCACGGTGTCGCCGTGGAGGCCGACCGCCTGGATGCCCATCATCGATCGCAATTCCTCCCCGAGCAGGTTCGCTCCCGCCGCGGAGAGTGGCCGGTCGAGCTGGAAACGGCGTTGCTTGATCACCGCCATCCCCCTCCGCTTGGGCGCTTTTTCGCCCGGCACCCCTGTATAGAGATGGGGATTGGCGACGAACCGCTCCTGACACTGTCTGGAGCAGGGTAAAACGACTCGGCGAACGGAAAGCCGAACAGCGGCGGCAGCACGACGAGCAGCCCGGCGCCTATCAGCACCACGGGCACGAAGATGCGCTCGAAGCGGTCGGTGAAGCGCTGGCCATGCCCACTGCGGCTGTCGCCCAGAGTGTTGCGGCGGTCGTTAGCCCTGCCACGCCCCCCTTATCCTGGAAAATGACGCCTGCCCCGATAAAGCCTATGCCGGTGACGACTTGTGCCGCGATACGGGTCGGATCATTGGCCACATGGGCGGATATCAGGCTGAATGCGCACGCCCCTATAGCGATCGCCATGTAAGTCCGAATGCCCGCGTCGCTCGCATGGCGTTCTCTTTCCCAGCCGATCAAGCCTCCTATCAGCGCAGCGACCATCATGCGCGAGGCATAAAGAAGTTCAGTTCCGATATCCATTTTTTTGTTCATCTCCTCTTCCTATACAACGGCCACAAGGACCAGCGCTGCGCCATACCCTGATAAAAAGCTTGCAGCCAAGGCGCGCGGCTCACTGCCCTTGTCCAAACCGGCAAGCAACTGGTGGACTGCCATATACAGGGCCGCACCGAATCCCGAAGCAAGGCTGGCGACAAGGCCTGCCCCGGTTAATCCTTCCGCAAGCGCCATGCCCACCATTAGGCCAAGCAGCACGATAACGGCGAGCGCCAATCCCATCGTGGCGCGTGCAGCAAACTTCACGGCTGGGGTTGCAAGCGCGAAGGCGAGCCAAAAGAGCTGCACGGCGAGGGAGAGCATCACGGCCATGGACTCGGCGATCTTCGCGGAATACGCGACACCGATGCAAAAGGCGACGAGCAGCACGGCTAAAATGGTATTTGCGACACGTTCTTCCTCGTTCCGTACCTCCCGTACCTCCCGACGACTGCCTCGCAGGTTCGCCAGATTCCGGGGCCATAAGAATTCCGTCAACGCGTAAACGGCGATGCCTGCGACGCATCCCAAAGTGAGACCCAGCAATAAGGCGAAGGCAGGCTTGGTCCCCGTCATGGCAGGAAGCAGGCTCGCCCCGGCGGCGGCGAACACCGCGCCCGCGGCAAACCATCCCCCATACTGCCTGGTGCGCAGTTGCCCTACGCCGATCCCTGCCAGCACAGCGCCGGCCAGGGGAACAAGCGCGAGAATCAACAACATCTTCCCCGAGGGAATCAAGGAGTATTCCTCACCCTAACACTGGGATGGCTGCGTCAAGGATGCTAAGCCCCGGCATCGCGCGCCGGCGTTCCGCACTGGCCGCAAAACCTGGTACCCGCCGGCAGCTCGGCACCGCAGCCGGAACATTTACCGGCCGACAGGGAAGTGCCGCATTGCTGGCAGAAGCGCGCATCGCCCGCATTGGCGCTGCCGCACTTGGGGCAGGGATTGCCGGGATTGCCGCCGCCTGGGCCCGTGCCCTGCGGATAGCCTGGATAACCGCCGTAGCCGCCGTGTCTGGAACCGCTGCTATGGTGGCCGCCTTGATAGCCGCCGTGGTGTCCGCCGAATTTGCCGCCCCTCAAATTGCCCAGCATTCGTTCAAACAATCCCATGATTTGCTCCTTTCAAAAAAACGTGGTCTCCCGCAAAAATTGCACCTTGTTCATTCCTACAACCAGCGGATGGCTGCCGCGCTGACGATGTCGGTCACATAAATCCACCCTGCGTCGGCCTGGCCGGTGCGGGCGGCGTGCCCGATGATGGCCACCAGCTCGTCCACCTGGTGATCCTCGCAAACCAGTTCCAGCTTCGATTCGTTAATGACTGTCTCGGCCAATTCAATGGAATAGTGTTGTTCCCTGGCATCCATCGCCTTGAGCAGGATTTTTACCGGGATGACGGCAAGATTGCGGCAGCCAGGCGTTCCGTCCGTGTTGCACAGTCCTGACTCCTTGAGAGCGCGAATCACATCGGCGATGCGGTGGTTATGGATATAAGCCTTGATTTCTTTCATGCGTTTTCTCCTGTCTGGTGATTGCGTGCGGCCCGTACGGGCCGCGCGTCTGGTTTACTTCACTTGTTTGCGTTCGCGGCGGTTCTCCACCCACTCGTACATCAGCGGCAATACGTAGGACTCGGGGGCAGCGTGACTCGCTATAAATTTGACGCTGCTCCTGCCTTATCTTTCGCATCACCTGCTGCATCCAACCGTTCTGTCGGCTCATGGCCGTTCCTCCAAGGGTGGTGCGTTGCCGGGCGGTTGTGCAGGTGGCTTGATCTCGCAAACAACCGGAGCAGCAATCTTGCGCGCGATGAGAAAGATCGACAGGAGAAGCAGGGCGATGCTCAGCAGCCCCAGTTCCCCACCCTGTAGCGGCAACAGCGCAAGCGCTCCAGATGCCCCGAGGAATGACAGGATGGTGACGAGCAGGAACGAGCCGCAGGCGGCGCATCCGGCTGCGACAACCCCGCTCGCCGCGCCGCCGACGCTGGCGGCAATTTCTCCGTGCGGCAACCGCGCGCGCCGGCGCCGCAGGAAATAAACAAGCATGGCGATGTCCACGCCGAACAGCAGGGGAATGGTCGCGGCGGAGAACGCGGCGAACGCGCCAAAGTTGGTGCTGATCCCCGCGAGCAGGCTCGCCAGCAGTTGCAGCTTGGTATCGAGTGTCACGTCCGGCGTGATGAATACTGCGCCGATCAATTTGTAATTTGGAATCCAGAGAGACGCCAGAAAAGCGGCCAGCGCGATCGCCACCGCCAGCCCGAGATACGCCGGCCGCGCGAATACTTCCTTGGCGGCTTCGACGCTGGTGCGGATGAGATGCGGCTTGTCCATGGCGGTCATTTCTTCTGCTGCAAGGCGATCTCGACCACCAGCTTCACCGAGGCATAGGGCTGGGCGCCGAGAATGGCGAACTTCCTGCCGTTTGGGGCGACAACCACGGTATACGGAGTGCCTTGAGCGCCGGCGGCGAGGGCGTCGTCCAAATCCTCCGCCACCCGCTGGGCGTATTTGCCGCTTTCCAGGCACTGCTCGAACTTCGCGCGGTTGAGGCCGACGTATTCCGCGATGCGCGGCAGTTCTGCAGGGTCGAGACGGTTGTTGCTCGGCGTGATTTTGTACAGACGGTCCAGGTACGCCCAGAATTTTTCGTTGCCGCCGAGATCGTTGGCGCACTCGGTGGCTTCCGCCTCCTTGCGCGCCTTGGGATGGATGTTATCGAGAGGAAAATGGCGGAACACCCAGGCGACCTTGCCCGGGTATTCCGCCACGATGCGTTGCAGCGTCGGATGGAAGCGCTTGCACAACGGGCACTCAGTGTCAGCGAATTCGACGATCTTGACCGGCGCATCGGGATTGCCACGAATGTGATCGCGTTGGGTCACCGGCTGGATAAAGTCGGCTGCGGCCGGCGCCGCCGATGGTTGGTTCGGCTGGGCGGCGGTGTTGCCTGCGGCCAGCGTGCCGGTGATCAAGAGGACGGCTGCGGCCCGTCCGAGAGGCGATGACTTGAAGTAGCGGAGCATCATTTTCTTTCCTTTCGTTTCGTTGTCGCGATCCGTCGCGCCTGGCCGGATGAGGATTTCCCTCTTTTATGCTGCGCTGGACGCATCTCTCCTGTCATCGGTGTTCAGCGCTCGGATGGCCGCCTGCGTATCACGCTTGATCAGCTGCCCCAAACACTTCATGTTGTAGGCCAGATTCATCATCCTGATCTTGACTCTTGCCCGCAGTTTGCAGATGGGTGCGCACAATGTGCCCACCCATCTGCGCTTGACTTCCGAAGACGTGCTCCACCAGCACTCGGGTTTTGGATTTGATGTGGCTGAACTCTTTTTTCGGGCGTGAGGCGCTGGAAGAGCTTGTCAAACCTCCCCCTAATTAGCCCGAATTGTCTTCAAGACCCCTTTCAATTTCAGCAAGTTCGACGCTGCCGCTGCCTTATCTTTCGCATCGCCTGTTGCATCCAGCCGTTCCGCCAGAGTGGCGACGTACTTGCTGGAGGCTTTGATTTGCGCTATTTTTTCGGCCGGCAAGGCGCCGGAACGGCTGGGCAATGCCGCGACCAAATCACGGATAGCGAATGCGTGATGGTGCAGTTCCTCAAGCTTACCGGTTCGTATCAGCGTGTCCAAAATTGCAGTTTCTTTATCTATCGACCGCCAAATGGCTTCACTGGTAGCTGGAATTTGCACCGGAGCGACCGCTTTTTCCGCTGCGTGCGCAAGCGGGTTGAATACCAGGCTACTTGCCAGTATTGTTCCCAGAGCGGCGGCTCTGAAACCTGAAACTTTCATCAATGTTGCTTTCATACCGTGAGTCCTCCTGTGTGGCTGGTTAAACTGCGCTGAGCTTGCTTTGGCGCCTTTCGCGCCAGAGTTCGATGTGGTTGTAAACCGTGGGCACGACGATCATGTTCAGGAAAGTGGATGTCACCAGACCGCCCAGCACCACCTGCGCCAGTGGTTGTTCCAGTTCCTTGCCGACGGGCGAACCCCACAACAGCGGGATCAGCCCCAATGACGCGGTGGCTGCCGTCATCAAGACCGGCACCAGACGGTCAAGGGTGCCTTGCACCACGACTTCCTGCAAAGGTTTTCCTTCCTTGCGCAGTTGGTTGTAATGGGTGACCAGGATGATCCCGTTGCGGGTAGCGATGCCAAATAGCGTGATGAAGCCGATCACCGCTGCGACACTCATGTTCGCCCCGGCGAGATAGAGCGCAACGATACCGCCGATCATGGCGAGCGGCAGGTTGAACAGCACCAGCAGCGCCTCGCGGAACGTGCCAAATACCTTGTATAGCAGGATTGCGGCGCCAAACAGGGCCAGCAGGCCGAAGCTCAATAGTGTCTGGTTGGCCTGCCGCTGGCTTTCAAACTGACCGCCAAATTCGATGTGGTAGCCTGATGGCAGTTTTACCTGGGCATCGATTTTGGACTGCGTATCCCGGATAACGCTTGCCAAATCCCGCCCCTGCACGTTGAAGGCGACGACAATCAAGCGCTGTACGCTTTCGCGGTTAATGGAATAAGGCTCGTCCTGAACCTCTACGTCAGCCACTTCCCGCAGCGGTATCTTGGCCTTTCCATCGGGATTGAGGCCGGGCGCATCCACCAACAGGTCACGGATGGCTTCCATGCTGTTACGCGCGGCCGGCTCCAGGCGCACATACAGATCGAAAGTACGGCTTCCTTCCTTCACGCTGGACAAGACTTCCCCATTCAATGACATCTGGATGTCCTGTGCAATGTCTCCGACCGCCATGCCATAACGGGCGGCCTTGCTGCGGTCAATCTTGATGGTGACTTGCGGTACGCGGATCTGCTGTTCCAGATTGATATCGACCGCACCGGGTACGCTATGCAACACCTGCTGGACATTCTGTCCCAGTTGATACAGCGTGGACAGGTTACTCCCGAAAATTTTGATGGCAACCTGGGCGCGTACCCCGGATTGCACTTCATCCATTCGATGTGCGATGAACTGTCCAACGTTGAATACGACACCCGGTATCCCGGCCAGATCCTGGCGAATTTTCTCAAGCAAGGTTTCTGCGGTCATATTCGGGTTTTTGGCAAAATCAAGCCGAACGTCAAATTCACTGAAATTGGGCGGCTGCGCATCTTCGTCCAGGTCGCTGCGCCCAGCACGCTGATCGATCGAGACCACCTGTGGATATTTGAGCAGATCCTGACGCACCAGGGCGCCCAGGCGCATCGATTCTTGCAGCGAGGTACCCGGCAAAGTGTTCATGGCAATGATGTAGTTGCCTTCGCGAAACTCCGGCAGGAAAGACAGGCCGAAATACGGCAGCAAGGCCAGCGACGACGCCAGCGCTACCAGCGACAGCCCGACTACCCACCAAAATTTGCGTAATGCCAGGTTCAGGAGGCGCAGAAAATGACGTTTCAGCCAGAGGACAAAACGGGTCTCCTGTTCCCCGGTTTCGCCAATCGGCGTGGTGTCGGCAAGCAATTCGCGGCTGTCCGTGGCATGCAGGACCACACCCTCATCCTGAGTTTTTTCCTTGCTTCGCACCAGCAGCAGATAGCATAGGGCCGGGACCATGGTCACCGCCACTACCAAAGAAGCGGTCACCGAAGCGATATAGGCCACCCCCAAGGGACTGAAGATGCGCCCGGCCAGTTCTTGCAGGAAGAAGATCGGCAGAAAGATCATGATCACGATCAGCGTCGCGTACACCACCGAGTTGAGGATTTCCTGCACCGCGTCGAACACCACCTCGATCGGTGGCAACGGACGTGCCGCATTGCGGTTTAGCCGCAATCGCCGCACCACGTTTTCCACCGTGATAATGCCGTTGTCGACCACTTCGCCGATGGCGATCGCCAGACCGCCCAGAGTCATGGAGTTGATGCCGATGCCGAAAGCGTGCATCACCAGGATGCCGCCGACGAAGGAGGCCGGCATGGACAGAAAGGTAATGAACGAAGCGCGCCAGTTCATCAGGAACACGAACAGCACGGCGATCACGATCAACGCGCCCTCCAGCAGGGACACGTTCAGATTGTGAATCGCGGCCTCGATGAAGTTCGCCTGCCGGAACACCTGCGTATCCATCTGGACGCCCGCCGGTAATTGTTTTTTTAATTCGGCGAGTGCTTTTTCCACCTTGTACGTCGTGGTAAGGGTATCTGCGCCATAGGCCTTGGAAATGGTTCCGATTACCGCATTCTTCATTGCGAAGGCACCGTCGCCGCGCTTGATCTCGCCGCCGAAGGCGACTTCCGCGACATTGCCGATCGTGATCGGGGCGCCATTGCGCATAACGATAATGGTATTTTTCAGGTCGTCCAGCGAGGTAATGCGCCCGACGCCGCCGACGATCAATTCCTGCCCGGGATGCTGCAGAAAGGCGCCCGGCACGTTGGTGTTGGATTTTTCCAATGCCTTGCGCACTTCTTCGGCGCTGATCTGATAGGCAAGCATTCGGCTTGGATCCAGGCGTACCTGGTATTGCTTGACCTCACCGCCAATGGATACCACCGATGCGATGCCACCCAGCGCCAGAATGCGCGGGCGGATTTCCCAGTCGGACAACGTGCGCAGTTCCTCCGGGGATAAGGTATTGCTGGTCAGGGCATATTTAACCAGCCACCCCACGGCCGATGTGACAGGCAGCATCACCGGCGGCTTGGTCCCTGCGGGAAGCCGGCCGGTCACGTTCTGGATACGCTCGTTGACCAGTTGCCGGTCCAGGTAGACATTGGTATTTGCGTTGAATATGACGGTAATGGTCGATAGTCCCACGGAGGTCTT
Organism: Sulfuriferula plumbiphila; assembly: GCF_009938015.1. Classification (NCBI taxonomy): domain Bacteria; kingdom Pseudomonadati; phylum Pseudomonadota; class Betaproteobacteria; order Nitrosomonadales; family Sulfuricellaceae; genus Sulfuriferula; species Sulfuriferula plumbiphila. The sequence continues at coordinate 456,462 of NZ_AP021884.1, read as the reverse complement.
GGAACGTACGTCGCTTACACCCGGCGTACCGTTGATCGCGCTCTCTAGCGGATAGGTCACCAATGACTCCACATCCTGCGGCGCCATACCGGGCGCTTCGGTTTGTATCACCACTTGGGGTGGAGCGAACTCGGGGAAGACGTCTACCGACATCCGCTGCAATGCATATCCGCCGGCGACAAATAAGACCAGCGTGATAGCGAGGACTATCAGGCGGTTGTGGAGCGACCAGGCAATCAGGCGATTGAACATGACTCCTATTCCCCCGCTTTCGGTTGGCCGCCGGTAAGCCACATGGTGTAGATCTGGCGATTGCCTTGGGTCACCACCTCATCTCCAGGTACCAGGCCATCGGTGATTTCACTGTATTCATCATCTTTGGCGCCAATACTTACTTCCACACGGTTATATTTTCCTCCATTGCGAACAAATACGAATTTCTCGCCATTGGCTTCGATAATGGCGCCGTTTGGTATGGTCAGCGCCGCCTCGTTAGCCCGCAAAATAACGCTGGCACGAGCAAACATGTTGGGTTTGAGCAAGCCCTGCGGATTGGCGAGCTGTACCCACACCTTCACGGTACGGTTCAACGGGTCCAGATTGGGATCGATCAAGGTGACCTTACCGGTGAACACCTGCTTCGGATAGCTCAGCACGCGGACGCGAGTTTCCTGTCCTGGCTTGATCTTGCCGATATCTTCTTCATACACGCTCGCGACTACGAAAACCTGAGAACGGTCGCTGATATGGAACAATACCGTGTTGGGTTCCACCGCTTGGCCAACGACTGCATTGCGGGCGTCGATCACGCCACTCATGGGTGCATTAATGGTCACGCTGGGCGGCGGGTCTCCCACCAGCCGGGATTGCACCAGCGCTAAACGCTGGCCGGCCCGAACCGTCTCTCCCAGGTTGGCGTACAGTGCTTTGATCTGGCCACTGATGCGCAGGCTGACGTCGGCCTGGCGATTAGGCTGCAACTGTACCTCGCCGTTCAGATTCAGCTCGGTGGAGAGTGGACGGAAGCTGGCGGGCGCCAACTGCAAGGCGATCGCCTTCTGCTGTGCGGCGCTCAATTGCACCGGACCGCGCGCTCCGCCACCCACTTCGATCTCCCCCCCATGCGCAAAGGCGGAAGGTAATGCGCCGGGCGCAGTGAATAAGGCCAGAAAAAGCAGGCCGCGCAATTGCCTAAGCAGCTGACTGCTCATACGCGGTTTGGAAAAATTTCGCATGGTATTTCCTTCAAAATGATTCTATGGTGTCTTTTGCTCGGGTACATATCCGGCATAATCCCCGGTGGCGATATGCAATCTCGCCAATGCCTGAAGGTATTGATCGAGCGTATCCAGATAGGCAATATTCAACTCGCCCTGCTGGCGCTGTATCCGAACCACGTCACCGACAGGGATTAGCCCCTGGTTGTACCCCTGCAGGGCAAGGCGTACGTTGCGCGCGCTGAGCGCCAACATATTGCGCTGGTATTCCGATAGCGCCTGTTGCAAACGCTCGGTTTCTGCGTAAGTGCTGGCCACCTCGTTGCCGATACTGAGCTTGAGCGCTTCAATACGCGTGTAAGCTTGTGCTTCGGTAGCTGCTGCTTCAGCGATGTTCCCCTGATTCTTGTTCCGCAATGGCAATGGAATCGACAGGCTCAACCCCAAGGCACGGCTGCTTCCCTGGGATGGCCCCCCGTCGATCACCAGATGGCTTTGTTCCAGCACCACGCCCACAGTCCAGTCTTCCCAACGTTGCACGCGCGCCAATGCCTGGTTAGCCTGGGCCCGGTTCGCGCTGAGCAGTGCAAAACGCAGGTCCGGCCGTGACGACAATGCCTGGCGTTGCTGGTTTGCCAAACTCGGCAGTGAGTCACTGGCCGGCAAGGCATCGTTCAACGCTATGGCTTGTGTTGCAGGTCTTCCGAGAAGTTGATTCAACTGGGCCAGTTGGGTTATCCGCTGACTCAGCAACAGCGCGCGTTCCTGAGTTAGACGCTGTAGCTCGAGCTGAGCGGTGTTGACGTCAAGCTCGGAAACTTCGGCAGCCTTGAAACGGTTACGTGTACCCAGTACCAGTTTTTGATCGACATCCATCAAACGTTCGCGTACCTCGATCTGACGATTCAGCGCCAGGATGCGATAAAATCGGGACGTTACATCGCCTGCCAGCTTGAGCTCGGCTTGTCTGATCTCGGCCAAAGCCAAGGCCACATCCACGCGCGCAACTTCTTTTTGATGGGCAATACGGCCCACTACAGAGAACTGCTGGCTGATGCCAATGCTGGCCGCGTACTCTCCCTGGTTTCTAAAAATGAGATCATTTCGCGCAGCGATATCCAGCCGTGGATTAGGCGGCAGCCCTGCCTGCAGCAAACGCGCGCGCGCTTGTTCCACGGTATAGCGCGCGGCTTGCAGATCTTTATTGCTTTGAACAGCAATATCGATTGCTTGTAGTCGTGTCATTCCCGCGGCGTTGGCGGTCTGGCTGAGACCGCCTAACAAGGTGCTACCAATCAGGAAAATCAAGAGGCGCCAAGACGCCCGGTTGATGCAAGGTGACGACATAAAGGTATTCCTAAATCAAGTGACCCGGCAAAGCCGGGTGGGTACTGGATGAACCCCTCAAAAGGGCCTTAAACCCGTGAGCCGCCCAAGGTGACTACGCGCCCAGTTTGATCCGGTTATAGTGTTCATCCTCTTGCTCCTGATTGCGACTGTATGCTTTGACCATCTCTTCATCCAACCCCACCATGGAAACAAAAGAATGTTTGATGTGAGCAGTTTGCCTGTGCTTGTCCCACAGAAAGATGACGCGAAGATTACTTTTTTGTAAGGAAACTCCATCCTATCCCTACCGCCTGACCATGATCTTGCCTGCCATGCCAGCCTCGAAGTGGCTCGGCACGAGACAGGTCAAAGTCGTCTCCAGTCGCTACTTTCTTCCCACCAACAGCAACGAACCGCCCATCGGAAACGAAGCCCCTCTTTTGATTGCGAAACGCTCGAGCTCCAGAACAAAGCCTAGGAGCTTGTCGATAGGAGCTTGTCGGACTGGAAGAATCGTAGCGAAAAGGTTCAAGCAGGCAATCCGCACAGCGGATGCTCGCAAAATTCGGCTGGGCGAGCTATTGACCAAAAAAGCGGTGAAATATGCACCGGCCAGGCGGATTTGCAGCCGATTTCCTTTAAGTTCGACAGGCGCTTAGCTTGCTTTTTTGTCTGCGCCTATCAATAGGCGGGTCGCGCTCAGGTAAGTGTGTTCCGGGATTTTCAGATTGAGCGGCGCCGGCACGTCCTTGAATACACGGCCTGCCAGATCGTATTTGGAACCGTGGCAGGGACAGAAAAAGCCCCCCGGCCAATTTGCCCCCAGATCAGGCGCTCCCACCTCCCTGCGGTAGGTTGGGATGCAGCCGAGGTGAGTGCAGATGCCAATTGCGACAAAGTATTCCGGCTTGATTGAACGGGTCGCGTTCTGGCAATAAACGGGCTGTTGCGGCTGCTGCGACAGCGGATCGAGCAGCAGCTGATCATGCTTGCCCAGCCTGTCGAGCATTGCCTGGGTGCGATGCAGCACCCATACCGGCTGTTTGCGCCATGCGAAGGTAACCAGCATACCTGGCTCTATCGGACGGATATCCGCGTCGATTGGCCCGCCTTCGGCCAGTGCTTTCTGGCTCGGCATCATGCTCATCACGAATGGATAGGCGGTCATCACGAATCCTGCGCCCCCCACTGCGGCGGTAGCGGCAATCAGGAATCGCCGGCGATTCATGTCGATTTCTGGCGTCGCGGCCATTTTCAGAGCATCTCGAAAGTAAGCACAAGCGAGGCTGCCGTCATGCAAATCAGGCCGACTATAAACATGGTGTCAGCCATATCTTCAAGGTTCACAGACATCCGCTCATAGCGCATTGAAGCATAGGACAGGATGGCGCTGAGTAGAAACACCACATTGTCGAAGCCGAGTATTTTGTATAGCAGCCTGCTCGCTGTATCTGCTCCACCCGCATGAATGAGCTTGACGATGCTGAGAATCATCAAGCAAACGCCCACCATCGAGGCCGAGGCTTGCAAAATATGTGACGAAAGGTTTTTGAACTGGCTCATGCGTCAGTTTGATAGTTTGCCAAAAACAGCGACTGCCCGTACGCCACCTCCACACCCGCGTCGAGCAGCACCGACAGGCAGCGCACGCCGACATCATGGTAGGCAAACACCACGGCGCGGGTCACGGTTTGTCTGCCCCGGTCTGCTCCAGCACCGCTTCGATCAGGTAGCGCGGACGCTGGCGCACCTGCTGGTAAATGCGTCCGGTGTATTCGCCCAGCAGGCCGATGCCGAACAGCACCACGCCAAGCAGGAAAAATATAATCGCAAACAGCGTGAACACGCCGTCCACTTCCGGCCCCAGGAAGATGCGACGCAGGCCCAGATAGACCACCAGCAGCCCGGACAGCAGCGACAACACCAGCCCGACCATGGAGAACATCTGCAACGGTACCAGCGAAAACCCGGTCACCAAATCGAAATTGAGGCGGATCAGGTTGTACAGCGAGTATTTCGATTCGCCCGCCGCGCGCTCCTCGTGCGCGACTTCCACCTCGCCCGGATTGCGTGCGTAGGTGTAGGCCAGCGCCGGAATGAAGGTGTTGACCTCATGGCTGTTATTGATGGCGGCAATCACCTCGCGGCTATAGGCGCGCAACATGCAGCCCTGGTCGGTCATCACCACGTGGGTGATGCGCTCGCGCAGATGGTTCATCGCCCACGAGGCATGGCGCCGCCAGGACGAATCCTGGCGTTGCTGACGCACGCCGCCGACGTAGTCGTAGCCTTCGTCCATGCGCGCCAGCAGCTTGCCGATTTCCTCCGGCGGGTTTTGCAGATCGGCGTCCAGCGTCACCACGCGCTCGCCTTGGCAGCGCGAGAACCCGGCCATGATCGCCATGTGCTGGCCGAAGTTGCCGGCCAGCAGCACCACGCGCGTTACATCCGGGCGGCGCGTAAATTGTTCGCGCAGCATCGCGGCGGAACGGTCGCGGCTGCCGTCGTTGATGAAGATGACCTCGTAACTCAGGTTCAACGCGTCCAGCGCCGGGTACAGGCGCGCGAACAGCACGTCGAGCCCGGCCTCCTCGTTGTAAACCGGGATGACCACGGATAGCTGCAGCGCGCTCATTGCAACGCTCTGCGTCATATTCATGACACCGCTCCACGCAGCACTTCGCTCACCGCCGCACACACCCGCTCGACGTCGTCTTCGTCCATGCCCGGGAACAGCGGCAGGCTGATGATGCCCGCGCCGACGCGCTCGCTGGCAAGCTTGAGGCCAATCGGCCAGACGTTGTCGGCGGTGAACGAAAACGTGCCGACGCTATTGGTGCCCGCCTTTAACAGCAATTGCGCGCAGGCGTTGAGCAGCACGCCGGACAGAACCAGCAGCCAGCTGATGGCGCTCATGGCGTTGTCACCACAACGCGCCGCGTGTCCCGCGCAATCACGCGCATCGGCAGCTTCTCTGCCGCCAGTTGTTCATACAGCGGCGGCGTAATCACCGCCAGCGCGTAGGGCTGTTTCAGCCAGATTTGTTTCCAGGTATCCACGCTCGGTATCCATTTCCACGGCTCCTGTTGCAAGCCAAACGCCATTTCATCGGTATGCGCCACCAGCGTCACAGTGCGCTGAATGTACGGCGTCAAGGTCTGCTCGTACATGCCGACGCTGTAAAACGGCACACCCGGTTTGAGGTAGGGCTTGATCCGCTGCGCGATGGTGTAGGCCGAACTGGCGGGCGCGATGGCATCGTAGCCGATGAACGTGAGTTGCCCGGTGAGCAGGCCCGCCAGCCCCAGCGCAATCACCGCCGCACGCACCTGTTCACGGCGCGCAAACCACAGCGCCAGCAGCGTACCGGCCAGCCAGCTCGCCCCCGCCGCCTGAATCCACGGCACCATGTTGGCGTACAGACTGGCCGGTACCGACACACTGCCCGCACGCACCGCCAGCGGGGCAAACACGATGGCAGCCAGCGCAATCGACAGCATGATGATGAGCTGCCAGAATAGCGTCTTGCCCGAGATGCGCGTCAAGCGGTCGCCAATCAGCAACGCCAGCGCCGGAAAAATCGGCAGGATATAGGGCACCAGCTTGGAATCCGATTTGGAAAAGAACAGGAAAATAAACACGATCCAGATCAGCAGCATGCGGCGCGGCGCAAACTGGCCTCGCGCCGGGGTATCGGTTTTCCAGCTACGCCACAGGCTGTCGAACATCGGCACCAGCCACGGTAAAATCCCCAGCATCACCACCGGAATAAAGGTGTACCAGGGATGTACCCGGCCGTGTATCGTGGTCAGAAAGCGCATGAAATGTTCATGCACGAAAAAGAACCACGGAAACTCCGGGTTATCAATCGACACGGTAATGAACCAGGGTGCAGCAATCGCCAGGAAAATCAGCATGCCGATACCCAGATGCAGGCGCTTCCACAAGCCCCAGTCGCGCTGGATCAGGGTATACAGCACCAGCACCGCGCCCGGCAGCGCCACGCCGATCAATCCTTTGCTGAGCATGGACAGGCCCATGCCGGCCCAGCACACGTACATCCACCCGCGATTTTCCTGTGCGCTTACCCCGTCGCGTTGTGCCAGCAGCATGGCGGCCAGGGTCAGCCCCATGAAGAAACTGACCCCCATGTCGAGGATATTGATATGCCCCAGCATCACATAGAGAAAGCTGCTGCCCAGCACCAGGGCGGCCATCAGCCCTGCCTCGCGTCCGAACAGGCGCATGCCGGTGAAATACACCAGCAGGATACCTAGAAAACCGGTCAACGCCGACCACAGCCGGGCAGTCCAGTTATGCTCGCCGAACAGCGTGAAAGCGGTGGCCGTGGCCCAGTATTGCAGCGCCGGTTTTTCGAAATACTTGATTCCGTTCAGGCGCGGCGTGTTCCAGTCGCCGGTGGCTACCATCTCGCGCGGAATCTCAGCGTAGCGGCCCTCGTCGGGCCGAATCAGCGCGTTGTAATCGAGGGGAGCGAACCAGGTAAACGCCGCAACAAGCAGCAGCAACCAGAGCCAGGCTCGCGACAAGGGAGGATGAGCAGTGTTCAAGGATGGCTTAATTGAATATTTGATATGAGCAGTTTGCCTGTGCTTGCCCCACAGAAAGATGACGCGAAGATTACTTTTTTGTAAGGAAACTCCATCCTATCCCTACCGCCTGACCACGATCTTGCCTGCCATGCCAGCCTCGAAGTGGCTCGGTACGAGACAGGTCAAAGTCGTCTCCAGTCGCGAGGGTGTCCGCGATTTTGTAATGGAATGGACGCCCACTTCCCCAAACGGCATCGTAGTGCCAAAGTGTAGTTGTATAGACCACACAACGGAGAGAAGCGTCCGAGATGAAGATTACGCCCATTGGCATCGATTTGGCAAAGGAAGTTTTTCAGATCCACGGCGTGGATGAGCGGGGCAAAGTTGTGGTTCGCAAGCAGTTGAAGCGAAACGAGATGGCGAAATACTTTGCGAGCCTGGAATCCTGCCTGATTGGCATGGAAGCGTGTGGCAGTGCGCATCACTGGGCCAGGAAGCTTGGCGGCTATGGGCACACGGTCAAACTGATGGCGCCGCAATTTGTGAAGCCGTACGTCAAGACAAACAAAAATGACATGGCCGATGCGGAAGCGATCTGCGAAGCAGTGCGCCGGCCGAACATGCGCTACGTTCCGCAGAAAATGATCGAACAGCAGGCGATTCTCTCGGTACACCAGGCAAGGCAGGGGTTCGTAAAGGCCAGAACGGCACAGGGCAACCAGATCAGGGGCCTGCTATCGGAATTCGGTATTGTGATACCAAAAAGTATCGATGCCCTTGCCAAACGCGTGCCGGAGATACTGGAAGATGCCGAGAACGGCTTGCCGGGCGTGATGCGGCGGTTGCTTGAACGCTTGACCGACAATCTGAAAGAGATGAATCGTCATGTGAATGAACTGGAGAAACAAATCCAGTTGTGGCATCGGGAGAATGAAGCAAGCCGGAAACTGACGGAGATACCAGGGCTAGGGCCGATCACGGCGAGTGCAATTATTGCTACGGTAGGCGATGCACGAGAATTCAAGAACGGTCGCCAGTTGGCTGCCTGGCTGGGGCTAGTACCCCGACAGCATTCCAGCGGGGGCAAGCAAACGCTGCTTGGCATCAGCAAGCGTGGCGATACGTACTTGCGTACCTTGCTGATTCACGGGGCAAGGGCAGTAATCAGGTATGCACAGAACAAGGCCGAGCCCGATAGTTGGCTCAGAAAGCTAATGGCAAGGCGCAACAAGAACGTAGCTGCCGTTGTGCTGGCGAATAAGAATGCCCGCATCATTTGGGCGCTGCTCACCAAGGACAGCCTGTTCCGGGCCGATTACACCTCGGCAGTAGCAGTGGCGTAATCGAGTTGATTGAGAAAACCATTTATTAACGAGTTGAAGGAGTCGTTCCACCGATTGCACAGGCAATCATGAAGTGATGGCGAGACAGGTCAGACCGTGGCAGGGTAAATCCGTCGTTTACACTGATCCTTAAGAGATCGCTTTTGTGTTGGGAGACCGGTTAGCGGATTCCATCAGGGACAGAAGCCACAGGCTTCACTTAAAGTCCGGATGTATGGCTGCAATCTTTACCTACTCAAAATCATCTATTGAAAGCTTGGCAAAAAAGTGGGCGTCCATGTATGTAAACGGGAAATCGTTTAATGCTGCGGCATACGCTCACCGAACAGGATAGTGAACCGGTTCAGCGCCGCTTTCCAGTTCTGAATCGGCATTGTCCATTTCTTGCTGATGTTGCGTAGTGCCAGATAATACAGCTTGACCAAGGCATCGTCATTGGGAAACGAGCCCCGGCTTTTGGTGACTTTGCGCAGACTCATGTTGACCGACTCGATGGCGTTGGTGGTGTAGATCACCTTGCGGATTTCGGCAGGATAGTCGAAGAACGGAATGATCCGCTCCCAGTTGCGCCGCCAGGACTGCACGATAGACGGATAATCAGCGCCCCATTTAACATCGAACTCAGCCAGGCGCATGACCGCTTCTTCGGCGGTCGCGGCGGTGTAAATCAGGCGCAGATCGGCCGCCACCGTCTTGCGCAGTTTCCAGCCCACGAAGTTCAGACTGTAGCGCACCATGTGCACGATACACAGCTGCACCGCCGTGTTCGGGAACACCGCCTCAATCGCCTCGGGGAAGCCCTTGAGGCCGTCCACACAGGCAATGAAGATGTCCTGCACGCCGCGGTTCTTGAGTTCGGTCACGACCTGCAGCCAGAACTTGGCGCCCTCGGTCTGGGCCACCCACAGTCCGAGTAATTCCTTCTCGCCATTGAGATTGACGCCCAAGGCCAGATACACTGCCTTGACGCGTACCGTGCCGTCATCGCGTACTTTGGCATGAATGCAGTCGAGGTAGACAATCGGGTACAGCGCATCCAGCGGACGCACTTGCCAGGCTTTGACTTCGTCCATGACGGCATCGGTGACCGATGAAATCAATGTCGGCGAGACCTCGGCGCCGTACATTTCTTCGAGATGGCTTTGAATTTCCCGCACTGTCATGCCGCGCGCATACAGCGACAGGATCTTGTCGTCAAAACCGCTCCAGCGGGTCTGGTGTTTGGCAATGAGCTGCGGTTCGAAGCTGCCGGCGCGGTCGCGCGGAATCTCGATAGGCAAGGCACCAAAATCGCCCTTGAGCGTCTTGGCGCTGCTGCCGTTGCGGGTGTTGCCGGTGTCGTTGGTAACGGCTGCATGCTTGTCGCCCACCCACTCCCAACCCTCGCCCGTGAGGGCAAGGGCTATCCCCACCCCCCGCCCGCCCCAGGGCGGGTGCGAGAGAGGTTCGAGCGAGAGGATCAATTTTTAAAAATCGACTGGTTTCCGGTCGGCGTCCACGGCGTTTTCCGTGGCTTTGCTTAAGAGGTTTTATGAATACCACCGTTTACAGCAGAATCTACGCAGGGCTGCTTGAAATTATTCCCGACTTACCAACGGTTAAACAAGGTGATTATCGTTGTTCCAATGTTTCTGGGTCAATGGCATTGGGCTTGGATGTTTTGTATAGCTCAAAAACAGAAGTTCACCTAGAGCTGGCCCATCACTTCGAACAAAACGGCGTCCTGGTTCCAGACCCGGACATGGAAATCTGCGTTTATCTTGTTTCGGGGGCAGAAGCGCTGATGTTTCATAATCAATCCGGCTTTCGCTATGTATACGGTGAAGGCGAGGTAGACGTCCGCGCGCAAAAAAGTCTGAATGAGTTTTTACATATTTGGCTTGTCAGCCTCAAGCAACAAGGTCATTGCCTTATCAACATCGAGCGAAGCGCTGCATAACAGACTGCACCCTCATTACAAGTTGCCTGGGCGTCAACGCACGAACAACCAGAGGCGCCCCTTGTTATCCCCCGGACGCCCACCCTGCCATACTTGCCGCCAGGCCGGTGCAAGCAGGCCGGGCGGCGTATCCGCCGAGCCTTCCACCAGCACTACGTCGCAATCAATGTCAGGGTGAATTTCACGGCGCAGCGTTTGCACGCCGAGAAAATAATCCAGCATGCCGCGCTCGGATTCGCCCAGGCCGATGCTTTCTACACAGTTGCGCTGTACAGGTAAATTTGGTTGCATCGCCACAAACACGCTGCGGTAGCTTTTGGCGTTGTCCAGCCACGGCAGCCACAGTGTGGCAAACAACACCCAGCACAGCGTCAGCCCGGCGACAAAACTCACGATGGAGCGCTCATACAGGCGTGGCAGGCCATACCAGGCAGCGAGCCAGACCAGCGTCGCCACGGCCGCGACAGCGACCGCCAGCGGCAGAAACGGCATGACGAAATCGACGGGCAACACGCGCGTGAGGAACGTCCAGTGCGGCGCGTGGCCGGTGGCGATCATGCTGCCCCATACGCCCCAGAACAGCGCCGCCAGCGTACCGAAAAACAGCCGCGCGCCCCAATCCAGCCAGCGGCTCAGAGCAGCGGGCAGCGTCGCCGCCTGCGGTGCCGCCAGCAGTGCCAGCGCCACCAGCATGGGCAGACCGTAAGACGCGCGCGCCGACGCCGACGTCAGCAGCACCGCCAGATACACGCCAAAGCTGACCAGTCCCAGTTGCAGCGGTGCGCTGCGACGAATGTCATGGCGCCGTTGCCAGACGCTGGCCAACGCCAGAAACAAGGCAGGAAAGGCAAACCACAGCAGCGTTTTCAGCCAGGACCAGGGCTCATTGTTGGGGGCACCCAGCTCGGCGACGGAAAAGCCCAGATAGCGGCCGACGTTATTCAGCCAGAACCACACATAAAACTGATGCGGGTCGCGCAGATACAGGGCAATCGGCCAGATCAGCAGCCACGGCAGCGCGACCACAAACGCCACTCCCAGGCTGTGGGCGTAGGTTTTGCTGCGCCAGTTTTGAAATAACAGCGGCAGCAGCAGCGCGGTTACGCCGACCGCACCCGGCACCAGCACACCCTTGCCGAGAAAACCAACGCCGACGCCGACGCCAAGCCAGATGCCCGCCGCCAGCGGGCGTGCGCGGCTCAGGATAAAGCCGTAACTGGCGATGGAAAATCCGGCCAGCATCGGCACATCGGTGATCATGATGTGACTCTCGTAGAGCAGGCCAAAGCAGCTCATCAGCACCAGCACGGCGTAGCGGCCATGCCCCGTTCCCCAGGCATGTCGCGCCGTCAGCCCTGCAAACAGGAAAGTGATCGCCATGAACACGCCGGTGGCCAGGCGCGCACCATCGTGCAGCGGCAGCCAGCCTGAAAAACTGTGTGCCAGCGCCGCACCCAGCCAGTAATACAGCGGCGGCTTTTCCATGAAAGGCTCACCGGCCAGGTGCGGCACGACCCAGTCGTGGTTCTGCAACATCCGGTAGAGGATGTCGAAGACGTAGGTTTCATCCTGCTTCCACGGGTCGTGCCCGATCAGGCCGGGCAGCACATACGCCGTTGCCAGCAGCAGAAACCAGCCAAAAGAGATAGGTAAACGGGGGGATTCGACGGCCTGATTCAGCTCACTGCTTGCAAGCCGATCAGGCTGGAGGTTTTTTGCCATGAATTTTCTCTGTCGTTTTTTTATGGGCGGTGGTGCATCATGGCGTTCAGGCGCGGCGTGTTCCAGTCTCCGGTGGCCACCATCTCGCGCGGAATCTCCGCATAGCGGCCCTCGTCGGGCCGAATCAGCGCGTTGTAATCGAGGGGAGCGAACCAGGTAAACGCCGCAACAAGCAGCAGCAACCAGAGCCAGGCTCGCGACAAGGGAGGATGAGCAGTGTTCAAGGATGGCTTAATTGAATATTTGATATGAGCAGTTTGCCTGTGCTTGCCCCACAGAAAGATGACGCGAAGATTACTTTTTTGTAAGGAAACTCCATCCTATCCCTACCGCCTGACCACGATCTTGCCTGCCATGCCAGCCTCGAAGTGGCTCGGCACGAGACAGGTCAAAGTCGTCTCCAGTCGCTACTTTCTTCCCACCAACAGCAACGAACCGCCCATCGGAAACGAAGCCCCTCTTTTGATTGCGAAACGCTCAAGCTCCAGAACAAAGCCTAGCACGCGGTTGAGCGGGTTACCGATTTTGAAGCCTGCGTCGATGGGATTCGACTCGGTGGCGGGTTTGCGCTGCAAGAGGCGTGACAACACCATCAATGGCAACAGCAAAGAGACGAAGGAGCTGACACGCTGAACGATAAAACCCGCGCTTTCAACTTTGCCCACTAACTCCTGACGGGTGTAACGGCGTTTGTGGCACGCATACTCGTCGGTCGCGCTCCACAGAAAAGGATGTTGCGGAACGGTCAAGATTATCCCCCCTCCTTGCCTGCACGCGCGATACATCTGGCGAAGCACACGCTCGTCCTCTTCGATATGTTCGAGCACGTCGAATGCGCCAATTACCTCGAATTCGGCGTCGAATGGTATGGCGCGGGCATCCATTTGAAAAACCGTGGCATCCGCGACGCGTTTCGCCGCATAGCCCAAGCCGCTTACCAACGCTTCAGTGCCGGTAAGCGATAGATCCGGGAAACGTTGCCTTATTCCGGCCAGCACGACCCCAGTCCCGCACCCGATCTCCAAAAGATTTTGCGCTACCGGGAAATAGGATGCGAGCATGTCCGCAATGAGTTCGTTTCTTCCCTTGAACCAAAAATGCGAACTTTCGATCGCCGCAAATTGCTCGAACAGATACGCGTTGAATCCCTCACTGCGTTCTGCAATTTCGGGGGCGAAACATGTATAGCCAAAACGCTGAGGCGGGCTGAACCCGCAGGCTGGGCATAACCAATCAGACGAAACAAATCCATCACCGCATTTAAGACACACTTTCATAGCAAACCTCATCGACAACCAAGCCGAACGCCGTCCGGCGCAGGCAAAATAACGCCGCCCACTAGTGCTTTAAGCGAGCGAACCGGGATACCGGGAAAGACTGGAGGGATTACCGGGGAGGAGCGTTGGCGCGGAGAGAATCTGCGATGAGTCGATACAGCGGAATACCGGGCGGTGCGAGTAAGGCGGCGAGCCTAAAGCCGGGCAGTCTTCGGGCGGAATGATAAAGAAGTGGCAGGCAAACGAAGGCAACAACAAGGGCTACGATTTCTGATGAGAAGCGACTGGAGGGCGTTGCAGAATCGTCAAACGTATCGCAATCTTCGAATGAAGAGGGGAAAGTATCGTCGGAGGTATGCTTAATGGGGTCGAGTAGGGTTTGTTCCGTCGGGTTCTGTTGCTGTTTGGAGTGGCTGTGCATGCCGCCGCCGTCGTTATGGCCTGCCTCCGGTTGATGTGCACAGACCACACAGGCGATGAACTGCACCAGCCAAATCGCAAGAATTGTCCAGGCTGCTGCGCGCAGCCGCGTGTCGCGAAGACATGAGTGGATAGTCATGGGCGGACCGCCACCAGCCAGACGCCGACGATGATGAAACCGATGCCGAGCAGATTCTGGGAAGAGACGTTTTCGCCGAACCAGAAACTGGCGATGATCGCATTAACGATGTAACCGATGGAGAGCATCGGATAGGCAACGCTGACAGGCGTCCGCGACAAAGCCATGATCCACACCACCACACCGACCGCGTAGCAACTCAATCCCCCGATGATGTGCGGCTCGAAGGCGAGCCTGAGGCCCACGGGAATGACGTTGTCGAGACGGAATTCGAAATGGCCGATGGCATTAGTGCCTGCCTTCAGCAGCAATTGGGCGGCGGCATTGAGCAGCACGCCGGTGAGGATGAGGACGAAGCTGACGATGGTCATTGCCGTCAGGGCTTGGCCACGATGGTACGGCACGTATCTTGCCCTACCAGGCGCATCGGCAGGCCCTTACCCAGGAATTCCCGATAGGTGTGCGGCGGCATCAGGGCCAAGGCCCAGAGCGCCGCCCGCCAAGCCGGTTCGAACGCGGCAAGATCCGCGATGAATTTCTCGGGCTCATGAGCGATGCCGAAACCGAGTTCGTCCTTGTAGGCAACCATGATCACCGCACGCTTGATGTAGAAGGGTAGAGTCTGGGTAGGTATCGACGCTGAAGAAGGCGATGTCCTGGCGCAGTTCGGGGCGGGCGCGTTCGGCGATATGGTAGGTAAACTGGAAGGGGAAAGGCTTGTCGTGTCTGAGCAGGACGATCTGCGCATAAGCGTGGTGTGTTCTTGGAGCGCCGCCTGGGTGTCATCACCATTTCGTGCTTGATCTTGCCGATGTTGGTCACCAGAAATTTTACCGTGTCGCCCTGTTTTACCTTGATCGTGGCGAGGGTAAAGCGCATGGTGTCGCTCATGGTAATATGCAGGGTGCGGTTGGCATTTTTCGTGTCACCGGGCTGGCTCAAGGGTGGTGTCGCTGCCATCGCCGTGATCGCGGTTAAGGCGGTTTTCATCGTGATGTTTTCCTTGTGTGTGTAAACCAGGCATTGGGCAGGATGTTATCGGGTATGGGCATTTCCATTTCCACCATGCTGAACCATGACCATCTGGAAATGTGTTTGAACAGGGCCAGAGTAAACCACTGGTGATAACGCCAGCGTGACGGCCGGATTACATTTTTGTAATGTCGCGTTCATGCGCCAGGAGCCTGTCTGATCCCGCTTGTTCCATTTTTTTCCACGCATTATCTTGATGCCGTCAAGCATGCTGTGCATGGGGTTCTGCAAGAAATTTTGGCGTTCCTGCGGATTTTGGCCTGGCTTGCCATCGTCAGCGCCTGCTGAAAGCGCAATCTAAGTTGAGTAAGTGAGACAGGCAGGCAAGCAAGCGAAGGCGCCGCGAGGGACCGACGCCGACCCGTCGTACCCCGTTCAGATCATGACAATGATAAACGTTTATTTGCCCAATGGTTTGAGTGTGGTCAGCCCGAGGCTTTCCCAATCCTGCATACCGCCGCGATACCAGAGGATTTTGTGCGCCGGATAACCGATTTTCAGTAGGTCTTTGATCGTGGTCGATGACTGTCCGCACCAAGGGCCATTGCAGAACATCACCAGCGTCTTGACGTTGTCGAAATCCCAGAACTCATCCCGCCGCTTGGCGCCCAGTTGGTTTTCCAGAATTTCTTGCACGGCGGCCGGATCCGCCTTGCCGATGTTAAGTGTGTCCCACGGGATGTTCACCGTCCCGGGGATGATGCCCTTTTCTACCCAGGCCGGCGTACGCGAGTCGATCACCATCATGGACGCATCGCCGTCGCTTATTTTCTTGAGAAAGTGCAACACTTCGAGTTCAGCTATGGTTTTCACGCCAGGCGCCAGCTCATTGGGCTGAATGCAGAATGGTGGGCATTTGCGCGAAGTCTTGGCGAAATCCGAATTGACAGCGTTGCTCTGGTTCTGATTGCGCATGATGGTGACCTTCCGGCCATGATGCATCACGTCCACCGACGCCAGAGCGGCGGTGATGTTCACCGCCAAAGTCGGCGCTGCGCCCGGCACAAGCAACTCAGTTGGCAATGCGGTTGAAGCAGGCGGTTGGTAATTCTTCATGCGCTGTCTCTCCTAAAGTTATTGTTATGCAGATTTCCATCCCTTGGCAGCCTCCATTTTGGCGGCCCCGCCTGATCGGCGGATGCCCGCCAGCCTGGTGCGCTTCAACATCAGTGCATTAACGGCCACCAACGCCGAGCTGCCGGACATGGCAAGAGCCGCGATCTCGGGGCTCAGCGTAAACGGGTAGAACACACCCGCGGCGAGCGGGAAGGCGATGACGTTGTAGCCGACCGCCCAGCCGAGATTCTGGTGCATCTTGCGCAGCGTGGCGCGGGAAAGCTCCAGTGCGCCCACCACATCGTAAGGGTCGCTCTTCATCAGCACCACATCGGCGCTCTCCATCGCCACGTCGGTGCCGGCGCCGATGGCGAAGCCCACGTCAGCTTGGGTCAGGGCGGGCGCATCGTTGATGCCGTCGCCCACCATGCCGACCTTGTTGCCTTGCGCTTGCAGCTCCTTGAGCTTCTCCGCCTTCTGACCCGGCAGCACGTCGGCGAGCACGATGTCGATACCGAGTTCATGGCCGATGCGCTCGGCGGTGGCACGGTTGTCGCCGGTGAGCATGGCCACTTTCACGCCGCGTCGCTGCAGCGCCTGGATGGTGTCCTTCGATGTCGGCCGCAGCGCATCGGCGATGGCGATGAGCCCGAGCAGCTTGCCGCCGTGAGCCACATGCACGACGGTGCGACCCGCGCCCTGCATCTCGTCGGCCTTGGCGACCAGGCCGTTCATATCAACCTGTTCTGCGTCCATCAATTTACGATTACCCAGCAGCACAGTGCGTCCTTCGACTTCCGCCTTGGCGCCCATGCCGTCGATATTGGTAAAGCCGCTGCTTGGTTGCGTCGGCATGCCGGCCGCACGTTTTAGAATCGCCTGGGCGAGGGGGTGTTCGGAACCTTGCTCAACCGCGGCGGCCAAGGCCAGCATGGCATCCACGTCGGTGCCCATTGCCGTCGCCACATCCACGACCTCGGGCTGCCCCAGGGTCAGCGTACCGGTCTTGTCGAAGATAATCACGTTAAGCTTGGTGGCTTCTTCCAAGGCGGCGGCGTTCTTGAACAGGATGCCGTTCATGGCCCCCAGCCCGGTGCCGACCATGATCGCCATGGGCGTGGCCAGGCCCAGTGCATCCGGGCAGGCGATCACGAATACGGTGATGGTCAGCGTCATGGCAAACAGCAGCGGCTGGCCGATCCACCAGAACCATACCGCAAAGGTAGCAAGACCGGTGACGATCGCGGCGAGTACCAGCCATTGCGCAGCCCGGTCGGCCAGCCGTTGGCCGGGTGCCTTGGAGTTCTGCGCCGCTTGCACCAGTTTCACGATCTGGGCGAGTGCAGTGTCGGCGCCGACCTTGGTCGCGCGGTATTTGAAGCTGCCGCTTTTGTTGATGGTGGCGCCGATCACGGCAGCGCCGAGTGTCTTTTTGACCGGCATGGATTCGCCGGTGAGCATGGATTCGTCTACCTGCGATTCGCCCTCGATGACTTCGCCATCCACCGGAATTTTATTGCCGGGCCGGATGATCACCGTGTCGCCGACTTTCAACTCGGCCGTTGGCAGTTCTATCTCGCGTCCCTCGCGCAGCACGGTCGCTTGCGGCGGGGCAAGGTCCATCAGCGCGCGGATGGCATCGGACGCCCCGGCGCGGGCGCGCATCTCCAGCCAATGGCCCAGCAGAATGAAGACCAGCAGCACCGACGAGGCTTCGTAGAACTGTTCGCCTGCGAAGAAAAAAGTGGTGCCCACACTGAAAAAATAGCCCGTTCCCACAGACAGAAGAACGAGCACGGCCATGTTGGCCACGCCGTTTCTGACGGCACGCAACGCGGCGACGTAAAACGGCCAGCCGGGGTAGATAATCGCGCCGCTCGCGAGCAGAAACAGAAAAAGATTGCGGTCCATCCCAAACGGCGGTTCAAGCTTGAGAAACTCCATCCCCATCGAGGCATAGAGAAACACCGGTAGCGCAAATACCAGCGCAATGAAGAAACGGTTGCGCATGTCGCGCGCCATCGCCTGCATGTCCATGCCGGCGCCGTGGCCCATCTCATGGCCCATGCTGTCCCTATCCGCATGCTCGGCAGCTTGCGCGGTTTGGGCTTGCCCGGTGTGCTGGTGATGTTGCGCGGGCGGCGCTGCGGAGACCGGCGTAGCCTTTGCAGGATCCGCCTTGACTTGTGCATCGCCAGGCGGATGTTCTTGTTCACAAAGATGCTTGGGCACAATCTCGCCGCCACAGTGATGGCCGCACTCGCGTACTTTCGCCTTGATGGCATTGAGGCCCGTCACCGTCTCGTCATACACCACCATTGCGCTGCCTGAAACGCAGTTCACATCGACCTGCTTTACCCCTGGCGCCTTGGCGAGTTGCTTCTCGACGCCCCAGGCACTCAACGGGGAGAGCAGGCCGCGCACATCAATGACGGTTGTTTTCATCGTTGTTCCTCAGTTGTCTTCAGCAGGTCTTGTAAGTCTCCGGCTACGGCGCAAGCAGGCCGTTGTCGAGATTTTCTTTTATGGTGGTTCCGGTCACGGTGGCTCGCTCGTAAATACCCTGCCTCCGAGATGATGGGGCACGAGTAAATGCGGCAGTCCGAGGCTTAGCAGGAAGCCCAGTGCGGCAAGGCCCGCGGTCAGGACGAAGGGGGCGCCAGGCAAGGTGGCGATATTGAAGAGGAGTCCGCCTGCCGCCGAGCCCAGGGTGACCCCCAGGCTGGCGGCTGCCGTCTGCTTGCCGAGTTCCCAGCCCTGCGCGCTCCCGGCCTTGGCCGAGATCCAGTAAGTCAGTATCGGCGAGAGGATGCCGGCGCTGGCCGCGACCGCACCGATCACGACCAGCATCGACGTAAAATCAGACGTCCACGATACCAGGAACAAGCTGGCCGCCAGCACGGACAGCGCGGGCGCGATGAGCCAGCGGGTCCTATCCGGCTTGAACCATGGCGAGAATACGATTGCCTGTATCACAAACATGACCAGGCTGCACTCGGTGAACATCAGCGCGATCTGGTACGGGGTCAAGCCGAGCTCCTGCTTGCCGCGCAGTGCGAGTCCGACCTCGAACACCCCGACGCCGGCCGAGACGATGAAGGTGAGGATGAGCAGCTTCGGCACAAGCCATGCAGCCTTATCGACCGAGACGCCCGTCGTCTTCTGTGACCGATCGTGGCTCTCGCCACTCGGCACGGCAAACGCGACAGCGGGGGCCACGAGGAAGGCGAGCAGTGCAGTCGCCACGAGCGGAATCGCGACCGATCCGGCGGGCATGGCGAGAGTAAAGAAATCCGCTGCAAAGCGCGTGACGAACACACCCAGCATCGGTCCGAGCAGGAAGCCGGCGATGCCGGCCATGCTCACAAACGCGAGCCGGCGCGCGCGCCCCTGTTCGGTGGGAGTGAGGTTGCCGATCACGGCCGCCGCCACTGGCGTCACCGCTGCAGCAAACATGCCGCTCAAGAAACGCTCGGCGTAAACCGCAATGAGACTCTCAACGAACGAGAAAACCAGCATGGTGACGCCGAAGCCGAGCAGCCCGACAAACAACACACCACGCGGGCCGCGTCGATCGGATAGCCGGCCCCACATGGGAGCAAACAGAAAAAGCGAGAGGGTGTAGACAGCGGTCAGTAGCCCGGTGTGCCGGGAAACTTGCGCAGCCGCTACGCCCGCTCCCAGGAGCCGCTCGATCAGGTAGGGCAGAAGCGGAAGCACGACGCCAAAGCCGACTGACACCGTGAAGACGGCGAGCATGAGCGTGGCCATGGTGGCACGGGGCACGCCGACTGGGCGCTGCGTGGTGACCGTCACGCCGGCACCTGCGCCGCAACAGTCGCCGCCGCTCCGCCAAGCCGACGGATACCTGCCAGCTTGGTCCGCTTCAGCATGGGCGCATTGATAGCCAATAGCGCGGAGCTGCCGGACACGGCGAGTGCCGGGATGTTCGGGTTATTCATTAACGAGCCTTACCTCCGCCGCGCGTCTGATTCACTCTGCAATCATGCCGTTTTTCAAATACGTTTCGTCGTACATAAAGACAACATCAGGGTCCGGCAGGATCAGCCGCTCGTCCTTGTCTGCATAGTGAAGCCGGCTGAGCAGATTCTTGATGATGTTGAGCCGTGCCAATTGTTTGTCGTCGGCGCGCACGATGGTCCACGGTGCTATGGCGTTGTGGGTGTGTGCCAGCATCTCGTCGCGCGCCAGGCTGTACTGCTTCCACTTCTTGAGCGCCAGGTTGTCAAGCGTGCTGACTTTCCATTGTGTGAGTGGATCACTCTTGCGCTCATTCAAGCGTTGCTTCTGCTCGGGTTTGCTGATGTCGAGATAGTACTTGAGGAGCTTGATTCCAGAGCGCATCAACATATGCTCGAAGTCTGACACCGAGCCCATGAACTCTTGGTACTCGGCCTCGGTGCAGAAGCCCATTACCCGCTCCACCCCCGCCCGGTTGTACCAACTGCGGTTAAACAGCACGAGTTCCTGAGCCGCCGGCAAATATGGAACATAACGCTGGAAGTACCACGATGTACGGTCTCGATCCGAGGGCTTGCCGAGGGCCACAACGCGTGTTTCGCGCGGACTCAAATGCTCAACGATGCGCTTGATCGTGCCGTCCTTCCCGGCGGCGTCCCGGCCTTCAAAGATGATCAGGATTTTGTCGTCGCACTGAATGAAATGCCGCTGCAGCTTAACCAGTTCGATCTGGAGCTTGTGCAGGCTGTCCTTGTAGGACTTTTTTGAAATTGAGGGCGCGGGTCCACTCGATTCTTTTTCATTGGCTTTCTTATTCATCTATTGTCTTATCCACTTGCGATGCAGAAAATTGTAAATGGGCACGTAGACGAGACCCGCGTATGCGCCATAGAGGAAACTCTGAATCAACCCAACGAGAAAGCCCCGCCAACTGAGCCATTCGAATCCCGGCAATACTTGCTCGAGAAACGCAACCATGTGCACGCTTGACGGCGTCAGCAGGCCGTAGACGACACAAAACACGAACGTAAACGTGGTCCAAATCGCCAATGACCAAGTCACGACTTTTATATTCAGCATATCGTCGCCCCCTGTTTAAAAACCAATATCTAGCGGGTCAATGTTGATGATCCGGCCCTTGTTTCGAAGCACGTTGCTCTCTGTCTTTGCTTGAGGGCTTGGGGTCTTTATGGCCGCCGCCACTCCCACCGCCGTGGCCGAACATATGCATCGCGATCATCCCGGCGAAGAACAGCACCCAAACCCAGTTTTGTGAAAACCATTCCATGATTCGCTCCTCTACTCAATTAAACAAAAAAATGGCGATTTCACTGATGGATATCAGTTCGAGTTAACTGCAGCAGCCACCCTTGCCTTGAGGTTTCTGAGCAGTGTTGGTGGTATCCACGCCATAGCCCGCGCCTTTCACGGCCGATTTCAGTTGATCGGTCGAGGTCAGCCGCTCGTCGTATTGCACCGTGGCTTCGCCGGCCGAGAGCGACACTTTTACCTCGCCGACCCCGGGAATCGCCTTCAGCGCGTGCGTTACGTTGCTGGTGCAGCCGCCGCAAGTCATTCCCGTTACTTTTAAAAGTTCAGTTTGCATAGTGATGCCTCTTTCCGAAGGGTTGATAAAAACTACACGCCAATACGCCTTCAAGTCGTTGTATCCTCGCCGACGATACGCGGGTACCCGATGCATAGCGATGAGACGGGATGACAGGAGTGGTTGAGCTACAGCATCACCGCCTGAATACCGCTGACTACACTGCCTTCGTAGTTCGAAAGGATAAGTGTCGACTTGATGAGGCCCTCCTAAAATTCTATTGGTGATAAACCCGGATGCCCGGGCCGGCTTTATTTCTTGGTGTCGAAATAGGCGTGCAGTTCCACTTCCGTCGGCTGTTTCCGGAACACGACTTCATCGTCCACCACCAGATTCGGCGAATGCCGGATGCCGAACTTTTGGACAAGGTCGGCGCAATCTTCGACGAAACACACGCGGTACGGAATCCGCAAGCATTCGAGTTCCTTTTCCAGGTTCTTGCGATGCGTGCAGGCTTTCGTGGCGATGATCATGACATCCATGGTTGCCTCCAAGAAAGCCAGGCGGCTTGACCGCCTGGTTTAACGCGCTCACATCTTTGCGGGTGTGGCAGGCATGTCCTTGTGCATCCGGTCCATCTGTTTGCGCATCTGGCCCATCTTCTTCTGCGTACCGGCGTCCATCGCCATATCCTTGTTCATCATGCCCGACATGTTGTTCATCATGCCGCCCATTTGCTTCATCTGCCTTGACATCTTCTTCATCGTGTCCGGATTCATGCTGCCGCTTTCTATCATGCCGGACATATCTTTCATCTCACTCGACATGTCGTTCATCAGCCCTGACATTTGATGCGCGCCGGACTCGCCCTTGTCCCCCGTCATTCCCCCCATGCCGGGCATCATTCCTCCCTGCCCGGCATGGTTTTCTGCAAAGACCGGAACCGAGAATGCGGTGCCTGCGATCAGTAATAACGTGCCAACTTTTCCTATAACTGAATGTTTCATGATTCGCTCCTTGGTTAGCGGGGACATCCCCTGGTTTTTTGCCACTGCATTCACATTCAGGTTGTCACACGTGTCAGCAGTAAATTGTTAAAGCTGTTTGTATACAAACGTGACCGCCTCAATTCGTTCTTTGTTACTGAATATATCTATACTGCGATTTTGTATTCCCCTTGCCATGGTGGGGTTTCCTAATCAGCCAGCCATCTGGCTGCAAGCCTCGGCCAGCGCCTACATTGCTCCATGCCATCCACATCGCCTTGCTTCGCGCACCCGTCGCAAATGTCCACGCACTGCTTGCAAATCTGCTTGGCGATTCATCTTTTCAGGTCGCTCACTTCTTCTGCCCAAAGATGGCCCAAACGAGCAGGGCACCGAGACCGAGCATAAGTAAAGTAGGAATCCACATCCAATTGATTCCACCCATCGCTCCGTTCCCCATCATCCCGCCGCTCAGCGTTGCCCCTGTCATCGCGCCGCCAACGAACAGCAAAAGCAACACTATGACGATAGAAAATGCGATGACGAGGGCTGTTTTAGTTGTTGCGTTCATGAGATTAATCTCCTTGTAATATGTGGGATTGATTGATGTCTGTGAATAGAACAAGTGACACTGACCGTATTGTTTACACTGTTATTCCTATTTTCGCCGTTTTTTTTGTTTCTTTAGGCGTGTTCTGGCCACTTTTTGTATCATCGCACATCATTTCTCCCTTCTTTATGGTCTGCATATGCCAGTGCGCTTGCATGAGCAGATATCTTAAATATTCATGAATTTTTCACAGATTAGTAAGGAGTGCCTTTGAGCAGATCATCCATATCCTTGTAATGACCTTTAACTCTGTCCACTTCATATTCATACATAATCGCGTTTTCCGTAAATTTTGCCCGCTCGCTATCCATATCCACGGTATTCCCATCCACACTCCCTTGGCTTGGAACAGCGTATTTTATGTCCACTGATTGGGGCGTCTTTCCTGTGCGCAGCGCTTCTTGAATGTCAATGTCTACCGCCTTGTAGCCCGGTGTATCGGCATTCGCTATATTTGACGCAAGTAATTGCTGCCGGTAAGCGCGCAGTCCCAGTGCCCGTTCGTGGAAGCTATCTTCTCCAGCCTCATTCTGCGAAGCGCGCAATGAAAAATGGCTAGGTAGTACACTAGACGACGATAGTGAGCCTGGGACAGGTAACGAAGTGGTTAGGGATGCATTGCTCCCTGCCATTTGCAGCGGTGGGGCAATGGTTGCCACAGCCTTCCCTTTAACCTGAGCTAAGGCTTCGGCGAAAGAGCCGCCAACAGGCGTTAAGAGTTTCAGCTCCCCTTTTGTGGAGGAGTCCGTGCTATTCAAAGGTAGCACTGAGGGTCCTAGGATGTTTGCCATGCATTACCTCCATTGAATCAGTCAACTAATAAATGGTATTGATTTTCTTATAAAAAATGTCGCGGTCACATCCCAAGTTAATCTGAGTGGCATTGGTGCTATCTACTTAGAAAGACGCCCCCGGTTTCGGGCTGCCCTCGATATGAACACTCATCTTCACCTGCATTACACCGCAGTGACGCGATGGTTCACCATCATGCCCTGGTCTTCGTGCTCCAGATTATGGCAGTGGAATAGGTATAGCTGATCGCCTTTAAACTCATTGGTAAAATCAATCGCGATGCGGACGGTCTCTCCGGGCCACACCAGAATCGTGTCTTTCCACCCCAGATCGGTAATCAGGCGTCCGCTCGCGTCCTGGGCCAGCTTGCGCACCTGCCCCGGGCTGTTCTGACGGCTGACGACCTGGAACGAAAAGCCATGCATATGCATCGGGTGTGGCATGCTCATTTTTGCGTTCTGGATGTCCCATAGCTCGACGGTGTTGCTGCGGCTCTGGATCGGATAGCTGTCCATGTTGAAGCTTTCGCCGTTAATCAACCAGCGCATGCGTTGCATCGTCAGACTGATGTTGCGTACTGCTGCGCCGCGCGTATCAATGCGCGCAATGGTCGACAGCTGGCGCGGCGGCACGGATGGCGTGGCCGGGCCCTGACGGGTGACTGCGAGTTTCATGATCTCGAATTCGGCGCCGAGCGCGAGGCTGGCGCCACCCATTCCCCCCATGCCGGACATACCTCCCATCATCCCGCCCATGCCGGGCATCATTCCGCCCTGCATCGCATCGAAGGCGAGACTCTTGAGCAAAACTTCCTCACCGGCGCGCAACTGGCTGGCATCGAACAAGATATCTACCCGTTCGGCCGGGGCTAAAAAGACTTCTTGCGCGGTGTACGGCCGTTCCAGCAAACCGGCATCGGTGCCGATGATTGCATACGGCAGCATTTTTCCGCGGTGAATGAAGGCGAGCTTGTAAATACGCGAATTCGAGCCGTTCAGAATGCGCAACCGGTACAGGCGATTGGCGATGTCCAGTTGCGGCTGCGGCGTAAGGTTGACCAGGATCGTGTCGCCAAGCTGGCCCATCATCTGCTGCATCGGATTGTCTGCGTAGGTGAGTTTGCCCGCGCTGTTGAATTGCTTGTCCTGGATCAGCAGCGGTAGTTCGGTTACGCCGGGCGCGAGTTGGAGTGTGTTACGCAACGCCGCCTCATCTTCGTCTTCGACCATGAACAGGCCCGCCAGACCGAAATAGGCTTGTTTGGCGGTGAGATTGTGGGCGTGCGTGTGATACCAGTACATGCCGCCGCGATTGGTCACCGGGAACGTATAGTCATAGTGTGCGCCGGCGGCAATCGTTGTGCGCGGGTGGCCGTCCATCGCGCCCGGCACGTGCAGACCATGCCAGTGAATAATCGTCGGTTCGTTTAAATCATTTTGAAGGCGGGCATTGAACTGGCTGCCGCGTTGGATGCGAATGATTGGATTTTGATAAGTCTGGTTAGCGTATTGTGCGTTGTAGATCAGAAATGGCGACGGCTTGCCCTGAATCAACGGCAGCGTCGCGGCTCGGGCGTTGAGTGTCATCGGGGCATCCGTCATATCGAGGACGCCGAGCGGGCCACTATCGCCGGGGATGAATAATGGCGTGCTGTCCGCCATGTTGCGTGCCGCTGCGCTGCCTAGAAAGTTATTCTGACGGGTGTTCGTCGCGTATTGATACAGATAACCGCCACCCAATATGCCCAGCCCGGAGGCTGCGGCATATTGGAGAAATTTGCGTCTTTGCATGCCGGTTTCTCCCTAGGAAGGCGTTTGCCTAAAGCCAGAGTAGACCGCTGACCATAACACCAGCGTGACAGCTGGATTACATTTTTGTAATGTCGCATTCATGCGCTAGCTAGAGGTCATAATTAAAAACATATGTTGGGGGTGCGATGAAAATTCTGGTGGTCGAGGACGAACCGAAAACTGGTGATTACCTGCGCAAAGGCCTCACCGAATCCGGTTTCACCGTGGAGCTGGCGCGCACCGGGACCGACGGCGAACTATTTGCGCTGTCCGATGAGTATGACCTCATTGTGCTGGACGTGATGCTGCCGGGCATGGACGGCTGGCAGGTGCTGCAAAGCATTCGCAGGACCAAACCGGTGCCGGTGCTGTTCCTGAGCGCGCGCGATACGGTGGAGGACCGGGTGCGCGGGCTGGAACTGGGCGCCGACGATTACCTGCCCAAGCCGTTTGCCTTCGCCGAACTGCTGGCGCGCATCCGCAGCCTGTTGCGGCGCGGCGTACGGCAGGTGCCGCAGACGCTGCGCGTGGCCGACCTGGAACTGGATCGCATCAAGCGCCGCGTGAACCGGGACGGCCAGCGTATCGATCTCACCGCCAAGGAATTTCTGCTGCTGCAACTGCTGATGGAGCGGCAGGGCGAAGTGCTGTCGCGTTCGCTGATTGCCTCCCAGATGTGGGACATGAATTTCGACAGCGACACCAACGTGGTCGATGTGGCGATACGGCGGCTGCGTGCCAAGGTGGACGACCCCTATCCGCACAAGCTGATCCACACCCTGCGCGGCATGGGCTACGTGCTGGAAACCCGGCCATGACGTTGCGGCGAGGCATTTCCCTGACCCAGCGGCTGACCCTGCTGTTCGCCGGGGTGACCGCCCTGGTATTTGCCGCCACCGGTTTCTACCTGTATCAGGCGCTGGCCCGGCAACTGGAAATCCGCAACGACGTGGAACTGCTCGGCAAGGTGCAGCAACTGCGCCATCTGCTGTCGGAAGTGCCGGATGTGGCGGCAATCCGAGCTGATCCCCACCGTTTCCGCGATGTGGCCATTGGCACTGAGGGGCTGCGCCTGCGTATCCTGGATGAAGATGGCCGGATGGTGGCAGGTGTGGGAGACGTGCCGAGCCTGTCCTTGTCGGCGGTCACGGCGGCGGGCATGCCTACGCCAGACGCGATACGCGACTGGCGCATGAACGATGGCGGCCACGGGCGCGTGCTGGCGGCGTGGGCGCATCTCGGAGCGAATGCTCAGGATTCCGCGGTTCTGGTGGTGCTGGCGCAGGAAAGTCCGCAGCGCATGGCCTTACTGCAGAACTACCGAACCAGACTGCTGATTGCGCTGGGTGGCGGCGTGGCGGCCATGGCGCTGCTCGGTTTCCTCGTGGTGCGGCGCGGCCTGGCGCCGCTGGGCCGGGTCACCGCTGCGGCAGGCAGCATTAGCCCGAACCGGATGGATCAGCGTCTCGACATCGCCAAGGCGCCGGCGGAAATCGCCGATCTGGCGCGCGCCTTCAATCACATGTTGGATCGCCTGCAGGAAGGCTATGAGCGGCTGAGCCAATTTTCTGCCGATCTGGCCCATGACCTGCGTACGCCGATCAGCAACTTAATGGTTGAGAGCCAGGTGATTCTGGCGCGCCCTCGTTCCGTGGAGGAATACCAGGCGCTGCTGGCCTCCAATATCGAGGAGTACGAGCGCCTGGCACGGATGGCGGAGAGCATGCTGTTCCTGGCGCGGGCCGACAACGCACAGATCGCGCTGCGTCGGGAAAACCTGGACATGGGGCGCGAACTGCGCCGTATTGCGGAATACTTTGAGGGGGTGATTGATGAGGAAGGGATAGTGTTGGAGGTGAGCGCCGCGGGTACGCTCAACGCCGATCCGGTACTGCTCAACCGGGCCTTGAGCAATCTGATCGCCAATGCCATACGTTACACCCCGCGCGGTGCGACGATCCGGGTCAGCGCCCGGCCTCGCCCAGACGGAGGCTATGGCATCCAGGTCGCCAATCCCGGCGCGGGTATTGCTCCCGAACACCTGGGCCGGTTATTTGACCGTTTCTATCGGGTGGACAGCGCCCGTGCGGATTCCGGGGCTGCCTCCGGGCTGGGGTTGTCCATTGTCAAGGCGGTAATGGTATTGCACGGCGGTGCAGTGCGGGTGAACAGCGGTTTGAATGGGGAGACGATATTTGAATTGGCGTTTCCCGTGGAACCTCAAGGTCGCGTCTTGTATTAGGACATTTTTAATAATTAGTGTCCTGAGTCAATACTGTTCGTTTAGATAGATTCCCTCTGGATTTTCCTTTGCGTCAAAGGGAAAGGCGCGAGCAATTGTGATGAGAAATGGTATAGACAATTGCGCGGCAAGTTACGGTTATGGGTAGCATTAGGGCGAGTGGCGCTACTTGAGAATGTGCTGGTTACAGCGTTCTTTACAGCTGGCACAGCGCAATGAAGCAGCTTCTGCCAGCAATTGGTCAAACCAGGGTTTGCGTTTTCTTGGCTGCTTCTGGGGGGAAATGCGCCGGAAAGAGGTTGAGCGCGGCGCAGCAACGGTCGGTACATTCGCCGTGAACGATAAGCGTTGATCGGGTCGGCGATGCGCCGTTGCTGCTTGATGGATCAGCCAGCGCACCTCATAGTGCGCCAGCACCCATCCGCATGTTTGGCGCGTTGGCCGAGTTCGAGCGCAGCCTGATTCGCGAGCGGACGATGGCCGGGCGGAAGGCTGCTCGCGCACGAGGGCGCAAGGGCGCGCATCCAAAGAAGCTGTCGCCGAAGGACTTGAGAACGATCAAGGTATTACTGAAATTTGGCGACGTGACCATTGCCCAGCAGTTCGGCATCTCGCGTTCGACGATTTACCGCTACGCGGGTAGACCTTCATGAGCCAGTGCCTGGGGCTTGACCTCCGTCAGCCACGAAACGAGTGCCAGCGCTTGGATCGCTGAGTTGGCGACCTGCAATCGCTGGCCGAACCTTGGTCGGATAGCGCATTGCTGCGCCATCCCCCTAAGAACCGGACTTGAGAGTTTCCCCTCATCCGGCTCAAGCCCTACACAAGCACCTTTTGGCACTCGGTGCCACCACTGCATTTCTTGATATGGTGCTGCGACGATTGAGATGGTGCATCAGAAGGTTGCTTGCGGCATCCGTTCCGCCCTCAGTTTTTTTCCCAATATGGGAACTGGCTTCTTTTTTACAGTACCCATCCTTATCAAGCGCGGGCGTCATCTGGTGCGCTCACATCGGCTTTGACCACGTGCTTGGTTACGGGCTTAAGTATTCAGCGGGATTTCGCTTTACGCACCTTGGCAGCATCAGTCGGTCTATTGTGCCCACACCTGCGGCCTGACTGAAAAGTAAACGGTGTCCATTTCTCGCGGGTTCGTTTGTCTGGCAATGGCCTTGCCGATATTTTCAGAATGTGACCAAAGCACGGCACTGGCACTCGCTCCAAAACCCGCCAGCACGGTAGAATATCGATATGACCCGATCCGAACTCATTGCCCGCTTGACCAGCCGCTATCCTCAACTGATCCGGAAGGATACCGAGTTGGTAGTAGCGGAGATACTCGACGCTATTCAGATGACTTTAGCGCAGGGTAACCGTGTTGAAATTCGCGGTTTCGGCACCTTTGCCCTGAACTACCGTTCTCCTCGCACTGGGCGTAACCCAAAGACAGGGGAATCGGTATCGGTACCTGAAAAGTGGGTCCCTCACTTCAAGGCCGGCAAGCCACTTCGGGAGCGCGTTGATCGCTTACTCCTGAAACCACCGCACTTGCTTGCGTAATCTCTTTTTACTCTGCGACATACCAACACTCACAATGCAAATGGCCGGCAAGGTAGGTGACGAAGTACTCGATCATTTCGGTCGACAGTCCGCCGGACTGATACAAATTCCACACGTCGAACAGGTCGCGAGGATGTTGTCTGTCCATGGCGGCCACGAGCTTGCTGCCATAGAGCTCATCGGGCGCGAGGATCGGCAGCTCGAGTTCTGCGCTGAACATCTCGGCAGTGTTGGCGCAAAGGGCTCGACGTTCGGGCGGCAGGAGCGTCCCTCGAAACACGACATTGACCTCGATCTTCACCTGATTTTCAGCATCTTCAACGATGAGCTTCGTGTCGCCGCGCCCTTTACTGGCGATTCTTCTGCTGCTCAGATCAAGTTTCTCCAGACGCCGGGCGATGGCATCCAGTTCATCGGCGATGGCCTGCAATGCTTCATCGCGCGGAGTCGACCAGGGAAGGTAGACGGCATCGATGTCGACGGACAGTCGCGGCATGCCCTGAACGAAAAGATTGATCGCCGTGCCGCCCTTCATCGCAAAAATGTCGTTGGCGAAAACGTCGGGTGCCGCTGTTAGCAGGAGGCGCGCCGTTGGCACGTAGCTATTGTCCATGTGGTCGGAGTTCGGGGTGGTCCGCTGGCTGGAGCGACAGGGCAATCATCGCCCTTGCAGTGCCGGGGCGGATGTGGGCATAAATGCTTCATAGGTCCATACTATGCACAGTACTGCTAACGTCAGCCAAATAATGACAACGGCAGCTCCCGCAATACGGCTCACAGGTTTGCCATTCAATGCAACTTCTTGCGCCCTCGCCCTGCATTCGGCCAGAACGGAAGGCGGTACCATTTTAATGGCGAAGGCGATGCCTATGGGAATGAGGATAAGATCATCCAGGTAACCCAAAATCGGTATGAAATCAGGGATGAGATCAATGGGACTGAAGGCATAGGCTACAATGGTCGCAATGAGAAGCTTCGCGTACCAGGGTGTTTCGGGATGGCGCGCAGCGAGATAGAGGGCAAAGGTTTCTGCCTTCAGGCGACGCGCACGTTGTTTAAATTCTGCAAGCAGCGGCATATCGAGGCTGTAGAAAAACCCCAGCCTACCCGGAACAAAGCGCCCCATCAAGCCTCGAACGCCTGACCCATCAACAAGGGGAGAAGACAGCGCATGGCACGCTACAAACCCATCGACACCAGCCCCCGATTTCTTGCCGTTGACCTTCAACGCCAACTGCTGCCCGGCACCTTCGAGCACGCCCTCAACCACCTCATCAACTTTGAGCTGGATCTATCCAGCTTCGATGCCCGGTTCAAGAATGATGAAACCGGCGCGGCCGCCTATCCGCCCGCCATGCTCCTGAAGGTCGTTCTGTTCGCCTACAGCCAGGGCATCGTATCCAGCCGTGGCATCGAGCGCGTGTGCTGCGACCACGTCACCTTCATCGCCCTGTCCGGCGACACCCAGCCCCACTTCACCACGATTGCCGGATTTGTCTCGAACCTCACCGACGACATCGCCCGCCTCTTCACCCAGATCCTCTACCTGTGCGACCGGCAGGGGCTGATCGGGCGCGAGATGTTCGCCATTGATGGCGTCAAACTGCCGGGCAACGCCAGCAAGCAAAAGAGCGGCACCCGTGCCGACTTCGAACACCAGGCCGCCAAACTCGAAGCCGCTGCCCGCGTCATGCTCGAACGCCATCGCGAAGCAGACCAGAAGCCCATCGAAGCCGAGCTCAGACAGAAAGAAATCCAACGCATCACCCGCCTGCAAACCGACGCCGCCCAGCTTCGCCAGTGGCTGGCCGCCCACCCCGAAGACCGCAGAGAAAAGCGGCGTGTTTGTCGACCACTCATCAATCAATCGCTGGGCAATCAGGTTTCTTCCATTACCTGAAGCCGTCTTCCG
Organism: Sulfuriferula plumbiphila; assembly: GCF_009938015.1. NCBI lineage: Bacteria > Pseudomonadati > Pseudomonadota > Betaproteobacteria > Nitrosomonadales > Sulfuricellaceae > Sulfuriferula > Sulfuriferula plumbiphila. The sequence continues at coordinate 425,016 of NZ_AP021884.1, read as the reverse complement.
CATACGCAAGCGGCTGGGTGGTAAAAGCGTGCGGATGGACGAGACTCATATCAAGGTAAAGGGCGTCTGGAAATACCTTTTTCGCGCCGTTGACAAGCAAAGCCGGACTGTCGATTTTCTATTAACAGTATCTCAACAACATTGTTGAGCCAGACCATCGCGCAGTGAAACGCACCACACTCAACCAATGCTCGGTTTTAAAGCCCTTCACTCAACCGAAGCATCTTGACTGGCATTGAACTCATGCACACGATCCGCAAAGGTCAGATGCTCGTTGGGCAAGAAAGCGGCTGTCTTTTGCCGACCAGGTTTACGCGCTGGCAGGATCAATCCGCCCAGTTTCGAGTGCGGGCATAATCACTCGCCCAAAACCCGCTTTCCCGCGGATAATGCGGCAGAACCGCAAAAAAGGAGCCTGTCTTGCAAAAAGATTTGCCGCGCTTCGTCAGTCGTCTCACCAAAAATACCGTGGCGCTGATTCTTGCCGGTGGCCGCGGTTCCCGACTCAAGCAATTAACCAACTGGCGCGCCAAGCCCGCTGTGCCATTTGGCGGCAAGTTCCGCATCATCGATTTTCCGCTGTCCAATTGCATGAATTCCGGCATCCGTCGGGTGGGCGTGTTGACGCAGTACAAGGCGCACTCGATGATCAAGCACATCCAGCGTGGTTGGGGGTTTTTGCGCGGCGAGTTCAATGAGTTCATCGAGCTGTTGCCTGCGCAGCAGCGTATCTCCGAACTGGACTGGTACAAGGGTACCGCAGATGCGGTGTTCCAGAACATGGACATCGTGCGTAATTACGAACCCGACTATGTGCTGATTCTGGCGGGCGATCACATTTACAAAATGGACTACGGCGAAATGCTGGCCTGCCACGTGCGCTACGCGGCCGACATAACGGTGGCGTGTATCGAGGTGCCGATTGAAGAGGCGTGCGCGTTTGGCGTGATGACCGTGGACGGCGACGAGCGCGTGGTGGATTTTGCCGAGAAACCCGAGCACCCTACGCCCATTTCAGATAACCCGGAGCGTGCGCTGGTGTCCATGGGCGTGTATGTGTTCAATGCCAGCTTCCTCTACGGACAACTGATTCGCGACGCGGATGACCCCAATTCCGAACACGATTTCGGCAAAGACATCATCCCCCATTTGATTTCGCGCTATCGCGTCTACGCCCACCGCTTCAAGGACAGCTGTGTCAACACTCTGCCCGGTGGGGAACCCTACTGGCGCGATGTGGGGACGGTGGATGCCTATTGGGCGGCCAATCTGGATCTGGCCAACATCACGCCGGAGCTTAATTTGTACGATAAGCAATGGCCGATCTGGACCCACCAGGAGCAATTACCGCCGGCCAAGTTTGTGTTCGATGACAAAGAACGGCGCGGCCTTGCGGTGGGCTCTACGGTGTCGGGTGGCTGCCTGATCAGTGGTGCCACGGTGCGGCACTCAGTGTTGTTTTCCAATGTCCAGGTCCACAGCTTCGCCATGGTGGAAGACGCCGTGGTGCTCCCGGAGGTGGATATCGGGCGCCATGCCTACCTGCGCCGCTGTGTGATTGACAAGGGCTGCAAGATCCCCGAACGCATGGTGGTGGGCGTGGACCGCAAGGAGGATGAACGGCGTTTTCATGTGACCGAGAACGGCATTACGCTGATTACGCCCGATATGCTCGGCCAAAACTCACACCGGATACGTTGATGCTGTAGAAAACCCCATTTTCCAGTGATTTCCGGGCCGAATTTCCCCATCAGAAACGGTTGTGATTTTTACTTCGTCGGGTGTGATGAGCCTTCTACTCTATGAAAGAGGTGACAATTTCTTCCACATCATTCCACGAAGTCGTCGATTGACGGCAGTTACCGAACGCTGAATAAAAGACGGCTTTAAACACAAAAAATCGCTAGCCCGCTCACCATCTAAAATCAACGGGCACATTTCTCACACCGACGCACAATGGGCACGGCATTGCTGCCGCCGAATGCGAAGGAGTTGGAGAGCACTGTGTTGAATTGCGCGCCATGCTAACCCGCCATTTGCCTGGAGCCCTGACTCATGCTGTCATTCGCAAAGTCGGGGCATCCCGTTGGTTTCCAAGCCCAAGTCCGGGTCAGATGAACATGCAAATTCATGGCCCAAACCTGCACGTAAATCAACACGGCGTTACGCGCATCAACGAGTTGAATCATCTGCGTCCGATAGCCGTTTTTAGGATTACTCCTCCAGCACTGGCGGATCGACTGCAAGATCGAACAGCGTCAAGTCAGGCGGCAGGATCCCATCGAGGATGGCCTTTAGGTCAGTCGCGACCGGAACTGGAATTCCGTGTACTTCGCAGTAGCGGGAGAATTTCCTCCGCCGGCAGCGGTTTGCTGTAAAAATAACCTTGCATGGCGTCGCAGCCGCGTTCGAGCAGGAAGTCGAACTGCTCCTGCGTTTCCACCCCTTCGGCCACTACCTTGAGGCGCAGGCTGTGGGCCATGGCGATGATGGCGGCCACGATCGCTGCGTCATCCTGATCGGTCGTAATATCCCCCACGAAGGATTTGTCGATCTTGATGGTGTCGATGGGCAGGCGCTTGAGATAGCTTAAGCTCGAATAACCGGTGCCGAAATCGTCGATGAAGATGCGCATTCCCTTGGCACTCAGCGCCTGCAGGATATTGGCTGCCGTCGACAGGTTTTGCATCAGAATGCTTTCGGTAATCTCCAATTCCAGGCAGGATGGATCCACCCCCGTTTCCCCCAGCACGCGCTCGATGGTTTCAACCAAGTCGTGCACTCCGGCCGCTTCATCCGAGAGCGGTCTCCCCTCGGTTTCACCGCTGGCCGAGGGTTGCCTGAACTGACGCGCCGACAGGTTCACCGCCACCGGGAGAAGGGGCATCCCTTCCCCTTGCCAGGCCTTGATCTGCAAACACGCCGTGCGCAAGACCCATTCGCCGATCGGGACGATCAGGCCGGTTTCCTCCGCCAGGGGAACAAACTGGTCGGGCGGGATCATGCCTCTGACCGGATGTGCCCAGCGCAGCAGCGCCTCCAGCCCGATCACGGCCCCGCTCGCGAGATCCACCTTGGGCTGGTAGTAAAGCCGCAACTCGTCACGTTCCAAGGCCCTGCGCAAACTGTTCTCCAGGGTGAGCCGCTCTGACGACAGATTTTCCAGATCGAGCCGGTAGAACTGATACCCCAGGCCTTGTTCCTTGGCCTGGTACATGGCGCTATCGGCGCACCGGATGAGGTTGTCCGCATCGATGGCGTCCGAGGGATAGAAAGCGATGCCGATGCTGGCGGAGACGAAGGCTTCATGCGCTTCCAGTTGGAAGGCGTGAGCGAAGCCATCCATGATTTTCTGGGCGACGAGGGTGGCATCCTGCTTCCCGGAAAGCCCTCGCAGCAGCACTACGAATTCATCGCCCCCCAGGCGGGCCAGCATGTCGCCCTTGCGAAAGCAGCCGGCGAGCCGCTCGGCCACCATCAGCAGCAGCTTGTCGCCCAGCGCATGGCCAAAGGTGTCGTTGATCAGCTTGAAGCGGTCCAGGTCGAGAAACAACACCGCCAGCTGCTCCTCGTTCAACGCCGCCTCGTCCAGGCTGATGCCGAGGCGATCCTGGAAGAACTTGCGGTTGGGAAGATGGGTCAGCGGATCGTGATTGGCCAAGTGTATCAACTGGCGCTCGAACTGCTTGCGCTCGGTCAGGTCGCGCAGCACGTAGGTGATGAAACGCCCCGCGGAACCTTCGAACACGCTGCTGGAACCCTCTACCATGAAAAACGTGCCATCCTGACGGCGCCCCTGGGTTTCCCACACCGGGGTATGCTGCAATCCTTCATCCAGTTGGCAGGACAGCGGTTCCGGCAGCACCGTTCCGATCGACCGCTGCAGCGCCTGGTTGCGGCGATAGCCGAACATGCGTTCTGCCGCCCGGTTGAAATAGGCGATTTTCCCCTGGGGATCGGTCATGATGATTCCGTCGTGTGCGGTTTCCGCCAAATCCCGGAAACGGCGTTCGGATTCCAGCGCGGCGGCACGCAATGCCTGCTCTTCGGTCAGGTCCTCCACGATCAAAAGGAGCCGGGCTTCTTCTTCTTCTTCTTCTTCCGCAAGCCGGATTCCAGTCAGCGTCACGCGCACCGGTTTGCGCTCATCGCTGCCCGCCGGCCCCATGCTGAAAAGCACGTCATGCTGGGCGACGCCGGTGGCCAGAACTTCCAGGGCCCGTCCGCGCAATCCGTCGGCCGCGAGCACTTCCATCAGATAGCGGCCGCGCACGGCCTCCTCAGTGAGCCCCAACCGCTCCAGGAAGGCCCGGTTGGCGGACAAAACGGTGAGGTCGGGCGAGAGCACCAGCAGTCCGTCGGGGATGCTGGCGAACACGATGTCGGCATACTCTTTCAGCGTCAGGATGGTTTGCCGGTCAGCCTGGATATAGGTGTCGATGGCCAGCCCCATGTCCAGCAGGACGATCTTGATCAGCGCCTGGCAGGTGGCGACAAAGGCCTCGGGGTCTTTCCCGAGCCGCTGCCAGAGTTCGGGGAACAACCCCGCCAGATATTTACTGTAGCCCCCCAGATACCATGCCGGCGCAAGACCGGCGCGCTGGTGGGCCGCTCCCACGCGCAGGCGGTGGAGGATGTAATCCGGCCCGTAGTCGCCCGCGGTGAGGTTGTCGAAATACGCCGCCTGGGTACGCTTCAAACGTTCCAGCGTTTGCGCGTGGGGCAGCAGCGCCCGTGTTTCCTCGAAGGCCAGGAGATGGGTGTAAAAGGCGTCGACGAAATCCGGCGCCAGATCTTGCAGGGCTGCGTGCAGGGTCCGCAACCGCGCGACGTCGTCATCGGTGAATTCCAGAAAGGCCTTGCGCCGGACGACCGCGGCATCGTCCAGTCCCAGCGTCCGCATCACGGCCTCGACGGTCTCATCCAGAGACTTCATATTGCCGGACCTCGCCGTAAGCCAAGAAAGGGAGATGAAGCTGCCGTCAAGCTAGCTTGCTTGCTTGCTTGCTTGCGCAAGATTTCTTCCATGTCACGCCGCCGAACCTTATAGTTGTTCTTGTTCATGCTTTATTTAGTGCCCGAAATCGGCTCGGGTAATGTACCGGATAGTGTATATGATATATCGGTATATCGGCGGGTTGCGCGCTTTCTTAAGGGCTCATGCGGTTACACGGCGGGGACACGCCGAAGGTCTCGCAAAATACCTGGTACAACTCCCGCTCCACCACGCGCCAGTCTGTACTGATCAGGCGAAACCGCACCCGCGCGGCGCCATCGGCCACGTGGCGATACAGCAGCGCATTAGCGCTGCTGCCGCGCAGGTGATCGCCCAAGCGCTTGCGCAAATCACCGGCCGAGCCGATGTAGACCACGCCGTGCGGCACTGGCGGCACACTTTTCCCGGGCCAGGCCTTTTCTTCACCGAGGCGGAAAGTGAAAGCCGTCCGGATCTCGTACACACCGGAATGGGCCGGAACCGCAGTGCGCAGTGCTTGAGCGGTCAGCGGCACCAAGGCGGAAAATCCCTCGGTAGCGGCCAGGTAATCCGTGCGCTGGCTGCGGCTCTTGTAATCGGGAATCGCCAGACCATGGCGGATATTGGCCACTGTGCGCCGCGACAAGCGGATGCCATGTTCCCGCTTAAGGATGGCGGCGACAGCCTCGTCCGTCAGCGGTCCCCGCAATAGCCCTTCTGCCATCCATGTTTTTTCTTCTTTTATCATATAATCCACGAAATGGCAATGCACCTGCCGCGGCTTCGGGAACAGGGTGTTTAACGGCACCGCTTTCCCGTTTGGCAGCATGATCGACAGCCCACGCACCAGCCGGGAGATGCGGCCCGCATCCGCCACCACGGCAAGATTCGACTCCGACCGCAGCCGGGCGGAAATTGCCGCCTGGGTCAAAGGCAGGAGCGTCAAGACCTGCCCGGAACGCAGATATGCCGCCTGCGATGCCAGTACCGCCTGCATCAGGGCATGGGTGAGACGGTTCCGGGTATTGATGAGGCGCAACCGGCTCACTACGCCTGCCAGTTCCGCCGGGAGGTCCGGGCGCGCCATCAGGCGGTTCACCCCCTCCTCATCGAACCGGTATTCCCGCACGTAGCTGTCGCGGTGGTAGAGGAACATCAGGCCCCGGCCCGCCTCGTGAACCTCCCCCAGAATCGGGGGTGCCCGGGTTTGGGGGATGTCGGCCGCATCATGCGCCACCCGCGCGCCTTCCAACCGACCCACGCTCACCCAGGGACGCAGGGCGGTAAAGCCGGCGGAGGACTCCATCTGGGCCGCGAGACGGTCTACCGCCCGCAGCGGCAACTCCAGAAAGCGGGCGAGCACGATTTTACCGAGCAGTGCGGCGTCAATCTTATTGTTATGGTGTTGCAAAGGATATTACGCCGACAAAACGTTTTTGTTCTTAAAGGTTCCCTATTATAGGGGATGGAATCCCCCTTCCTGCTCATGCAACTCGATGGAACATCTAACCTCCACACTGAAACGAGACGACTGAGGTCTGGGGCAAATGCGGCTGGTTACGTGTGTCGACGAATGCGAATCGCATCAAGCTGGCGAGTGGTGGTCGTTACTAGCCACGACGATGAAAGTTGGCGAGCGCGCGACTGGCAAGGACGCTGACAGCCACTGGCACGATCGAGAAAACCAGCGGGGGGAGCGTGACAGGCAGAACAAACGCAACGACCGTTGCGCATACGGTCACAATCGCCGCACAGGCATGCAGCGCATACATCTCGGGGCTGTGCTGGAGAAACTCCTTGGACTTGATGATACGCAGCAGAAAACCATCGAACAAGGCGGCCACCATGAACACCAGCAGAACCGGCAACCACTCGACAAATGCGGAGAAGCGGTAAGTAGCCAACGCCAGCAACGTGTCAATAGACCGGAAGTACGGGTTGTTGAAAAGACGGGTGTTGACTTCGGACATCTGCTTGGCCACTGCGAGATCGACCGGGTTCGGCGCAGGCGCGTTGGCCAGGGATGGCACCGGGCTGGCCTGTTGCGCCGTTGCCTGGAGATCGAGCATGCGCGACAGGATGCGCATTGCATGATCGTGTCCCCAGAAATCGACGGCCAATTCGTGCTCGGTACGCAATTGATTGATGAAGCTTTCCGGCGGGTAAGCGGATGGCAGATACAGCACCAGGACGAGAAGTGCCAGCAGTGAAGCCGTCGACACGAAGCTGATCATGTCGGCGCTTCCGAAGCGGGGCGGTCGTAATCGGGGTTCAGGATGGGGAAGCGTCCCTTGATAATCCGGCCGCCAGACACTGATGCGAAATATTGCAGGTTAGGCAGTTTTCCGAGGATGTCCGCCGGAATGAGTTCTTCCATGCTTTCGGTGAGTTGCGACGAGTACGCCGAGGTGAAGTCCCCGAGGTGAGCATCCGATGCATTGTTCAGGCCGACACGCAATGTATGAATCGCCGTCTTGCCGAAGGTTTCGACGATGAAGTCTTGCGTGGGGCGATCCTTGGAACGAAGAGCGATCAAGTTGTTGAGGTTGCCCAGCGCCATGCGCGCGGCATCTTCGCTGCCGAGTCGTTTGGCAAGATCGGCCAGCGTCTGCATCGCGCAAGTCGTGAAAATGCCGCCCTCGGCGCCCTTGTTGAGAATCTCGATCAGCGGCTGGTTGATGACGTTCGACACTTCGTCGACGAATAGCGAAATCCGCCGGTAACCGCCCAGGTTGTAACGCATGCCCGCACGTGCGGCCAGGTCTGCCAGCGACAGCGCGCCAATGGCCGAGGCCACCGATGGATCGGGCAGCGAGTCGAGGCACATGTACAGGACATGGCCGCCGCGCTCGATCTTCTCGAAGTTCATGATCGCCCGGACATCGTCGGCGTCGAAGGGGTCGGGAGAGAGGCTCAGGCCCAGATCCCCCGAGGTCAGCATCGACAGGATCGGCAGCAGGTTGGCGGTGATTTTCTGGTAGTGCTCGCGGTTGTGCCGGAACGTGCGAACTTGCGAATCGATGACCTTGTTACGCTGGTTCTGCGGCACATGGTGTTCATAGAAGGCAACGAAGGCGAGTAGATCGGTGCTGGCCGCTTCCGACGGGCGTTTGAGGTTGCCGCGCTGCGCATCATTCAGCAATTTCTTCATGTCCGGCTGATCGCGCCACGTCGGGCCCAGGATGGTGTCGAAAAAGCGCCGCAGTGAGGCTTCCAGTACCGGTTCGATACCCCCTTCAATGTACTTGGTCAGCTTCATCAGGTTCGGTCGCTCTTCCAGATCGACCAGTCCCTGAACCACGACATTGACCGCGTCCCAGCCGAATGCCGAAAAAGCCCCGGCAGTGTCCGGCGCCATGATCGACTGAATGCGCGATGCGATCTCGGTCGGCTTTTGCCAGTTGAAGGTGAAGTCCAGGCGTACCCCTGTCTCGGGAAATGCGGGATGAAACTCGATGAAGGTGTCACGCTCCCGGTAGTCTTCGCAGGCTCGGATAGCAGCGCGTTTCAGCCGATGGCTGTTCTTGGGGTCGACGATGATAACGACGTCACCGCGCCGGACCGCCTGCGTGATGAGACTGGCCAGCGCAACACCCTTGCCGGACTGGGTGGTACCGACCAGCAGCGTGCCGCCCTCGAAATTCTGCAACGGACGGTACAGCGCTTGTTCCCTGGGTTCCACGCCGTGGATGTACGGCAGGCCGATCTCGCTATCGGGTTGCGGGCTGACTTCGTAACCCAGCCATCGCAGCAACGAGGGAGACACGGCATAGTCGCGGAAATTCACCTTGGCGAGCTCATACAAACGCTGCGAGTGGACAGGCAGCCACTCGAAGCCGAAGCCGAGGAAAACATGCTCGGGGTTCTTGCACAGCTTGCCTAATTCCTTCGTGGTGACGATCTGCATCGCCCGGCCGGAAAGCGAGGCGCGCACGACCAGTATTCGAAGCGCCTGGCCCATGCGCAGAACCGCCATCCACAGGCACACCACCGCAAGTGGGCCGGTGAATCGCCACGGCAATTCTTCCCGGACTGAGATGGTGACGAAGGAGATCAAGGCCACGCACCATGCGATGCCGGCGTAGGACTCATACGCGCGGCGCCAGGGCATCTCGTACTTGCGGATCAGCACGTCAATCCCTGCCGATATCCGGGACGTCGAAGTTGTCGGCTTCGAGACCCGCAACGAAGTGGGGACTGAGCACCAGGCCCACCTTTTGCTCGCCGCCAAAGTCGCGCGCCAAAGTTTGCGATTTGGTGCCCGCAGCTTGCACCAGCATCTTGACTTCAGTCAGTGCGCGCAGAGCCAGCGAAGGTTCGATTTTCCTGCGCTCGAATTCAGCGAGAGGAATGAATAGTCCCGACGCGACCGTGCACGCGGCCACATCGGATCCATCGCGGTTCAGCGTGTCGACAATCTGTGCAAGCGCGTCTCGCACGGCGGGATTCAAACGCATCGGCGCTTCGAGCTTGAACGCCGGCATAACCACTAACGCAGGCTTGGCCGGCACAGAATCATTCGGAGCGGGTATGGGTACCACGACGTCTTCAGCGGTGCGTGCTGGCGACGCAGAGGCGACTTGATCTACCGCAACCGGCTCCGTTTCAATCGGCAGCGGGAGCTGCTGCGCAACGGGGAATCTCTTGCCGGTTGTGGCTGGGGGGGCGGCCGGAGCGGGTGGACCCGGAAGCGGCGTGCTCGAGTCAGTGGGGGCGCGAACCAGCGCGATTGAAAGCGGCTTGGGGGCCGAATCGATGCCGGCGAACAGGATTGCGGGCGACGATAGCTTGACTGCCTCGATGGCTGTTTTGCTTTCGGGTGGAACGATCTGCCAGGTGGCTAGAGAGGAATCCTGCGGTTCGAAAACCCCGGCCGCGACCAGAATCTCCAGCATCGTTTCGGGCGCCTTGGGAATCCCCGGCAACTGGTCGGACTCGAGCAGTTTGCGGATTTCCGTAGCAGCGTTGGGCCAGACAATGAAAAGGCCATCGGCGCCGAACCACACCCTCGACTTTTCGGCGTTGGGATTCCAGGCGGAGTTGGAACTGACCAGTCGGCGTAGCGCGTCGACCAGGTAGCGCTCCAGATGCGAGCCAAGTTGCGGTTTGCCGTAGCGGTCCGCGCTCGCCCGCAGGTAACGATCGATGACGAGTGCGACCGAGCGCCGCACCAGGTCGTCCAGGATATTGTGTTCCCGGTAGACCGGCATGCCGGAAATGCTGGCCATCATGTGCGGCACGATGATGGAATTGCCGGTGGCAAGGTGCTGTAACACCTCGGCCGGAATCACATGGGGTAAGACGAATATGCCCAGGGTGCGGCTTTCGTGGACATTGGGCAGCCACTTCAGAAAAAAGCGCGCGACGTGGTGCCGGGTAAGCCAGCTCGACAACGGCAGCAGGTAAGGCTGCCATTCGTCGCCGTTTTCGTTGGTGACGATGACATGGCAGAGGGTGCGATGAATCTCGCAGCACAGCCCCGCAATGAAAGTAGCATGCCGCCAGCGCGGCTCGAGGTGGCGGCGCGTGGTGATCGTGGACCGACCGGAAAAGATATGGCCATCTGTGCCTTGCAAGCTGAAGAAGGCCACCTCGAGGCCCATGCGCAGCAGTCCGCCCGGCGCGTTGAAGTAATTGTCCGGCGTGGCGGGAAGCAGGTGTACGAATTCGGCGTAACGGCGAATCAGAGAAAGCAGTTCATGCTCAAAAGTCTGGCGATCCACGCCGTAGCACACCTTGATCCGGTCGATCAGGTCCTGGTGCGCGCCGAGCACTTCTTCGATGGGCAGAGCGGGAATGCCGGGGTCGACCGGCGGGTAGGCGAGCGCGTTTCCCCGCTTGTCCGGGGAGCTTGGCGGATCGGAGTCCGCGACGGGAGGCACGGACGAACGTTGCAGACCGAGGCCGCCCAGGATATGACCGAAGCCGCGCATGAGGGTACCGGAATCTGATGGGACGTTCGATTCTTGCGCTGGAGGGTGCCTGCGTCCAATTGAAATGGGCCGCCTGGAAGGCCGCTTTCGACATTAGCCATCTAACCGCTCATGCGCTTCGACAAGGCGATCACACCCAGCTGAATGGCGGTGACGTCGGGTAGTGCGCTTACCGGGAAAGACATTTGGATGCGCGGATCCCGTGGGTAACGGTTGACTAGTTTACAAAACGGGCACTCGTGATTCGTGACCGGATGAGCGCAGACTGATGTGACGTATTGACTGGCGCAGACCGGGCAGGTGAGGAGCGAGAAATTCGGTGCTCTCACGATCCAGAGCCCGTCCATATGGGACGCCAGGTCGAAGGCTCGATCGAAACTGATGCGTGGATGTACGCGGCAAACCGCTAGATAGTGCTTGTAACCGGACACGAGCGCTTCGGCGGGGCCAAAACCGAGCTCCCGAATACGCCGATAGGTCGACACGAAGATCGATGCTTCGGTACGGTTGAGCAAATTTGCACTGTGATACCAGTCTGGGGAGTCCGGCGGCCGGCCACGCGGCGCGGACTTGCGATCAGCGAAAAACAGGCGGGCGAGTTGGCCGCGGGTCAAACCAGTCACGTATTCCATGGTGCGGATACGTGCGCCGAGTGCGGCACATTCCTTGGCCAGTCCGAGAGCGCGGATATGGCGCTCGGCATAACTGGTATCCATCGCCGCGGATTTTCAGCTTTCAACGCGATTGCGTGCGTTGACAAAATGATTCCTGCGGCGGAGATGACACTGCCTTGTGTGGGGGATGGACTGAGGTAATCAGGCCTGAGAGAGGCAGCGGCAGTTTGAGCAAAGAAAGAATGTCTTGTCTTGGTGGAAACAGGCACTCCTGGCCGACATTGGCGACGATGACGAGGATCTGATTGATCGATAGATCGCCGAAGAAACTGGCTTGATCCGCGCGCAATCCGAACTCGCAGCAAGCGGACACGAGGTCATGCTTGATGTTGTCCCTGATCGTTATTAGCATCGACAGGTTAATGAGTTGCACATCGGAAAACTGAACATTGCCCATAATCTTTCCTTTTCGGTAAGCCCTGAAGGGGCGTGGTTGCTTCGCAAATGCGGGAACCCGAAAACGATCGATGCAGGCGAATTCTTTATAGGTATCAGGGCGCGATCTTGGTTGCACACATGCTTCTTGAGCGTATCTTTAGACCGACAATTCGGTCAAGAGCAAATGTTCGCATAACCACATATCGCCACGAGCAAATGCTCCAATTTGGGGGCGTTTTTTCGGGCACGATGAAATGCCCAAAAATTGGGTCGTTCAGACTTCTTTAGGAACAGGCGGAAAAATGAATACAGGTAACCAGTCATCGACCAAGCGACGTGTTCAAACACGGGGCGAGAAGCCGACCCCGAAGATCATCGAGTTGGATTTGGCCCCGGGGTTTCGAGATAGGTTGATAGAGAAGATGGATAAGGCCAGGGTACCTAAAGAGGCAAGACTGGCCCACTTGTCAGCGATGACAGGACGTGTCCACCAGACTTCGAGACGATGGATCGACCCGATCAAGCCGGGTCTTCCAGACCTGGAGTCATTTGCGCTGTTGTGCATAGGATTTCACAGCGATGCGAACTGGTTCCTTGGATTGGCAAACACCCGGTATGCAATGGTGCGTGAAGGCGCTCGCGCGGAGGATCGGGAATCGGCCACCGATTCCTCTGCCGCGGCAGCATGGATTGCGGCCATTGTCCGAGATCTGGCGTATGAGGTGGCGGGTTGCGAACCGATGAGGATGTCAGGCGATGATATGGATCCAATCATCCACGATGGCGACATGATGTTTGTCGACTATGGGACGCAAAATGTTGCCGGGAACGGTATCTATGTAGTCGAGTACGACGGGCGCGTCATGGTACGAACCGTGGAAAGCCGTATCGGAGAGGGGCTGGTGCTGGGCTGCGAGAACCGCAAGTACAAGGAGTGCGTGGTGAAGGACGCGGTTGCAGCAAAACGAATGGGTTTGAAGGTGATGGGGAAAGTTCGAGGACGCATCGGCATTGCAAAGTTCTGGGGAGCGAATTGATCGCGCCCATCGGAAATATCACGGCAGATAGCGTCGGTATGTTCTGTGCCGAAAAGCGTATTTGCCGCTGAACGAGTTGTCGGCCCAAGAGCCGAAATAGGCGCGGCTCATATTGTCGAAATGCACTCTCGAAACGTGGCCGTGTACAGCCAGTCACGCCGTTGAGTTTCGAGAAGATCAGGCGTGTAACGACTTGAGCGCCACTTCCGGGGCAGTTGATACGATCTTGAGCAGTGCGGCAGCGGGGCCGGTCGGATTGCGGCGGTGCTGCTCCCAATTCTGTAGCGTTTTGATGCTGACCCGCATCAGCCGGGCAAACTCGCTTTGCGATAGCCCAATTTGCTCGCGCACCGCCTTGACATCGGGCGGCGTGACATCGAATCGGCGCGAAGCTTTGGTTTTGCCTTTGGTGATGGCATCGGCTTCTTTCAGGCTTTGCACCAGATCATCAAACAGTGTTTTTTCCATGTTCATAGCTCCTTCACATAGTTGCGCAGGATGGCAGTTTCCTGATCGGTCAGATCGTCCTTTTTTGACTTCGGATACACTACCAGCATGTAAATCTGGTGGTTGTCCTTGACCCAGTAGTAAATCAACCGAACCCCGCCGCTCTTGCCGCGCCCTTGCATGGCATAGCGCAGCTTGCGGATACCGCCACCACCCTTGATGAGATCGCCGCGCTCCGGGTCTTCCACCAGTTCGTTTTGCAATTCTCGGTACTCATCATCGGATAGCAGTGCCGTGACCATGCGGGTGAAGGTTGGGGTCTCGATGAATTCCATAAAACCCATTATATCCGCCATTGGCGGATAGCTCAATTGTTATTGATCCGGCCTGATTTATCCGTGAATCACGCTGCATATTTTACGCGTGCATCCTGGAAGAACTTTCTCACCCGCTCGGGCGATTTCTCCAACGCCTGCATGTGCTCGGTTGCAGCGGCTTTCAACTTGACCTTGGTGCGTACCGGAACCTTGGTATAAAGCGCCTGCTTCAAATCGGCATTGAGCCGCTCTTCCGGATTGAGCTCCGGGCTGTAGCTGGGCAGATAGAACAACTCGATCTTGTCTTTACGCGCCTCAACCCAGGCCTTGACCGGCTTGCTGTGATGGACGCGCAGGTTATCGAGGATCAGAAACACTTTCTTGTCCGCGTCCCGGATCAAGGCTTGCAGGAACTCAATCAGCTTGTCCGAGTTGAATGACTCATCAATGATCATCCAGCGTGTCTTGCCCTGATTGGTGACAGTGGCGATCATCGACAGTTTCTGGCGCGTGCCGCCTACCGCAAAGGTCACTGGTGTTTTACCCGCCGGTGCGTAACACCGGCCACGCACGTCGGTATTCACGACCGCCGTTTCGTCGCCCCAGTGAATCTCGGCACCTTCGGACTTGGCGCGTTGTTCGATTGCCGGATATTCGTTGTCCAGCCATGCCTGCACAGCCTCCGGGCGTTGCTCATACGCCTTCTTGATCGGCTTTTGCGGGGTGAATCCCCAACGCTTGAGGTAGTTGCCAACGCCGCGCACAGACAACTTGATTCCGCATTCGCGTTCAACCAACTGCATGACGGCGGCGCGATTCCATAGTGCAAATTCCATCTTCATCTGTTCGGGGCGCTTGTCGCAGATGATTTGCCGAACAGCGCTCTCTTGCGATTCGCTCAACATGCGTCCACTGCCCTGTTTCTTGCCGCGCGCAGCAGGCTTGAGTGCCGCCGCTCCCGCAGTCGAATAAGCGGTGATCGCAGTGTTCACGGCATACCAGCTGAGGCCGCTGTGCTCAACAATCTGCATCACCGGCATCCCTTTGCGGTGCAGGCGGATGACTTGTTTTCGTCTCTCGTGCAGTACTTCTCGCGACTGCTTGCGGGCGTCTTCTTTTTCCATGCGCGGTGAGGCACGTTACAAACCTTAAAGTTCACGGATAATTCGTGCCGAGTCTATAGCGTATGATTTTTTCTGTTTTCTGCGGCCCCAATGACGGACGTATGTTCCAACGTGGCGAAGAATAATTTTCGGTGCCGCCTTGTGTTGG
This sequence comes from Sulfuriferula plumbiphila, assembly GCF_009938015.1. Lineage (NCBI taxonomy): Bacteria > Pseudomonadati > Pseudomonadota > Betaproteobacteria > Nitrosomonadales > Sulfuricellaceae > Sulfuriferula > Sulfuriferula plumbiphila. The sequence continues at coordinate 409,983 of NZ_AP021884.1, read as the reverse complement.
CCGCACCGAAAAAGTGACCATCCTGGCGGACGGTCAAAGGGGGCTGATGCTCCTGACAAAGAATGCGGTCGAAGTTTCTAGGCTGCTTCCGCAAGCCCTTTCCACTCGCTGGCAGGCAGTTCGATCAGCTTGCCGCCCAGCGCTTCGAACTCAGTCGCCCGGTCGTAATCCTCGACATCATGCGAGTAATGCGTGACGGCGTTGACCAACCCATAGCCGGACAGATCACCTTCGACAATCAGGTGACGGAGCACGCCGATACGCTCAATTTCGTTGAGGGTGTAACGGTTGGCGAGCACCTCGACGGTTTTCACGGGATCACCCGTGAGCTTGATGTCGAGCGTCTTCTTCATCTTCTCCACGACCTGACGGAAGGTCGCTTCGGAAACCGCAGCTTCGACGACGTCTCGTACCTTCAGGAAGAAGGCCTTGTCGTCCGCAGCAAGCGTATCGTCCCGGAACACGGTGATCGCTTCGTCGTCCGATTGCAGGATGCGTCCGACATGCGTCTTGCGCAATGCCCGGTCAGAGGCAATCAACCCGTTGCTGCACACCAGGCGGTAAACCAGCGGCTGCACCGACAGCGTGCCGTGGCCGACTTCGGAGTTCGTAATCACGATACCCGCTTGTACCACGTCACCCGGTGTCATTTCGTACTGAAGACGGGGCGTGACGAGTTTGATGTACATCTTCGTTTCGGTCAGTTCGACCGACTCGAACCGTGCATCCGGAAGCCTTTGCAGGATCGGCAGCACGTTCTCCGCCAGATCGAAATTGTCCAGGCGGCGATAGCGGTCCGACAGCACTGCGCGCACCTGACCGTCCAGCGTGCGAATCATCCGGCGCTCGTTGTCGGTCTGCAGCCACGTGTTGACGTTGCGGTCGAGCAGCGCGGGTTGTTCAACCCGCATGCGTTCGAAGTACGCGAACGGAATCTTCAACTTTTCAGCCAGTTGGCGGCGTGCGAGGTTGGTGATGCCGTATTTCCCGACACCGCCAGTTTCTTCGATCATCATTTTGCAACTGCCGACCTCGTCGGTATGGCAGCGCATCAGGGACGAGGGCACGACCATGTCCTGCTTGGTCACGAGTTGCCGCTCGAGTTCTTGCGCCAGATTTACGAGAGAACGTCCGCTTTTCATAGTAAATACTCCAAAGAAAAGCGGGGACGGCATGACCCCATGACGGGGATGCACGTCCCCGCTGGGGTCAATGACTGACTCGGAAATTCCGAGTCAACTGAGCGCGACTGATATCGCGTGATGATTCAAGTGCTGCCTTCGATGCGCGCAGAGCGCGCATCCTGGTGCGACAGCTACCAGTGGGAAACCTTTTCGCCGGCACCTCGGTTGAAGTCCCGCTGAAAACGAAGTTTCTGCGTTGGCTAACGTGAGCGCAGCGACTAAAGCTAAAAAGCGGGTGCGATATGACTATCGCACCCCAAGAAACTATGTCGCCTGACTCACGTTTTCAACACGCGAACACCAGACATCGGCCCAGTCGGTTCCTGCATGTCGCGGTACAAAAACCTCGACACGCCGGGGACCGATTTTTTTCTCCTCTTTCTTCAAGCGCCGGGCGAGGACAAACGCGCAGGCCTGGCCGTCGTACTCGGTGTTGGCGTCGTTGTCGGCATAGATGCAGATGCGGCGCACCGTTTCCGGGAGCCACAGCTTCTCCATGTTGCCGGCATTGATGGCGGCCCACACCGGCTTGCCGGTACTCAGATGAATGGCGAGCGCGGTTTCGATTCCTTCCGCGATCGCCAATTCTTCGGTCGCTTCGAACAGCCTGACCGCAGCACCGTTGATGCCGGCCGACAACACTTTCTTCGCGTCGCGTTGCAGCGCCTTCTGACCATCCTTCAGGTAAGTTCGATGGAGCGTTACCGCGTGCCCATCGGCCCCTTGAATGCAGGCCAGCATGGCCGGATACTCGGCGGCTTTCCGCGACTTGCCCGCGTCGTCCTTTTCGTAATATCCAAGGGCTGGATGAAACCGCAACACCCTGGGATACTCGGTCAGTGACAAGCCGCGATTGCAAAGATAGCGATCGACTTCGTCGCCTTGGGTCACGGGTTGAGCTTCGTCCCATATCCGTTTTGCCAGCTTCTTCATCCTGTCCGCAGACGGTTCGTTCGACCGGCTGCGCGATTGGACGTGTATGGGCGCTACACTGCCGACACACCCCTCGATACGCTTCAGAACTGTGCCGAAATCCCAGCCCTGTATCCCCTGTAACAGCTTGAGACCGCCACCGGGACCGCAGCCGCGGCAATGGTAGTTCCCTTCTCCATACTTGTCGGTGTACTGGAACCGGTCGGTTCCGCCGCACAGCGGGCAAGGCTGGTTGCGCTTGTTGAGGATATTCTCGTCGATGCCGAGCGTGCGTAGCATCTCGGTCCACCGACCATGCGCGCGTCGCTTGATTTCCTCGACGCGCGCTTCGAACTCATAGCTTTCCATCATGATCTCCTTTCGGTCGCTACTGCGTTACCCACGAGGCAAGGCCTCACGGTGCGGACACCGCGACGCTCGGCTGCGCTCTATGGGGGAATGCGAAAGGGACGGTTGCGAGACTGCAATGCAGCCGCCCGCGTTCGCGGTGGCATACAACGCGAGCTGACGGCGATCCCTATAGGAGCCGACGCCGGGCACGCTATGACTACGGGGCTGACTTGCGAATTCGCAGGATGCGGATTCCAGGTTTGTCAGCTACCTGGGGGGAAAGCTTTCCAGAACGCTCGCGAGGCGGGCACTCTGGAAAGGAAGCAATGCGCTCCCTCCCCTCGAAAACATCAGCCAATCAGTTCGACCGCATGCTCGCCGCAGTTTTGACCAACCCGCAACTGGAAAGTCTTGCCCTGCAACAGCGGGTATTTTTCAAGCTTCAATTCCTGCAACAGCGAATCGAGCGTCGCCTTGGGATCGACCGAACGCAGCCGGCGTATGAGATCGACCAGCGCGTCGCGGTCCGCATCGCATTGATCCTCGAGAAACTGATCGTGCTCATCGATGAAGCTTGACGCCTGGCGTACCGGCTCGCCGGAACACTCGCCGGACGGAATGAAGAGCGAACCGTCGTGATAAACGCCATCCTCGGTGAGGTCGACGCGATCATCGCCAATCGTTACTGAGACGGCATCGCACAGAATCACCTGCGGCCAGATCCAACGCCCTTCGAGCGTTGCCCGGCAGTGTTCGCCGACTGCTTCGACACGGGCCGCCTGTTCATCGATGGTGCGCACGTAGCGCTGAACCCAGTGATCGTGATGCAAGGAAGTCGACGAGATGACGATGTAACCCTTCGTCCTTGCAACCATCCAGCAGGCAGCGCTTTCGTCACTCATGTTGTCGAGCTCGACCAGGACGACGCTACCTTCTTCAATATCGCTTCGCGTCAGGAAACGCTGCACTGTCTCCAGGTAGTCGCAATCTTCGTACCCCTCCTGAATCGGGTAGCCGACGATGCGCTCGCACAGGCACTTGGGCAATAGCGGAATGGCATTGAGGAGATCGAGATGACCCCACCGGCGCATCGCCTCGAAGAAAGTGTCGACAAACGCTTCAGCTTCCATCCCCGCCTTTGCTTCGAGCAGCGCCTGCCGCCAGAGAGACTTCAGGCACGCATCGATGCGCTTGCGCTGATCGTCTTCGTCGATGAGTTTGTCACGGTCTGGTAGACGCGCAACAAATTCCTTCGAGTCCAGATGCACGACGTTGACTTGAGCAGCATCGAAATAGGATGATCGCATCACGCAGAAGCCTTGCAGGAAGACCAGCGTATCCGATGCGTGCTTGCCGTCACGTGTGCCGGTCAAGTAGACGTGCCCGATGTTCGCTGACACGAATGGAAGATGACCGATCGCGTGAATTCGCGGCAACTCGATGCCGTTGAGCCAGACGGCAACTGGAAAGCCGCTGCACATCGTTTCCAGGTGATTCTTCAAGCCCGGCAATTGAACATCGTGGAGTTCGATGACGGTATGGGGATGGTGCTCGATATCAACAACATCGATAGGCCTTCGACTGAGCGCTTCCTCGGTCAGAAAGTCGATCTTCCGGTTGCGCGACGCGACAATGCAGCGAGACGCGGAATACAAGCACTTTGAAAAGCCGATCCCGAACGGGCGCTCCTCGTCGCATGTATCCTTGTCCCAGCCGGACTCGTTAAATGTCAGCAACTTCTGAAAGTCACTGATGCCGCAGCCATCGTCGACGACCCGAAGGATTTTGGATGTCTCGTCATACGAAATCTCGATGCGCCGCGCGCCGGCACGCCGGGCGTTTTGCATCAGCTCGGAGATGAGCGTGAACTTGTCGGTGAAGGCATAGCGCTGATTGCGCAGCGCGCCCTCTTCGTTGATGCGAACCTGTATCTGCATTTGAGTGCTCCATGAGTGCGGGCGGAACACCGCCCCGAGCGGAGCAATGGCCCGCCAGGGGTTGGAAATAAGGACAGCCTCAGCGGCTGACCGGTGGTGAGAACAACTGTCCCGCACGCAGCGCTTCGCCCAGACTGTGCATGTGGAACTCGCCAGGGAGCATGTACAGCGTGCAGGTGGGATTGTCAGCGTCGTCGAGACGTTGGACCTTGTAGCCGATGGGGTGCCATTGGATCCGATAGACGAGACGATCGGCGCCCGAAATGACGAACTTGCGTCCGGGTCGGCCGGTGATGACCTCGCTTTCCTTCACCAGGTATTCGATGTCTCCGGGCGCACGCACCGGGAGCATCGTGTCAAACTTCTGGCCGTGGTGGATTGCGGTGATCATGGCGATCTCCTCAGTAAACCAGGGCGCTGCAAGGATCGGCAGGCTTGCTCGCCGATTCGTCGGAAATGTCTGCCAGACCGGTTTGCACCGGTTGGGTCTGGCGTGTCGACGAGGCAGAAGCCACCCTCAGGCAGTCCGGATGGGCCGCCTGCTTTTGCGCGTTTTCCATCATCACGGCATCGTCGTAATCCATGCGGCCCACCACGCCGTAGGCGCAGAGAATGGCCAGCAGCGACAAAATGGTCTTGATCGTGGACATGCTGTACTCCTTGAAAAAACGAGCCCTTTCAGGGCTCGCGTGAATGAGTCAGGCGAACAAATCGCCTTGCACGGTATGTTTCTTGACCTGCTCGTTGATCCATTGCGGATTTTTTGCCAGGCGGCTTTCGACCCAGTCGGGATTCTTGAGGACGGCTTCGCGCACCCAGCAGGGATAGCGTTCGAGCGTGGCGTTCAACCACGCCTTGACCTGATATCGGATCGAGTCACGAATCTCCTCGGCGTCCACGAGCCCGAAGTAGGGTGTTGGCGACAGGGGGCTGCAACCGACGACTTTCAGGCAATTGGCGAACGAGAACGGCAGGCTCTCTTTGTCGCGCTCGGTAAAGACCCAGCGCAAGGTGTCGAGCTTTTCTTCGAGTGGTGTTTCCGGATCACGGAGATCGCCTACTTCCTTGAGCAGGCGCCAGTGAAGAAACACGATGTCTTCTTCGCTCCATTCGACGGCTGTGTCGTCGTCGAGAGCGTCGAACGTGACAGTGGCCTCGGGGGCGGGCCAGATAGCCCTCAACATGGCCGATTGGCCGCTACCGGAAATGGTTTCCCAGAAAAAGGCATCGGGGAATGCGGCTATCGATTGAGTTTGGGATGAACTTGGGTTCAGCATCATTGCCTCCAGAAAAAAGGAGGCAATGCGCACCACGGGCAGGGGCAATTGCCCCCGCAGGGTGATGAACGACCGGTGTAAAGACCGGCGCTAATGGGACTGGCTTGACTACATGGCGGTACGAACCGCTTGACCGGTGTGCCAGCTACCGATCGGAGAAAGCTTTCGGCGCGAGATGGGATTCCCGCCTCGAAAGAGATCTTCGATGGCGGCGCAAGACAGGCACCGCAGATGGCGTGCCGACAAGGCGTGTGGATACACGGGAGACTCTGGGGCTTGCCCGACTGCTTGCAGGGCTAGCTGCTGCATGATGTGAATTTAATTCGCAGCGCAGGCGAAGTCAACACCGTTTCCGCGCAAATCCCGGGCTGGTGCCGAAAAGCCCCCTGCCGATGCGCCTTTTCTTGTGGCGAGTGCGGGTGACAACCCCGAAGATTGGGTTCGATCATGGTTACCCGGCGGAGCTCGAACATGGCAGACACCCAAATTGTGAAAGTGGATCAGGGCGCAGTGAACGATCGCATCCTGGCCAAGGAAGTCAAGACGGATTTTCGTCGTGTCGAAGCGGCGAGCGTGAAGATGATGACGCATTTCACGAGCGCCGAAGCGAAGCGGCTGTTCGTGCGGTTTTTCAGCACCTTGCAACTCAACGCCCATTTCGTATCGGTCATCGCCCGTACCAAGCTCAAACACGAGGACGTCGAGCGCGTCGAAGCCGCGCTGCGAGAACGACTCGAATCGGTGACCGACGATCTGAACAAGGCGATCGACGGGGCCGAGGCGCTGTTCAAGAATAACGGCATTACCAGCTTTGCAACCTACGATACCATGCCGCTTGAACTCGAAGTGGGCATCATCTCGTCGAGCGGAAGGCGCTATTTCGAGGTCTTGAACAAGCTGGATCAATTGATGCCGTTGCTCCAGACGCTTGAGATCCATGAAGTGATTACGTCGCGCGATGCAGACATTCAGCGCGCTGGCTTCAAGCGGGCGATCCGCAGTGTAGCAGGAACAGCTCGCAATCTGGCCACCGGGTTGAGACGGCGCATGAATGAATTCTCGGCCAAGGAAGCCGAGCATGAGCGCTTGAAGGCAGCGACGAGCGACGGGAAAATGGAATCGGCTGAAGAGGAAGCGAGCTTGGCCGGAGGTGAGGAACTGGATGATGGCAAGGAGCAGTTACCCGTCCTGCCGCACGAGGCAGCCGACGCAGAGGCGTCCACGGAAAAAGTGGCCGAAGAGAAAAAACCTCGTCGGAAAACGTCAGCGCCGCTGGCTCAGCGTGAAGCTGTCGAAGGAACTGAGAGTTAGGCCCCCCAAGCGACTTCGCCGCGAACGCTGGAGTAGGCAGCTTTTGGACGAAGATGTTTGCAGCAGTCCAAGTCCGGCGCGCGATATGCCAACCGAAATTCTTCCAAGCCAGAAGCGTTTTCGCTATCGCACCGAGCGCTGTCTGTTGCGGCTCTTGAATTTGTTTTGCATCTGATTTACGGTTTCATTAGGTCGCACAACGTTGCGGCCGCAGTGCTCGAAGAGCGCTGAACCCGTCGCATTAGGCGCGGCGGCGTCGCAGTCGATACCTGCCCTTCCATTCGCGTCCGATCCAAGCTGTTCCTAAGCGGGTACAGGTCGGAGATCGCGGCCAAATTCCCTGAGTGTTTTTGTTATTGATCGTGTCGTTCGTGTGCTTTTTCGTGCACGCGAGCGCAAACGCGATTTCCAATCCACACCGATCGGCCGGGACTGCCGTGGTGTGTTGTCGAGCTTTGAAATCCCTACCGACCCTGCGAAACTGGCCTAGCATGGTCGCGACAGAGCGGGTCACCTTCTTCCATCCGGCGCGTGCCGGTGAGAGGTCAGATCATGTCAACAACGCTTTCAACCAATGTAACTCTTCCTCAAACTGGCTTTCTGCGGCAACCGCAGGTATTGACCTTCGTTCCCATATCCAAGTCCACCTTGTGGCGGCGCGTGGTGGCCGGGACATTCCCGGCACCGGTGAAGCTTTCACCGCGAGTGACTGTTTGGCGTGTTGAAGACGTGCGGCGCTGGATTGTGGAGCAAGGGGCGCAGACCTGACTGGAATTGGTTTGACACGCGTCAAGTAGTACATCGGGCGACGTGGATGGCTGGCGCATTGATTACGGTGATGTAAATATAAGCTGAACCCTACCCCGAATTGCATCCAAATCTTTATGTTTCAGCACATCTTCTGCGAGGCCATGAAGCATTAGCCCGCGTTCGGTCGCATATGCTGTACTAGCAGGGAAATTTGGAAGTACAGCGGCGGGCCGTTTATTTGTGCTCAATTGATATTCCTTTCGAATAAGTCTAAATCTGTCTGTTTATCTCCGCCGAGCTTACCAATTCCAACGCTGTTTGCGTTAGAAGCCAAGCACTTCTTTCCGCATTTTGCTTTGTCTTGCGGCGAGCACACAGAATCAACGGCGGACGCCACCAAACCGGTCGGAATCCAGAATTGCCAGTACTCACGGTTCCATTCCCTTGAGCAAGTCGACGCTCGTTTTCAAGCGCCTTGTGGCGGATTGAGCCTCTGCCAGCAGATGATCCCAGTCATCGGGCGGATGACCACTTTCCAGCATTTTTTTGAAAACCCGGTAGGCGTCGTCGCTACTTTCAAAGGCGCGCTTCGTATCGTCATCGTTCATCCAAGCAAACACAATCACTTTGCTCGACGCATGGTAGCGGAAGAACAGCCGGTACTGCTGGAAGAACTTGGCGCGGAACCAGTGCTTGCGATCTTCGCCGAGCGTGCTGCCCTGCCTATATTCAGCCCGCGACGGATCTTGCGGAATCACCTCGAACACCAGCTTGGCAATCGCTGCCAGCCGCTTGGTTGCGTTCTTTTTGGTGAATCCGGCCGGGTCTTTTTGCTTGAGCCCTTCGACCTGCCGGGTAAGCACTTCAAGTTGGGCGAGGAACAGGGGGTGGGCAAAGATCGTCCATCTGTTAACCACCAATGGCGCGGGCTCACTCCCGCTCATTCATCGTCTGCCGACAGGACAGCGTCGAGATCGACTTCAATGCCACCGACCAATGAATGGATGCGCTGCACGAGGCTGGCGTCGACGGCCTGGAGCCGTTCCGGATGACTGGCAATGTCGCGAGCCAAGAAACCCAAGAACTGCCCGAGCACCGGGTCGTCTTCCTCGGAGGCATCAACGCGGGTGAGCACGACCTCACCACCGGGACGGATCGTGTAGTGAATTTTGTCCCGCTTGCCCAGTTTAAGGGCGCGGCGAACAGTTTCCGGCACCGTGGTCTGGTAGCGGTCTGTCAGGGTGGATTCGACTTCGAGGGTGGCAGCCATGGCTCGCTCCGGTCAAATTGGTAGATACTATAAATAGTAATGCAAACGCCTTGCCATGTCAATGCAACTGCATTGCCGCCAGCCTTTGCCTTCCTGCTTCCAAAGTCGGAGTACAACTGGCTTGGTTCATCGGAATGAGCAATGTGCAAAATTTACACATTGCTTTCTTCCGGCAGTTCACGCTCGAACAATTGGGCGATCTGTTTCTATGTCAGCCACACCATTTCACCGTCCATTCGTACATCGACATGGATAAGGCGTCTTCTGGACTTGTCCAGACGGCAGGAAAGGATGTCGCGCGAGGGCAACTATTCCCTTGCCGTGGCACGATGGTTGTCCTTCGGCGCGATGCCATCTGCTCTACAAACAAGGATCGGTCCGGTATGACCATCGAACACCGAGCATATTCATGTGCGCCATGCTTGACGAAAAAAACCCGCCACCTTTCGGTAGCGGGTTAAGTATTTAAGCAGCTTGTTTTATTTCTTCAGCGCCCATCCTGGCGGTACCAACTTCGTCCTTATCCAGATCAAGCAACTTGAGAAGCTCGCGCTGTCTTGCGATCAACTCGACCAGCCGGTTTTCATACTCGAACGGACGATCCAACTCACGTTGGATATCCTCCAGGCGTTTGCGCTTCATCTCCAACTGGGTGACAGCATTGGCATGATGCTGGGGAATCGACTCCAGTACCGCGAGCAACGCTGCCACCAAGCCAGGCCCGGTTTGATACGGATCGGCGTGATAGATGCAGCCCCCGGCGAGATACAGATTCGGTGACTCCGCGCCGCGCGAGGACTGCACGCCCAGCTCGAAACCGGCGAAGCGGCCGATGATCCGTTCGATCGCGCGGCTTGCTGTGCGCAAATCCTCTTTCGCCGAACGGATGCTCGGACGAAGTGCATCGCCAACGGCATCGGCGCCAACAACGCGCCGACCCGACAATTCAAGCACGATGCCTTGCATGGTCTGCGGTTCGATCCGCTCGCAATCTTTCGCGTACAGATCGATTTTCCGCTCAAGCGCTTCGATGGTCATGGGCAGACGCCCGACTTCACTCTCGTTGGCGTAGCGCTGATTGCGCCACACCGAGAACAGCGTCGAGAGTTTGGCGACTTCCGCATCGACCCCGGCTTTCTCGATCACCATCGGATTGCCGGACGCCAGGGCCTTGACCTCGGCGTACGACAACGCTGCCAGCTCCACATCCTCCAGCGACCGGATACCTTGGTCGCCCTTCATCACCTGGGCGATGAAGCGGGCCTTGGTTTCCAGGGTCTGCCACAGATAGGCGTCAAAACTGCCTTCCGTGACATAGCGGAAAATCTCCACCTCATCGCACGTCGAGCCCTGGCGCAAGATGCGCCCTTCGCGCTGCTCGACGTCGCAGGGCCGCCACGGTGCATCGAGGTGATGCAGCGCATACAGTCGGGTTTGCACGTTGGTGCCGATACCCATCTTTGCGGTGGACCCGAGCAGCACCCGCACCCGCCCTTCGCGCACCGCCTTGAACAGCGTGGCTTTCTGGACATCCGTGTCGGCATCGTGGATGAAGGCGATTTCCTTTTCGGGAATACCTCCGGCGAGCAACCGATCGCGCAGGTCGTCATAGACGCTGAACGACTTGCCGCCCTTCGGTGACGACAGGTCGCAGAAGACAATCTGTGCGCCGCGAAACGATGCGGTCCGCTGCCAGATGTCAACCACTTCCCGCACGCATGCGCCGATCTTGCCGTCCTCGTCGAACGCGGCGTGTGGCGCTACCAGCCGGAAATCCAGCGCGGCCTTGCGGCCATCCGTGGTGATCGCCAGCATGTTGTCTTCTTGAGGCTTGACCTCGCCGTTGCGGATCGCCACCGCACGCATCACCAGGGTCTGGACGAAGGCCTTGAGCGCACTGCTCGCCGGGCAGGCGATGATGCGCGCCTTGCCGCCCTTCAGCCTGGGTACGGGCAGGTTCAGCATCTCGGCGGTGCGAATGTCGGCCACCTCGCCGAAGATGTTCATCAACTCCGGGACATTGATGAAGCGGGCGAACCTGGAGTTCATCCGGTAACCGCTGCCGTCGGGGGCAATTTCCAGCGCCGTGACGCTCTCGCCGAAGGTCGCAGCCCAGGCGTCGAACTGCTGCAGGCCCAGTTCCTCCAACCGGTTAGGCTGCAGGTAGCGCATCATCGTGTGAATCTCTGCCATCGTGTTTGCCACCGGTGTTGCGGTGGCAAACACGACGCCGCGATGCGCATGGCCATGCACCTGCATCGTGTAGCGCGTCTTCAGGAAAAGATCGAAGGCGCGTTCGGAGCTGGTGAGCGGCAAGCCGGCGACGCGGGTCATCTTCGTGAACCGGTAGAGGTTCTTGAAGAGGTGGGCTTCATCGACGAACAGGCAGTCGATGCCCAGCAGCTCCCACGTGAGCAGATCGTCCTTCTTCTTGTCTGCGAGCAGCTTTTCCAGTCGCGCCGCCCAATTCTTTTTCATCATCTCGAGTTGCTTGACGATCCGGTTGGATCGGTCGTTTCGCTTCTCGGCGCGCACTGCCATCTCGATTTCACGGATGATGTCCTTGATGAACACTTCGGTAAAATGCGGGGACATCTTGATGCGCTCGAAGCTCGAATGCGTGATGACCACCGCGTCCCAGTCGCCGGTGCCGATGCGGGAGACGAGTTCCCGGCGGCGCTCGCCTTCGAGATCGTCTTTCGTCGCCATCAGCACCGACGCGTTCGGATAGAGCCGCACGAATTCGGCCGTGTACTGGGCCAACATGTGATTCGGCACGACGTGACAGGGCTTGTTGACGAACCCCAAGCGCCGAAGCTCCATGCTGCTGGCGACGCATACCGCCATCTTGCCGGCACCGACCACATGGAACAGCCCGGTGTTGCCGGTCTGCACCACGCGCCAGATGGCATCCTTTTGATGCGGATGCAATTCGAAGCAGCGGGAGAACCCCGGCAGCTTCAGTTGTGCGCCATCGAATCGACGCGGCCGCGTGGCGTTGAACAGATCGTTGTAGATCCGGCACAGCTTCTCGCGTCGTGCCGTATCGTCGAAGGCCCAGCGGGCGAATCGCTCTTTGATCAGCCCAAGCTTTTCGCGCGCCGCCAAGGTTTCGTCCGAGTTGACGAAGTAGCGATCGGTAACCGGATCGCGATCCCGGATGGTCGGAACCTGGACATTGAGCGCGCACTGCACCAGCTCAATTGCGTTCATGCGCGACGTGCCGAACTCCTGCGTTACTTTGATGTTCTGACGAGCGGCATATTCCTGGTAGTGGATCGACCACGCACCGGCCTGCGCCGAATAGCCCACCTCGCAATCCTTGAGTTCAAGGACTTCGTGAATGAACCCTTCGACGTCGACGGCTGGAATCCAGACAGCACCCAGGCGCGGTTCGATCGACGCCGGCGGCAAATCCTCCGGCTGCACCTTTTCGAGCGCTTCGATGTTGCGTTGGAACGCTGTCCCTGAAGCAATCGCCTGCTTGAATTTGTCCTTCACATTGCCGGACAAATACTCGTCGGCTGTTTTCCATCCATTGCAGGCCGGATCCAGGAATATCTGTCCGCCTTCGGCCAGCGCATCGAGTACTGCTTGCCCGGGTGCCGACAAAAGGCAGTCATATTGCGGCCGCGCCGTATTCTTGCCACTCGCGTGCTCTTCGGAGAGTTAGGGGCAGTTCGTCTGCTTCAGAGCGTCCCGCTGCAAGTTCAGAATTTGATCGTCGGTTTATACGCGGGCATAGCCGATTCTCATGTCTCAAATCCTTATCGAAGAAACCTATTCTGCAACATAAGTTATGCAACGACTTTTGAGCCATTGCAAAGCGCAAGGGCGCGTGCCCTGAGTCGGTCGGCGCGAATGTCGCAATAACTTTGGAATTTGACACTGATGAGAAAATACGTAATGATAACGATTCGTATTAATAATTTATGGAGAACTGCCATGAGGATTATCATGTCCCTCACCGCCATTGCAGCCCTGGCAAGCGTGCTGGCCCAACCTGCTACGGCTGGCGAATCGCCCTTCGGTTGGATATATACCACCGATACCCATCCCAAGGGCAAGAAGGAGTTTGAGCAGTGGATCGAGACACAGCGCGGCCAGTCCCAAGGTGACTACACGAACACACTGCTGCGCAGCGAGTTCGAGTACGGCGTCAGCGACAACTACCAGATCGCGCTCTATTACAACCAGCGCTACGTGAATGCCTACCGCAACGGCATCGATGGCACCACTGGCGGTCCGGATGTGGATGCACCGAGCGGCTTCGATCCGATGTCCCGCTACAGTAAATTCCGCTTCGAGTCTGTCTCGATGGAGAACCTGTACCGCCTCTCCAACCCTTACACCGATCCGATCGGAATGGCGATTTACTTCGAGCCGTCGATCGGGCCGCGTGGCTGGGAGCTTGAATCAAAATTTATCCTGCAGAAGAACTTTCTGGACGACCGCCTCATTTGGGCAACGAACCTGAACGTCTCGGTTGAAAGGACGAAGAGCGCAACCGGCGAGGTCGAGCGGGCTACCCCGGTCGATGTGCTTACCGGCTTGTCCTATCGCTTCCGCAACAACTGGTCGGCCGGGATGGAAGCGCGCAATCACCGGGAGTTCACGGGCTATGGTTTTGGACAGCCAGACCACTCCGCCTGGTTCATTGGCCCGAACGTGCATTACGCCACTAAGGCGTGGTGGGTAACGGGGGCGTGGCGGTCCCAGCTGAAGCAGGCCAGCGGCTTCACCGATGAGCAGCGCGCAGTGATCCAGAACGGACGCATCTACGGTGGGGAGCACGCCCGTAACGAGTTCATGGTCAAAGTTGGGGTGCCGTTCTAATCATGCGCTGGGAACCGATTCTTGCCGCCCCGCTTGTCTTCATCTCGACGGCCAGTTGGGGCAATGTTTACTTCTCCACAGAGCAGGCGCAGCAGGCCATGTTCCCGGGTGCCAAATTCACCCAGGTGGGCTTGGCGTTAACCCAGGAGCAGCGCGATGCGTTACGTACCCGTTCCGGTGTCTATGAACCCTTTCAGGAAAACCGAGCGTGGGCGGTCGAGGGCCACGGATTCTTCGTCATCGATCAGGTGGTCGGCAAGCACGAAATGATCACCTATGCCGTTGGTATCAACCGCGACGGCAGCGTCAAGCAAGTCGAAATCCTCGAATACCGCGAAACCTATGGCTACGAGATTCGCGATCCCGCTTGGCGCAAGCAGTTCGTCGGCAAAACGGCAGCCTCCCCGGTCAAGCTGAACAAGGACATCACCAACATCGCCGGCGCGACACTTTCTTCCAAGCACCTCACTGATGGCGTGCGCCGCGTGCTGGCCTTGTACGATATGGTTCTGAAGGGGCTGCCGAGTGTCGGTCGTTGAACGCATGCGCCCCTTGCTGGGTACGTTCGTGACGATTCGCGTGGAAGCCACTGCTGACATCACGCAGGCGCATGTCGAGTCGGCGGTAGAGTGCGCTTTCCGCGCCATTAGTCGCGTGAATCGGCTGATGAGTTTTCATCGGCGCAGTAGTGATATCGGGCGCTTGAATCGCGCGCGGCCAGGTGCGTGCCTGCGCGTGCATAGCTGGACTTACCAGGTGCTGCGCGAAGCACAGCGGCTCTGGCACTGGAGCGGTGGTGCGTTCGATTGCAATGTCGGTGTGCCGTTGATGCGTTCCGGCTTGCTGCCTAAAGCGACTGGCGGTTACGTATGCCGCCGCCACCGTCCCTGTGCGGCGGCCATCCATCTTCGCCATAACCGAACAGTCAGACTGAATACGCGCGTGGCGCTGGACCTCGGTGGCATCGCCAAGGGATTTGCCGTCGATAAGGCCGTGGAGGCCCTCCTCTCTCATGGCGTGAAGTGCGGCCTGGTCAATGCCGGCGGGGATTTGCGTGTCTTTGGAAGCGATTCGCAGCCCGTGTGGGTGCGTCGTCCCGAAGACCCGACTCGGGTTCAGATGATTGGGGCGCTCACGAACGGCGCAGTGGCGACTTCTGCATCCTATTACACCGGCACAAGCCGCCCTGGCGAGGCAACGGCGAGCGCGATCGTGGATACCACATGTGGCCGCCGCGTCTCGATGACCAGCAGCGTCTCCGTGATCGCCCAGACCTGCATGCTGGCCGACGCGCTGACCAAGATCGCTATCCTCAAGGGGCGACTCCCCGCCCATTTCGCCAGACACGCACATGCCAGGATCGTGACACTATGACGACATATCATCACCTGTTCAGCATTCGCTTGCCGAACATGCAGCGCTGGGCCACCTACTTGGCACTTTCAGCGGTAGCTGTCAGTGGACTCCTGTCGAGTCTGCTGCACGATGTCCTGCAGTGGGGCTGGATGCTCACTGAGCGCCGCCTGCTCACTGCGCACGGCATAGCTACGGCCGTCTCGCTGGTGGTGGTCGGCGGCCTGTTGCCGTTACATATCCGGCTCGCATGGCGCATTCGGCGCAATCTGGCCTCTGGCGTCGTTTCACTGTCAGTGATGGCTCTACTCGGGGGCACGGGCTTACTGCTT
This sequence comes from Sulfuriferula plumbiphila, assembly GCF_009938015.1. Classification (NCBI taxonomy): domain Bacteria; kingdom Pseudomonadati; phylum Pseudomonadota; class Betaproteobacteria; order Nitrosomonadales; family Sulfuricellaceae; genus Sulfuriferula; species Sulfuriferula plumbiphila. Next base: position 394,470 of record NZ_AP021884.1, on the reverse strand, counting down.
TACTATGGCGGTGAGGAGTGGCGCGACTGGGTGCGATGGGCGCATATTGGGGTCGGCATCATCGCTACAATAACCATACCGGTGCATATCTGGCTTGGGCATAGACGGATAGCACGCTCAGCCGCGCCAATGAGCGCAACGGCGCTTGGCTCGAGCACCGAACGCGTGACGGCATGACGTGAAACACCCACGCCCCCGTCGCTCGATCCTTTCTGCCTCCGAGCGCGAAAGCCTGCTGGCCCGAATGTTATCATTTTATAGAGGAAATTTTAATGGCGCACTTTAACTCCTTACCGGGAAATAAGGGACTGGCTAAGTATATGTATATGTCAGCGCTAGGAGCCTTATTCTTCTTAGCGCTGACCTTCATGAGCGGGGCTGCTTTCGCCGCAGGGGAACCCGAACGACTGTTGCAATTGCTCGATTATGTGGCAGTCGATTATAGTGGCACGGTAGCTGGCAGCAAGGTGGTCAATGCCTCGGAATATGCAGAGCAGATTGAGTTTGCCGGCCACATTCGGGAGTTGGCCGCTCAGTTGCCGCCGAGCGAAGCCAAAGGCGCGCTGGTGACCGGCGCAGACCGGCTTGTCGATCTGATCGGGAGGAAAGGGGATCCTGCCGGTGTCGAATCGGCTACCGCCGACATGAGGGCGCTGCTCATGAAGAATTTTCCCGTTTCCACGGTGCCGAAGGGCACGATTGACCTGAGCGGTGCGGCTCCGCTATTTCAGCAGCGCTGTGCCGCTTGCCATGGCGCCCAGGGAAGAGGTGACGGGCCGCTGGCCGCCGGCCTGGAACCTAAACCAGCCAATTTCCATGATGCGGGACGTCAGGCTCAGCGCAGTGTTTTCGGGCTATACAACACCATCACGCTAGGCGTTCCAGGAACCGGCATGCCGGCCTTCAAGGATATGAGCGACGCACAACGCTGGGTGCTGGCCTTTTACGTGAGCACGCTTGCAGCCAGCGACGCCGAGCGTCGACAAGGGCAGGCGCTCTGGGAAAAGGGGGGCGGGAAAGATCGTTTCGTGGACCTCAACAGTATCACCATGACCACGATGCAGCAGGCGCGGCGTGAAGGCGGGGAGGACGCGGCTGCGACTCTTGCGTTCCTGCGGACTAACCCGCAGGCTGTCGGTGCGGCCCATGGCTCACCCATCGGCTTCAGTGTTCGTATGCTCGGCCAGAGCTTGAACAAATATCGTCGGGGCGACACCGATGGTGCTTACCAGGATGCGGTCGCGGCTTACCTGGACGGCTTCGAACTGGCCGAGACAGGACTGAAGACAGTGGATCCGGCTCTGCGCACCACAATCGAACAGGACATGATGAAGTTTCGTAGCTTGGTTCGGGAACGGGCCGCCGTGCAACTCGTGACCGCGCAGCATGATACCCTGCTGGACCTGCTGCGTAAGGCGGACGAGCGCCTGAGAGGACCGGAAATTGCTCCTGAAGTGAGCTTCTTCAGCGCCTTCGGCATCCTTGCCCGGGAAGGGCTGGAGGCGATTCTGATCATCGCGGCGATCATCGCGTTTCTCACCAAAACAGGCCGCCGCGATGCGCTTCCCTATATTCACGCCGGATGGATTGGTGCGCTGGGGGCCGGCTTCGCCACGTGGTTTGCAGCCTCCTATTTGGTTGCCATCAGTGGAGCAAGCCGGGAATTGACAGAAGGCGTGACCGCGCTTCTGGCAATGGGGATTTTGCTCTACGTGAGCTTCTGGCTCATCAACAAGCTCCACGTCGAGCGCTGGAAGCATTTCATCGAGAGCAAGGTGCGGGGGGCGTTGAGCGGCCGCACTTTGTGGGTGCTGGCGGCGGTGGCCTTCTTCGCCGTCTACCGCGAGGTGTTCGAGACTGTTCTGTTCTTCCAGGCGCTCTGGGCGCAGACGGGGCCCAATGGCAGCACCATGATCGTGTTGGGGGTGGTTGCAGGCGTGGCGTCGTTGGGCGTGCTGGGGTGGGCGATTTTCCGGCTGGGTATCCGCCTGCCGCTGCGTCAGCTTTTCGCAGCCAGTTCCGCGCTCCTCTATGGGCTGGCGGTGGTGTTCGCCGGCAAGGGCGTTGTAGCCCTGCAAGAGGCCGGCGTGATGGCGGTTACAGCTGTGAGTTTTCCCCGCATCGAACTTCTTGGAATCTATCCGAGCCTGCAAAGCCTCGCAGCCCAAACAGCGTTGGTGGCCTTGGCACTGCTTGCCTTGGCTGTAACGTTCTGGCTGCGGCGAGGGAAACGTACGCCTTCAGCGGCTTGAGCCTTTTGACTACTGCAATCCTTGGTTCCTTAAGATTGCATTGTTGAATACTTGCATTATAATGCAAGTATGCATTCAATAAATATTAAACCACAGGAAATCTTTCAAGCCCTCGCGGATCCGACTAGGATTCGAATTGCCCGCCTTCTGGCCCAGACGGGGGAGGAAGCGTGCCTTTGCGAGCTGGTGGACAGCCTCATGGAGCCACAGTACAAGCTGTCGCGCCATCTCAAGGTCCTGCGCCAGGCTGGCCTGCTGTCCGCCGTCAAGGATGGCCGCTGGGTGTACCACCGGTTGGTGCAGGGCGTGCCGCATCTCGACCGCTTGTTCGACATGCTCAAGGCGTTGCCGGACAGCGATAGCCTGTTCGCGACTGATCTGGCAAATTTCCAGAACCGCATGTGCCTGCGCGAGGGCGGGCGCTGTCGGCTGGGGATCCAGACCCGGACGCTCGCCGTGGAGGGGGAGTGATGGCCTGCTCGTCCTGCGGCTCCGCTGCCCAGTCATCGCCTATGCCGCCCCCCTGGCGAAATCTCAAGGTAGTGACGTCCGCCGTCTCCGGCGCATTGCTGGCGGTCGGCTTTTTCGGTGCCCTGGCGGGCCTGCCGGCTTCGCTTGCGACATTGCTGTATGTTTCCGCCGTGCTCATTGGCGGCTACTTTTTCGGGCGCGAGGCGCTGGAAGAACTCGTCAAAGAGCGCGAGATCGGCATTGAACTGCTGATGTCGGTGGCCGCCATCGTAGCGGGTGTCATGGGCCAGTGGGCCGAAGCAGCCACGCTGGTGTTTCTTTATTCGATTTCCGAGGCGGCGGAGGGCTACACGGCCGAGCGCGCCCGTTATGCCATTCGGTCGCTGATGGACCTCACGCCAAAGACCGCCCTGGTTCGGCGTGGGGGTCAAGAAATGCGGATTCCCGTGGAGGAATTGCGCGTCGGGGATGTCTTCATTGCGCTGCCCGGTGAGGCGCTCGCCACCGACGGCGAAGTGATCGAAGGACGCTCCAGCGTTAACCAGGCGCCTGTAACCGGCGAATCGGTGCCGGTGGAAAAATCGCCCGGCACCAAGGTTTTCGCCGCCACGCTCAACGGCGAAGGGGCGCTCACCGTGCGCGCCACCAAGACCTTCGCCAACAACACCATCGCCCGCATTATCCAACTGGTGGAGCAGGCGCAGCAGGCGAAGGGGCGCAGTCAGCGCTTCATCGAGCGTTTCGGTAAACGCTACAGCCCAGCTGTGCTTGCGGTGGGCGTACTTATTGCTGTGTTGCCACCGCTATTCGGGTTGCCTTGGCAGGAGTGGCTGACCCGTGCCACCGTCTTCATCGTCGCCGCCGCGCCGTGCGCGCTGGTGATCTCGATCCCCATCACCTTGGTGGCTGCAATTGGTACGGCGGGCCGCAACGGATTACTGATCAAGGGTGGGGTGCATCTGGAAAACCTCGCCAAGGTACGGGTGATTGCCATGGACAAGACTGGTACCCTGACCATGGGGCGTCCTCAGGTGACCGAGATCATTCCACTGAACGGGAGCGATGCGGAGCAGGTTCTTGCTGTTGCCGCCGCGCTGGAAAGCCGCTCGCAGCACCCGTTGGCGCGCGCGGTGGCCGAACACGCCGCATCGCTGGGAATCGGCGCGTTGCCGGTCGAGGATTTCCAGTCGCTTACCGGGATGGGGGTCAAGGGGCGTGTCCAAGGCAGTGAGTGGCACATCGGCAGCCCGAAGCTGTTCAGGGAGCTCGGAACGCCGCTATCAGCGATTGAGGACGAAATCGCGCGCCTGCAGGGCGAGGGAAAGACCGTGGTGCTGGTAGGAACGGCGCAACGGGCAGTAGGGATCCTTGCGGTTGCGGATCCGCTGAGACCCGGCGCAGCCGCCGCAGTGGCTGCGCTCAGGCAGGCAGGGATCGAGCGGATCGTCATGCTCACGGGAGACAACCCGGCTGCCGCCCATGCCATCGCCCTGCAGGCAGGCGTGGACGAGGTGCATGCCGAGCTTTCGCCCGAGGACAAGACACGTGTGGTGGCGGAATTGCAGCGGCGTTACGGCCATGTGGCGATGGTAGGGGACGGCGTCAACGACGCCCCGGCGCTGGCGGCAGCCGAAGTCGGGATCGCCATGGGTGCGGCGGGCACCGACGTGGCGCTGGAGACCGCCGATATGGCCCTGATGGGGGATGACCTGTCCCGGCTTGCCTACGCCGTGACGCTCAGCCGCCGGAACCGGCGGGTGATCGGGCAGAACCTCGGGCTTTCCGCCGTCGTCATCGGCGGCTTGGTTGCAGGGGCCATCGCGGGGGTCTTCACCCTGCCGATAGCCGTCTTGGCCCACGAGATCAGCGAGTTTGTGGTGATCGCGAGCGGGTTGCGTATGTTGCGGTCCTGATGCGCTTTATTTTCATTTGACGAAAGGAATCGAAAATGACCAAGTATGGCTTCGGAACAACCGTCGACATGTCGTTCGACGATGCGATTGTGCATGTGACTCAAGCACTCCAGGGAGAGGGATTTGGCATACTTGCCGATATCGACGTGGCGGCGACCCTGAAGAAGAAGCTCAATGAGGACATGCCGCCTTACCGCATCCTCGGCGCGTGCAATCCGCCGCTGGCACACCGGGCGCTCGTCACCGAGCCCTCGATCGGCCTGCTGCTGCCCTGCAATGTGGTAGTGCGGCAGGACGAGGCTGGCGCGGTTCATGTGGAATTCATGGACCCGAATGCGGTGCTGGAACTGGTGAACAAACCCGAGATTACTGCGTTGGCAAGCGAAGTCAGGCAACGGCTGGAGCGGGTGTCCGTCGCGGTAGGCGGGACTGAAGAAGCACGCAGCGCGCAATCCGACGAGACCATGGCGAAGGTGAAGGTGGATATGCAGCAGATGCAAGCGAACATGGAAAAAATCCATCAAGCCCAGGATCCACAGGAACAGCAGCGGCTTATGCGGGAACACATGCAGCAAATGCGCGAGACCATGCACATGATGGGTGGCGAGATGCATGGTAAATGCATGTGCTGCGGTCATTAAAGACGGAGGTCACCATGGACATCAAACTGCTTATCACCCGGACCTGCCACTGCAGTAGCATCGAGCAGGAGTTGCGGGATCTAGGACTCGCATATGAGCGTTGCTACGCCGAAGAGCACCCCGAACTCGTGGAGCGTTTCCAGGTTCGTCATTGCCCCGTGCTGATTATTGATGAGGCGCGCGTCATCCCCGTGGATGGCCTGATGGAGGGACAGATTAGAGTCTTGCTGAGCCTGAATTAGCAAGACATGCAAACTGTAGTTAAAGACATAAGTAAAGTGTAATCGCTTAAAACAGCCGTCATTTTTTCACATTAGCTTAAAAGGAAATACATCATGAAAAATTCGATTTTATTTACCGCGCTCGCGACGGTCGCGTTATCCGCGCCTCTTGCATTTGCCGATGAGGCGCACCACCCGAAGCAGGATAAAAAAGCCGCGCCAGCCAAATCAAGCAAGACTGCGGGTATCGCAGACAAACAAACCGATATGCAAATGGGCCAGATGCAGGAGCAGATGACAAAAATGCAAGCGCAGATGGAAGAAATCCGCAAAACCACGGACCCCGAGGAACGCCAGAAACTCATGCGGCAGCATATGCAAAGCATGCGCGAAGGCATGAAGACGATGCGCGGTATGTGTGACGACATGGAAGAGGGTGGCGGCATGATGGGCGGAGATATGAAAAGTGGAATGATGGGAGGCGACATGATGGAAAAGCACATGGAGATGATGCAGATGATGATGGACCAAATGATGGAACACCAGGGTCAGCAGGAGTCCATGCCAATGCAGAAATAAGCATCCTGTTCGCGTCCAGGACAGGCGCTGACTTCACAGAATAATAGGAGAAAGACCATGAAATGCCCGGTATGCAAAGAAACGAATCTGGTAATGACTGAGCGCCAAGGAATCGAGATCGACTACTGCCCAGAATGTCGCGGCGTGTGGCTGGATCGCGGTGAGCTGGACAAGTTCATCGAGCATGCGGAGCGTCAGGCCGGCGACCGGCCGCGTGGCGATCCCCTCGGCCAGGCGCGCGAACCTGAGCGTCACTACCGCGATGACGAGTACCGGGGCAAGCCGCGCAAGTCCTTCCTGCGCGATTTGTTTGACTGAGGGGCGGATATGAGCAGATGGTTCTGGATCGGCGGTCTGGGCTTGGTGATTTTACTGGTACTCCTCGTCTGGGGGGTTATCACCGGCGTCGGTCTTGTCACGGACAGGTTGCCCCAGTGGCTCGCCGGCGGCAAACAAATCGCCGCGCAGCCCATGCAAAAGGCCGAAGAGATGTTGCCCGGACTCAAGGAGCGAGTTAAGGCGCTCGTGCCGCCAGAGCTGGGGCAAAAGGTCGAAGAGTGGGTGCCGGGCGCGGCCCTGCCCAGGCAGGACGTAGGCGGCGAGGACATCACGGGCATCCCGCGTTTTCCCGGCATGGTACGAGTCGCCTTCGCTATCCAGGAGCAAAAACGACATGTGACCTATAAGGGCGAGACCGGTTTCGCCGAGGTCATCGCGTTTTACGCCCGCGAGATGGCGACGCGGGGATTCACCAAAGAAGTAACTGCCGCCTCCCCCACGGAAGAGACCCATGTCTACGCCAAGGGAAACAGTCGCATTGCGCTTAAGCTTGTGAAAACGGCGCGACTCGGCATGGAGATGACCGAGGTGGAAGTCCGGGAATTGTGAACCGCTGGCTGAAAGACATTACGACAGAGCCGCCGCACGATCCATGGCGGTTTCATCAAGGAATGTGTTTTGTTAGGTGTCCAAGCTAAAAGGTTAACAAGGCAGAAATCACTCAGTTGGCCGACGAGGTTCGGCAAAAGCCGGAGTGTGTATCGCGGGCTCTGTTGATATTTTTGCGAGGCAAGCATTTCTTCTTAAACGTATGGCAACGGAGGTGAATCATGGGAAAAAGCAAAACTGTTTCAAACGTGGCTGCCGGCGCAGCGGTTGCACTTTGTCTTTCTACAGTCCATGTGGCCCGGGCTGACGGAAATCCATTCGAGATGCAGACTTTTCAGAAGGGTGGCGCAGCTGGCCAGAAACTGGCGCAAGGCATGTGCGGCAGCCGCTGGGGTGGCATGATGGAAGGGCGATGCGGCGGAATGATGGAAGGCATGATGATGGGAGGAGAAATGCCGCGTGGCGTAGATCCGGCGCAGTTGCCGGAACCTCAATCGGCAGGGGCGCGACTGGTCAATCAGTACTGTACGCAGTGCCATGGCCTTCCCACGCCTGCTCTGCACAGTACCCCCGGATGGGCGCCGGTGGTAGGACGCATGAATGCGCGCATGCAATGGATGAAGCAAAACAGCGGCATGGCAATTGCCGCACCGACTCCAGAGGAGTTGCAAGTAATTCTCGGATATATGCAGGCTAATGCCGCTAAATAGGAGGGTTACCACGCGATAGCATTTTATCGAGGCAGGCTGCTCAGTACCTATATTGAAGGAGCGCAGAATGTGGATGAATTATGACGGCTACGGCATGGGCTGGCATTGGTTGGGGCAGCTAGGGATGGCATTTTTCTGGCTGATTCCGATACTACTGGTGCTGGCGGCAGTGAAGTACCTGATGGGTAATCGCCGCTCGAACAGCACGGATGGCGAGAAAAAGCCCGACGCGCTGTCCGTCCTGGAAGAACGATATGCTCGGGGAGAAATCGATCGCGAGGAGTACTTGCAGAAGCGCGACGATCTGAAACGAGGTTAGGCGCTCTAGTGCCCGTCATGAAAATGAACCGGGAAATCCTTGTCGCTAGCGGTGCAATGGAGGTTGCAGCACGATGATCGCGATCCCCGCGCCAAGTAAATCCCAGCGCGTAGGCGTTACGCCGTCCACCTGCCACAGCCAAATCAGCGCAACGGCAATATAGGCCCCGCCGTAGGCCGCATAGGTGCGACCAGCAGCGCTGGGATGCAACGTGAGCAGCCAGGCGAACAGTGCCAGGCTCACCGCTGCCGGTAACAGCAGCCACCCGGGCTTGCCCTGCTTGAGCCAAAGCCAGGGCAAGTAACAGCCTACAATTTCGGCGACGGCGGTGGCGATGAACAACGCCGTCGTTTTAGCTAGCTCCGTGATCACTCGTGCGCCTTTCGTTTAGACAAGCCGGTGTTGGCGTCGGACGGGTGGCACGCGCACGCCTCGCCATGGGCAGCTGCAACCAAGTCTTGCAAAATCCCACAATCTGCCGCCCGGTGGCCGGTGTCGCATTGGGTACGAAGCCGAGCGAGTTGCTTTTCCAGCGTTCGGAGAGATTGAAGCTTGGCGCGCACGCGAGCAAGATGCTCATCGAGCAAGTGATTTACGTCTAAGCAGTCGGCGTCGGGTTTCGATGTAAAATCGAGCAGGCGCTTGATGTCTCCCAACCCCATGTCCAGCGTGCGGCAATGCCGGATAAAATTTGCCCGTTCAATTGCATCCTGGCCATAGGCCCTGTAACCATTGGTTTGGCGGGCTGGTAGCTGCACCAGCCCCACGCGTTCGTAGTAGCGCAGTGTTTCAACCTCGATGCCAGTAATTTTTGCCAATTCACCAATGCGCATAAATCCCTCCCCATAATAATCCGATCATTTTAATCACTTGACCATGAAGTCGCTACAGGGTTTAAAGTCCTTGTATCTTACTCACAGATCAAGTTAAATACCCAACTATGTCTGCCGCGTTCCGACGAATTGTTCAGTTCCTGCTGATCACCTTAGTGATCAATGGGGGCGGCTGGACGTTCAATCGCGAAGCCGTGGCCGACGCGTTCCTCATGGAGGCGTCGCAAACGGCACTGGCCGATGATGAATCGTCCACTGAGCAGTCCAGCGATGGAAAACCCAGCCTCAAGGGCGTGGTGTGCAACCACTGGTGCCACGCCGTGGATCATTTTGTTGGAATTTTTCCGCTGCATCCGATCCTCCAGGCGGCGACGCCTGAGGATTACTTCGTCTTTTTGCATAGCATCGTTCCTCCCGCTCTTCCCGAAGGCCGCTATCGGCCCCCGCGTCTGTTCTCCTAAATCTGATTCAAATCATGTTGTGATTTTGTCTTGAGTGCACGCTCGCCTCAAGCGAGCTGCTGTGCATGCATCAGAAGGAGTTATCGTGCAATTCGTCCCTATTTACCGCAGCCTGCGCAGCCGGATGCGGCTAATGTGCCGCCTTATCGGCGTGCCATTGTTGCTCGCATCACTTTATCCACTTTCAGCCCTGTCGGCTCCGCTTACTCTGGAGCAAGCCTGGCAACAGGCTGAACAGGCCAACCCCGCACTGCGCGCAAGCCAGGCGAATCTTGCCGCGGCGCAGGGCGAGCTCACCGACGCCCGTGCGCCGCTGTGGAACAATCCACAACTCGCTACGGAGTGGCGCAAGCGCACTATTCCTCAAACGACAGATCCCGCCCGGAGCAACCGCGAGTGGACAGTGGGGCTGGCGCAGACTTTCGAAATAGCCGGACAACAGGACAAGCGCCGCAGCGCAGCGGAGCAGTCTCTTGCCGCGACGCAAGAGGTGATCACGGAAACCCGGCGCCAGTTGCGCGCGGAAGTGGAGCAACGCTTCGTGCAAGTGCTCAGCCTGCAACTGCGCATTCAAATGGAAGAGCGGACGCTCAAGCTCATCCAGGAGGCAGCGACGGCGGTCAGAAAACGCGTCGCGGCGGGTGAAGACAGCCGCCTCGATGGCAATCTCGCCAAAGTGGAAGCGGAGCGCGCACAAAACCAGGTGTCTGTGTTGCGGGAGCAACTGGTCCAGGCACGGGCCGAGCTGGCCACCTTGCTGCAACTGCCGGCCGATAACTTGCCCGAAGTCGGCGGATATCTCGATCCCTCATCGGCTTCGTATACCTTGCAGGAACTGCTGGCTTCGGCCGCCAACCGCCCGCTGCTACGCGCGTTCGACTATCGGGAAAAAGCCGCCAGAAGCCGGCTCGATCTGGAGCGCGCGGCGGTTTATCCGGACGTGACACTGGGCCTCTCCAGCGCGCGCGAAGGTCCGGCCAATCCCCAGGACAGGATCACTGGTTTGAGCATCACCCTGCCGCTGCCGCTGTTTCGCCGTAACGCCACCGGAATCGGGCGCGCGACCACCGAGTTGACCCAGGCGCAGGTGCAGCAACAGGCCGTGCAACGCGACGCGCGCGCTCAGGTGCTGGCGCTGTGGGAGCGCTGGGAGAATCTGAAAACGCGCGTCAAACGGCTGAGCGAATCGGTGCTGCCGAGCCTGCAGGAAAACCAGCACCTGTCCTCCGTTTCCTTTCGCGCCGGCGAGATCGGGCTGCTGCAATTGCTGTTGGTCAACCGCCAGGTACTGGACGGGCAGCGCGACCTGCTCGACGCCCGAACCGATTTGCGCTTGACCCAAGTGACTCTGGAAGCGGCAGCGGGCTGGCAGTCTGCGCGCGAAGCACGCTGAACATAATCGAATATCAAGGAATTCATGACATGAAAAACTCACGCAGCCAACAAAAAAATGCCCTGGGGCGATGGTCCGCTTGGTTACTGGCCGGCAGTTTGTCTGCAAGTCTTCTGGCAGGGTGCGGCGACAAACCCAAAACACCAGAAAATGACGCAGCGCAGCCCAAGCAAACGGAACCGGCAGGCAAAGACGGGACAGCACCCGCACCGGAAAAACAGGGCGCCGGGAAATTGCTCGCCCTGAGCGCCGAAGAAGCCCAAACAGCCGGCATCAAGGTGCAGAAACTGGAATTGCAGCAAAAAGCCGAACAGGTCGTGGTCACGGCGACCATTCAGGCTAACCAGGATAAATTGGCGCACGTAGGCCCGCGTGTGCCGGGGCGTGTCGTCAAGGTGAATGCCAGCCTGGGCGACCGGGTGAAACCGGGGCAGGCGCTGGCGGTGTTGGACAGCATTGATCTGGGCGAGGCACGTTCCGCTTATCTGCAAGCGGCGAGCGAAGCAGCGCTGGCCCAGGCCAATTTCGAGCGTGCCCAGCGGCTGAATGCCGACAATATCATTCCCGAGAAGGACTACCTGCGCGCCCGCGCCGAACACGAAAAGGCCCGGGTCACCCTGCGTGCCGCCGGTGACAAGCTGCGCATGATGGGGGTCGCCCCGGAGAAATCGTCCAGCTCGGTGTTTCCGCTGTCCGCCCCGTTTGCCGGCACCATCATCGAGAAAAAGGCGGTACTGGGGGAACTCGTCCAACCGGACCAATCCCTGTTTACCGTGGCCGATCTGTCCACCCTGTGGATCGAAAGCGATCTGTTCGAGAAAGACCTTGGCAAGGTCCGCGTCGGCGCCCAGGCCACGGTCACTGTATCCGCCTATCCGGGCGAGGTGTTCAAGGGGCGGCTCACCTACATCAGCAGCACGATGAACAAGGAAACCCGTACGGCCAAGGCGCGGGTGGAAGTGCCGAACCCCGACGGCAGGCTGAAACCGGAAATGTTCGCTAGTGCGGCGATCAACACCACCGGGGCGAGCGCCAAAGCGCTGATCGTGCCGGAAGACGCCGTGTTGCTGTTGCAGGGGCAACCGACGGTATTTGTCGCCGAAAGCGGTGGATTCGAGCCGCGCGCCGTGGAAGTGGGCGAACGTGCACAGGGATATGCCGTGCTGAAATCCGGCGTGGCAGCGGGTGAGAGCGTGGTGGTGAGCGGTGCCTACGCGCTCAAAGCCCGATTGCTCAAATCGCAAATCGGCGCGGAATAGGGGACGGCCATGTTAAATCATATTGTTGATCTATCCTTGCGCTACAAGGTGCTGGTGCTGGTGGCGTTCCTGCTGGTGGTGTTGCTGGGCGTGAAAGCCTGGCGCGAAGTGCCGGTGGATGCCTTCCCCGACGTGACACCTGTACAGGTGAACATTTATACGGAGGCGTCTGGGCTTGCGGCCGAGGATGTGGAAAAGCTGCTGACCTTTCCAGTGGAAGGTGTCATGGCCGGCCTGCCTGGAGTGGAGGAAATACGCTCGGTTTCCTTGTTTGGACTGTCTTATGTCAGCGTGTACTTCAAGGACAATGTGGACATCTACTTCGCCCGCCGGCTGGTGGGTGAGAAGCTACAGGAAGTCAAGGGCCGCATTCCGGAAGGCTATGGGGAGCCTGTGCTCGGTGCCAATAGTTCGGGGTTGGGGCAGGTGTTCTGGTACACCATCGAAAGCGCCGACAAGAAATTATCTGAAATGGACCTGCGCACCCTGCAGGACTGGAACGTTCGCCTGGTGCTGAGAACCGCACCGGGTGTCGACGACGTGATGTCATGGGGCGGACAGGAAAAGCAATATCAGGTGCTGATCAATCCGCAAAAGCTGATCAAATATGGCCTGAGCTTCAAGACCGTGATGGAGACCCTCACCGCCAACAACCGTCAGGTCGGCGGGCAATATCTCGATATCGGGCAGGAGCAGTATCTGGTGCGCGGCCTTGGCTTGGTCGGCAACGTGCGGGATATCGGCAATGTGGTGTTGGCCACCCGCGAGGGGACGCCGGTCTATGTGCGCGATGTGGCTGAAGTCAAGGAGGCACCGTCCCTGCGCTCCGGCGCGGTGACCAAGGACGGCAAGGAAGTCGTGCTGGGGATAGCGTTGCAGCGTATCGGCGAGAACGCCAAGAACGTGGTGGACGCCGTGAAGGCAAAGCTCAAGACCGTACAGCAGGCGCTGCCGGCTGGCGTTGCCATCAATACGGTCTACGACCGTACGGAACTGGTGGAGAAGGCGGTCAAGACCGCGGAAAACGCCCTGGTCGAGGGCTCCATCCTGGTGGTCATCATCTTGTTCCTGTTTCTGGGAGAGATCCGTTCCGCAGTGGTGGTCATCATCGCCCTGCCGCTCGCCATGCTGATCAGCTTCATCCTGATGCAGCAGTGGGGGTTGTCGGCCAACCTGATGTCGCTGGCGGGTCTGGCGGTGGGGATCGGGATGATGGTGGATGGCGCCGTGGTGATGGTGGAGAACGGCTTCCGCCTGCTCTCGCATCAGGCCGGCAAGGCGGTGAACAAGACGCACGTTATCCTGGAAGCGGCGCGCGAGGTGATCAATCCGACCGCGTTCGCGATCCTGATCATCATTGTGGTGTTTCTGCCGCTATTTTCCCTCACCGGGTTGGAAGGTAAGCTGTTCAAGCCGATGGCGCTCACCATCACCTTCGCGATGGTGGGTTCCCTGTTGCTGACCATGACGCTGGTGCCGGTCATGTCGGCGCTCATCCTGAAGCCGAAGGAGGAGAAAGACACCTTCATCGTCAAGTGGGCGAAAAAACTTTATTTGCCCTTGCTCGACTGGGCGCTGGAGAACAAGAAAAAAGTGTTTTCCGGTGCGCTGGTGCTGCTGGTGGCGTCCGTCGCGGTGATTCCCTTTCTTGGTAAGGAATTCATGCCCACTTTGCAGGAAGGCGGCATCATGTTCCGAGTGACCAGTATTCCTTCCACCTCGCTCGACGAATCCATCCGTATCTCCGAGCGCCTCGAAACCGCACTGAAAACCTTCCCGCAAACCACTTCGGCCATAGCCATGATCGGGCGCGCGGAAAAGGGCGAAACCGCGGACGTGAACTACATGGAAATCCTGGTGAATCTCAAACCACGTGACCAGTGGCCCAAAGCCATTTCCTTCCCCGATCTCTCCAGGGCGATGCAGGATAAGCTGGAACAGGTCGTGCCGACCTCGGTGATTTCGGCTACCCAGCCGATCCAGATGCGCGTCGAGGAGTTGATTTCCGGGGTGCGCGCCACGCTCGCGCTAAAACTCTACGGCGAAGACTTGACCACCCTTGACCGCCTGTCCGGTGAGCTTAAGTCCGCCCTGGAGAAAGTGCCTGGCGTCGCGGACCTGTCGCTGGAAGCGAACAAAGGCAAGCCGCAGATGGTGGTCAAGGTGAACCGGGATGAGGCTGCGCGCTACGGCATCAACGCCGACGAAATCCTCGAGGTGGTGCAGGCCGGCATCGGCGGCAAGGCGGTGAGTACGCTGATCGACGGCGTCAAGCGCTTCGACATCCAGGTCTGGCTCGCACCCGATTTCCGCAACAGCGTGGAAGCCATCAACAACATCCCGATCCGTACCCAGAGCGGCGCGCTGATTCCCCTTTCCAGAGTCGCCACGGTGGAACTGGACGAAGGTTATTCCTTCATCCGACGCGAACAGCTGCAACGTTACGCCGTGATCCAGATGGACGTGAAAGGGCGCGACGTGGACAGCTTCGTGAAGGAAGCCGGCGCAAGGATCAAGCAGCAGGTGAAGCTGCCGGCCGGCTACTGGATCGAATGGGGCGGCGCGTTCGAGAACCAGCAGCGCGCCATGGCCAAGCTGGCGCTGATCGTGCCGCTGACCATCGGGCTGATCTTCATCCTGCTCTACACCGCGTTCAACTCGCTCACCTACGCCACGCTGATCATCGCCAACGTGCCGTTCGCCACCATCGGCGGGGTAATCGGGCTCGCGGTCACCGGCCAGTACCTGTCGGTGCCGTCGGCTATCGGTTTCATCGCCGTGTTCGGGGTGGCGATGCTGAACGGCATCGTGCTGGTGTCGTTCCTCAATGATCAGCGACGGCAAGGGCTGTCGGTCAGGGAAGCGGTCAAGCAAGGCGCTGCGCTGCGCCTGCGGCCGGTGCTGATGACGGCCTCCATCGCCATCTTCGGCCTGGTGCCGATGCTGCTGTCCAGCGGGGTAGGAGCGGAAACCCAGCGTCCGTTGGCAACCGTGGTGGTGGGCGGATTGTTCACCTCCACTGCGCTGACCTTGCTGCTGTTGCCGCTGATGTACGAGTGGGTGGAGAACCGCCGCGAACGCAAACAAGCGAAATAAACCAGCAGCGTGCGGCCTGACCGGGCCGCACCCAATTACCCAACAGGAGAATCCGCATGAAAGAAATCAAGGCTTATATCCACAACCACCGCATCGCCGACGTGATTCGCGCCCTGAAGGAGTCAGGACTGTGCAACACGGACGGAACGCCTGGCTGCCGCAATCTTGCCGTCATCCCGGTAAAAATCCTGCTCAAGGCGATGGATACCCAGGAACAGCACTATTCCATCGAATTGGCCGAGGTAGTCATCAACGAATCGAAGCTGGAACTGGTTTGCGAGGATAACCAGGTGGACGAGCTGGTGACCATCATCGGGCACGCCGCCCGCACCGGCCAAGCCGAGGCAGGCTGGATTTATGTGACCGACATCGTCAGCGCGGCAGCCATACGCTGGTTGTAGGAATGAACAAGGTGCAATTTTTTGCGGGAGACCACGTTTTTTGGAAAGGAGCAAATCATGGGATTGTTTGAACGGATGCTGGGCAATTTGAGGGGCGGCAAATTCGGCGGCCACCACGGCGGCTACCAAGGCGGCCACCATAGCAGCGGTTCCAGACACGGCGGCTACGGTGCTTATCCAGGCTATCCGCAGGGCAGCGGCCCAGGCGGCGGCAATCCCGGTAATCCCTGCCCCAAGTGCGGCAGCGCCAATGCGGGCGATGCGCGCTTTTGCCAGCAATGCGGCACTTCCCTGTCGGCCGGTAAATGTTCCGGCTGCGGTGCCGAGCTGCCGGCGGGTACCAGGTTTTGCGGCCAGTGCGGAACGCCGGCGCGCGATGCCGGGGCTTAGCATCCTTGACGCAGCCATCCCAGTGTTAGGGTGAGGAATACTCCTTGATTCCCTCGGGGAAGATGTTGTTGATTCTCGCGCTTGTTCCCCTGGCCGGCGCTGTGCTGGCAGGGATCGGCGTAGGGCAACTGCGCACCAGGCAGTATGGGGGATGGTTTGCCGCGGGCGCGGTGTTCGCCGCCGCCGGGGCGAGCCTGCTTCCTGCCATGACGGGGACCAAGCCTGCCTTCGCCTTATTGCTGGGTCTCACTTTGGGATGCGTCGCAGGCATCGCCGTTTACGCGTTGACGGAATTCTTATGGCCCCGGAATCTGGCGAACCTGCGAGGCAGTCGTCGGGAGGTACGGGAGGTACGGAACGAGGAAGAACGTGTCGCAAATACCATTTTAGCCGTGCTGCTCGTCGCCTTTTGCATCGGTGTCGCGTATTCCGCGAAGATCGCCGAGTCCATGGCCGTGATGCTCTCCCTCGCCGTGCAGCTCTTTTGGCTCGCCTTCGCGCTTGCAACCCCAGCCGTGAAGTTTGCTGCACGCGCCACGATGGGATTGGCGCTCGCCGTTATCGTGCTGCTTGGCCTAATGGTGGGCATGGCGCTTGCGGAAGGATTAACCGGGGCAGGCCTTGTCGCCAGCCTTGCTTCGGGATTCGGTGCGGCCCTGTATATGGCAGTCCACCAGTTGCTTGCCGGTTTGGACAAGGGCAGTGAGCCGCGCGCCTTGGCTGCAAGCTTTTTATCAGGGTATGGCGCAGCGCTGGTCCTTGTGGCCGTTGTATAGGAAGAGGAGATGAACAAAAAAATGGATATCGGAACTGAACTTCTTTATGCCTCGCGCATGATGGTCGCTGCGCTGATAGGAGGCTTGATCGGCTGGGAAAGAGAACGCCATGCGAGCGACGCGGGCATTCGGACTTACATGGCGATCGCTATAGGGGCGTGCGCATTCAGCCTGATATCCGCCCATGTGGCCAATGATCCGACCCGTATCGCGGCACAAGTCGTCACCGGCATAGGCTTTATCGGGGCAGGCGTCATTTTCCAGGATAAGGGGGGCGTGGCAGGGCTAACGACCGCCGCAACACTCTGGGCGACAGCCGCAGTGGGCATGGCCAGCGCTTTCGGGATGTACGTGCTGGCGATCGTCACGGGAGGGCTGATTTTTGCAACCCTCGCGCTTCATCACCTACCCGGCTGGAAGCGGCTCAGCCGAAAACCTGGCAACCAAGACCATCCCGAGTAAGCAGGTGTCGTCAATTAGCATGGACAATTTTTGTCATCTTTAGATCAACTGCAAAGGAGTAAATCATGGGATTGTTTGAACGGATGTTGGGCAATTTAATGAGCGGCAGATTCGGAGGCGGCCATGGTGGTTATCAAGGCGGTCATCACGGCGGCTCCAAACATGGCGGCTACGGTGGTTATCCAGGCTATCCGCAGGGCACTAACCCAAGTGGTAGCAATCCCGGCAATCCCTGCCCCAAGTGCGGCAGCGCCAATGCGGGCGATGCGCGCTTTTGCCAGCAATGCGGCACTTCCCTGTCGGCCGGTAAATGTTCCGGCTGCGGCGCGGAACTGCCGGCGGGCACCCAGTTTTGCGGCCAGTGCGGCAAACCCCAGCAGTAACGCAGCGCATACCCCGCTGTAGTCATTTGATTCTTGAGGAGCAGCATCATGACCGAAAAACTTAAACTGGACTTGTCCCTGGTCTTGCCGGATGTCGCTGATGAGCGCGACGCTTGCGTAGGGCGGCTGACTAGATTGCTGCAGGCCGAGGGCTTGGAAAAGGTACACCTGGTCAGCGAAGACGGCGGCACCCGCCTTTGCCTGCACTACGACCCGCAGCAGTTCAGCGTGAGCCGGGTGCGCGAGCTGGCGCAAGCGGCCGGGGCCAAGCTCGGCAACCACTATCGTCACGAGAGCCTGCGTATCGACGGCATGGACTGCCCTACCTGCGCCACGGTGATCGAGCACGCGCTGTCGCGCATGGACGGCGTGCTGGAAGCCTCCGTGAGCTACGCCGCAGAACGGCTGCGCCTGGAGTACGACAGCGAGAAAATTGAGCGTCTGGCGATTGTCCGGCGCATCCAGGCGCTGGGTTATACCGTGCGGGAAGAAGGCCATGAAGCCGGATGGTTCGCCGAGCATCGCGAGCTTATTTTGAGCGGCGTTGCCGGCTTGCTGTTGCTGGCCGGCTGGCTGGCGGGTCTCGCCGACGCACCGCGCGGCCTGGAGCTCGGCCTGTTGCTGGGCGCCTACGCCGCCGGCGGCTTTTATACTTTGCGCGACGCCTGGCAGAGTTTGCGCAGCCGCCGCTTCGACATCGATACCCTGATGATCGTCGCGGCGGCCGGGGCGGCGGCGCTCGGCGCCTGGGTAGAAGGCGCGCTGCTGCTGTTCCTGTTCAGCCTGGGTCATGCGCTGGAACACATGGCCATGGACCGGGCGCGCAAGGCCATCGAGGCGCTGGCGGAACTGGCGCCCAAGACCGCCATCGTGCAGCGGGACGGTGCTGAGATCGAAGTGCGGGTCGAAGCCTTGCAGCGCGGTGACCGGGTGGTCGTCAAACCCGGCCAGCGCATTCCCGCCGACGGCCAGGTGGCCTCGGGCAATTCAGCGGTGGACCAGGCTCCGATCACCGGCGAATCGATGCCGGTGGACAAGCAGTCCGGTGACAAGGTGTTCGCCGGCACGGTCAACGGCGAGGGCGCGCTCATGGTCGAGGTGACTCGGCTGGCGCAGGAGAGCACGCTGGCGCGCATGGTCACGATGGTGGCTGAGGCGCAGACGCAGAAATCGCCCACCCAGCGCTTCACTGACCGCTTCGAGCGGATTTTTGTCCCGGCCGTGCTGGTGGGGGTCGGGTTGCTCATCGTGCTGCCGCCGCTATTTGGTTTCCCTTTCGCCGAATCCTTTTACCGCGCGATGGCGGTACTGGTGGCGGCCTCGCCCTGCGCGCTCGCCATCGCCACCCCGTCGGCAGTGCTGTCCGGCATCGCACGCGCCGCGCGCGGCGGCGTGCTGATCAAGGGCGGCGCGCATCTGGAAAATCTCGGCGTGCTAACGGCCATCGCCTTTGACAAGACCGGCACCCTGACCATCGGCAAGCCCAAACTGACCGATGTCGTCGCCGTTACCGGAAACGAGGAGCGCCTGCTGACCATTGCCGCTGCTGTGGAAAACCGCAGCGCCCATCCCCTGGCGCAGGCGGTGGTGACGGAGGCGAAGGGGCGCGGTTTAAGCTGGCGTGAGGCCGGGGAGGTTGAAGCCGTTACCGGAAAAGGCGTGCGCGCCGAATTTGAGGGGCAAAAGGTAGCCATCGGCAACGCCAAGTTGTTTGATGGCGAATCCCTCCCTGAGGTGATTCAGCAGCATGTATTGCGCCTCCAGGCGGAAGGCAAAACCATCATGCTGATCCAGGTGGACGGGCAGTTCCTCGGCGTCGTGGCCTTGGCTGACACGCCGCGCGAGGGGGTGCGCGGGGTGCTGGAGCGCCTGCATCAACTCGGCATCCGCAAAACCATCATGCTCACTGGGGACAACGAAGGCGTGGGCCGCGCTATCGCCAACACAATTGGCCTGGACGAAGTGAAAGCGGGCCTGTTGCCGGAAGACAAGGTCAAGGCCATGGAAGAGCTCGGACAGCGCTACGGCCAAGTGGCCATGGTCGGCGACGGCGTCAACGACGCCCCCGCCATGGCGCGCGCCACGGTGGGCATCGCCATGGGCGGCGCGGGAACCGATGTGGCGCTGGAAACCGCGGACGTGGCGCTGATGGCCGACGATCTCTCCAAGCTGCCCTTTGCGGTGGCCTTGAGCCGTGCATCAAGGCGCATCATTCGCCAGAATCTGTGGGTGTCGCTGGGCGTGGTGGCGCTGCTGATCCCCGCCACCCTGTTTGGCTGGGCCGGGATCGGCGTGGCAGTATTGATACACGAGGGCTCAACCCTGGTGGTTGTGATTAACGCGTTACGTTTACTGGCATACAAAGAGTAATGTACGCGAAGAGTCAGAATGGTATTTATTCACTTAACAACTAACATTTTTAATAGAAAATGCAGCTGTGAGTTAAGAAGATCATGGCAGCGCAAAAGCGACCAGGTTTATCTATTCCACTGCCACAAATGGAACACGAAGATCAAGACAGGATAGTTAACCATCTCAGTCAGATTGACTTTGGATTGACTCTGACAATTTTTTGTACGGTTGCGTTGAGAAAATCAATGCGGTCTATAAATTTCTTAATTCAATGGAGGTAAATACATGGCAAACATTCTAGGGCCCTCAGTGCTACCGTTGAATAGCACGGACTCCTCCACAAAAGGTGAGATGAAACTCTTAACGCCTGTTGGCGGCTCTTTCGCCGAAGCCTTAGCTCAGGTTAAAGAGAAGGCTGTGGCAAGCATTACCCCACCGCTGCACCCGGCAGGGAGCAATGCATCCCTAACCACTTCGTTACCTGCCCCAGGCTCACTATTGTCGTCTAGCGTACTACCTAGCCATTTTTCATTGCGCGCTTCGCAGAATGAGGCTGGAGAAGATAGCTTCCACGAACGGGCACTGGGATTGCGTGCTTACCGGCAGCAATTACTTGCGTCAAATATAGCGAATGCCGATACGCCGGGCTACAAGGCGGTAGACATTGACATTCAAGAAGCGCTGCGCACAGGAAAGACGCCCCAATCAGTGGACATAAAATACGCTGTTCCAAGCCAAGGGAGTGTGGATGGGAACACCGTGGATATGGATAGCGAACGGGCAAAATTTACGGAAAACGCGATTATGTATGAATATGAAGTGGACAGAGTTAAAGGCCATTACAAGGACATGGATGATCTGCTCAAAAGCACTCCTTACTAACTAACCCGCAGCGCACTGAAAGATTGCCGAATGACACTGAATGCTGAGATCAAGAAAAGGCCAGCGATCATGACGCCAACCCCAATGTCCGGCCATCGGGAAGTAAGCATATAACTTCCACCTGCTGCGGCCAGCACCCCGGCGTTGGCGATCAAGTCATTCCGCGAACAAAGCCAGGTCGAAGACATATTCAGGTTGTCTGCGCGATGGCGATACAGCAAAAAGAAGCAAATCAGGTTTGCGGCCAAGGCGATTGCGCCCACCACGCCCATTATTTCCGCCCTGGGCATGACCGGGTGCAATATTTTGTACACGGCTTCAGCAAGCACGCCCAGGCCAAATAGCAGCATGAAACTGCCCTTCGCCAGCGCCGCACCTACCTGCCAGCGCGCGGAACGCGCGAGCACGAACAGACTGAATCCATACACGAGCGCATCACCCAGCATATCCAGGGCATCCGCAAGCAGCGCCGTGGAATGAGCGAATAGGCCCGCCCCGCCTTCGAAAACAAACATCGCGGCGTTGATGGACAAAACGATCCACAGCACACGGCCATGACTCTCCCGCAGTGCGCTCACCTCACAACTTTTATCCTCGCAGCAACTGGCCATGATTGATGCCTCTGAAGTTTTGAATGGCTACGATCTCTTGTATGTATCCAGGAGTTAGTCCCGATCTTGACCTCAACTTCAGCATCTTCATCGTTGTCACGAAAAATCGCAATAAAGTGATCAAGCTCTCAAGAAACACGTCCCAAGTAACTGGTTATAAATGATGTTTTCAGGCTGGCTGTTCAGTGGCGACGAGTTTCATGCCCATTTTTTCGGCGCGCTGGGCCAGTTGCCGCAGCACCCGTTGGCGGTAGCGTTCCTCGTAGTAGTCCTGACCTTGGTCGGTGTATTCCTCGCCCTTGGTAAGCATGGTGTAGATCAGCCGCGCCAACTTGTGCGCAGCCGCAGTTACGGCCTTGGGCTTGTCCATGCGTGAACACATTCGACGGAAGTACGCGCCCAGCGCCGATTGGCTGCTGCGCAGCGCCGCCGCAGCCAATCTCAAAGCCTGGGCCGCACGGTTGGCGACGCGACTGGTCTTGCCGCTCATCACCTTGCCGCCGGTGATCTTGGTGCCCGGGCACAGCCCCAGCCAACTGGTGAAGTGCCCGACCGTGGCGAAGCGTGACATGTCCGCGCCAGTCTCGGAGATCACCGCGAGCGCGGTGGTCACGTCGATGCCGTCGATGCGTGTCAGGTCAACCCCGCACATCCTGAACAGTTGCGTGCGCAGATCAAACTTCGGTGCGTTGCGGGCGCGGCCACGCTTTTTTCCCTTCGCCGGTTCACCGTCATGAGCTTGCAGGCTTTGCAACTGTTGCTCGATCTCCCGGTCGCACTCGGCCAGTTGCGTGACAATGAAGTCGAACATGGCCAACGCCTGCTTCAGCGCAAACAGATGCTCGGCGCGCCAGTTGCCTGAGAGGCTCTTGGCGATCTCGTCCTGACTGGCACGAATGCGCACGTTCTTCATCGCGGCCAGCACCTGACCGTCGCGCTCGCCATTGACGATGGCACGCAATATCTTCTGGCCGGTCTCGCCCACCACGTCAGAGATGACGTTGGCAAGCTGGATGTTCATCTGGGTGAGCGCCTTTTGCATGTGTTGCACATGCCGCCCCTGGCTGCACAGGAGCATCCCGCGCTGGCGCCACAGCGAGCGCAATGCGCACACCGCGTCGGCCGGGCGAAACGCGCCATTGAGCAAGCCGTAGGTCATGAGCTGTTGCAGCCACTGGCAGTCCAGCACATCGGACTTGCGGCCCGAGACGTTCTTCACATGCCGCGCATTAACCAGCAGCACGGTGAAGCCGCGCGATTCCAGCAGCTCGAACAGGGGAATCCAGTACACGCCGGTGGATTCCATCGCGACGGTGTCGACGCCGGAGGCACGCAGCCAGTCGGCCAGGGCATGGAGGTCGACGGTGAAGCTGGGAAACTCGCGCACCGGTTCGTCGTCCCGGTCCGGCGGCACGGCGACAAAGTGGCTGGCGCTGCCGATGTCGATGCCGGCGGCGTTGGGGTGGGTGATCGTCAGGGCGGCTCGGGATTTGCGGGGTTTGAGATTGGTTTTTGCGAGACTGATTTTTGCGTTGCGTCGGGACATGGCTTGCTCCATCATTCAGGTTGGAATGTGGCGCTGCATCGGGTACGTCGTCTAGCTCACTCTCTCAAACGGGATATCGGCTCGGCGGCTCTGAACCACCAGGACGATTCACCAATGTCGATGACGTCTCCCAGGACCACGCTAACCCGCGGGCAATATGCACCATTGCTACATCGGTCTTCCGCAGCGCCGCATTCCACTTTGCCACAACGTGGCCGCCACGTGTTTCTTCGGCGCGATTTGCGGCATGGGGCCGATTACTTCGCTAACTTCCAGATCAGACCCAGGATGCCGACCATCAAGCAGTACCAGCCGAACGGACGAAGCGCCTCGACATCGTGCCGGTTAAAGTAACGCATCAAGAACCAGATACTGAGATAAGCACATACACCTGAAATGACACCACTCACACCAATCAATGCAAACGGAATGTCACCCGTCATGTGCATCAGTTTCGGAATTTCCAGCAAACCAGCCGCAAGGATGATCGGGGTCGCAAGCAAAAAGGAAAACCGTGCTGCACTTGCATAGTCAAGCCCGCTCCCAAGCCCTGCCACCAGCGTACTGCCTGAGCGTGAAATGCCGGGAAACAACGCCAGCGCTTGCGCAAAACCGATGCGCAGTGCACTGCCATAGCCCAGTGCGTCCAGTGGCTTGCCACCACCACGTCGTTTGAGCCGATCACCAACCAGCAGTATCACGCCATTGACGCTGAGAAAGACCAATACGAGTGTGGTGTTGCCGAACAGAAGACGCAGTTTCTTTTCGAACAGTAGGCCCAATAAACCCGCTGGCAATGTCCCGACGGCGAGCTGCCACAATAACCGCGATTGCGGATTGTCCGGCTTGCCGCTGGCGCGGAAAAAACCACGAAACAGGTCAATCCAGTCGCGATGGAAATACACAAGCAGCGCCGTCGCAGTGCCAAGGTGCAGCACCACCATGAAAGGCAGAAAAGCTTCGCTATTACGGTCCATCTGCCAGCGGAACAGGTCTGGCACAATGACGCCATGTCCGAGACTACTGATGGGGAAGAGTTCGGTCACGCCTTGCAGTATCGCGAACAAGATGGCTTCAAAAATGGGCATGAGAATATCCGAGAATGCTCGTCAAAAAGAGTATGGTTATCGTCGATCTTTGTCGGGCGGTCACTTTCAGGCTATGGCAATTCATGAGCGATTTGCACGCAATCGCCGCAACCCAATGAATACCACGATCAAAATCGCCCCCCATCGCCAAAAATACCATCGATAGATACTTGGCAAATATTACGAGAAGTACCAAGAATTAATCAAATTTATGAAACAGCGCCAGCCATTGATCCAATTGCTTGATTTCATTTTTTTGCGACTCAATGATTCTATTTGCCATGCTGCGTAACATGGGTTCTTTTCCGTGTTCCAGTTCAGCCTTGGCAATGTCGAGCTCCGCTTGGCGCTGCATGCGCGCCATCATCGCAAAGTCAAAGTCGGTATTGCCGGTCACCTGAAAGGCGGCCGTTTTTTCTTTTAGGCTGTCGATGGATTTTTGCATCTCCGTAGCGGATTTCCCCTCCACAGTGTCGGCGGCAGGCTCCAATGCTCTGGTTGCGCCGTCGGCAGGCACTGGCCCAGACTGTGCATTCGCCCATGGCGGGGTTGCCAACGCCGCGAGCGCCATAATTGTTATGCAAGCGCGCTTCCAATCACGATTATTTTTCAACATATCCTGTTTTCTTTGTTGCGACATGAGGAATCTCCTGGAAACCATGGTGTGCTGTGCGCTTTCGCCGCGAGGCATAAGCCTGATCTGAATACTGAACCCGAATTTTAAATCAGACAACTTCAGCCGGTGCCAATTTGCATGGATGGGGCGAGTCATTAATTTCTATCTGGATAGTGGAATGCGCGATCTTAAACCGCTCATGCAATGTGTCGACCACCGTGCTGCGGAATGCGTCACTCGGATAGCCCGCCGGCATCACCAAATGGACCGTCAACGCCGTTTCGGTCGTACTCATGGCCCAGATATGCAAATCATGCACTTCGCTGACACCCTCAACAGACGTTAAGTAAGCGCGAACCTTGTCCGAGTCGATTCCTTCCGGCACCGCATGCAAGGCAAGGTTGACCGAATCGCGCAACAGACCCCATGTTCCGATCACAATGAGAATTGAAATAATCAGGCTCACGGCTGGATCAAGCCAGTGCCAGCCGGTGTATATGATCACGAAACCGGCAATGACCACGCCTAATGATATGGCTGCATCAGCGGCCATATGCGTGAACGCTCCGCGCACATTCAAATCGCCTTTACGCCCGGCCATGAATAACAAGGCGGTACCCAGATTGATTGCTACACCAAACGCGGCAACGACAATGACCGTCATGCCTTCAACATCGCTCGGATGGCGGAAACGCAACACGGCCTCCCAAGCGATGCCACCGGTGACCACCAACAGTAATACCGCATTGATCAGCGCAGCGAGGATCGACGTACTGCGCAACCCATAGGTGAAGCGCTTCGATGGAATACGTTTTACCAGGGTACTGGCACCCCATGCGAGCAATAGGCCTAGCACGTCGCTCAAATTGTGTCCGGCGTCAGCCAGCAGCGCCAGCGAATTGCCGAGAATGCCATAGACGGCTTCGGCAACGACAAAGCTTGAATTCAGGATGATGCCAAATAAAAATGCACGGCCAAAATCCTTCGGTGCATGCGTATGCCCAGGCGCGTGATCGTGGTGGTCATGCTCGTCGTGGTGAGGGTGGTCGTGATGCGGATGGTCATGGGCCATGATGAATACGTCCTTTTACGAGAAGAGGTGCACGGTGCAGCGGTTCTTTAGTTGGACATGTCATAGCATCATCTCAATGATGAGCAAGACAATAAAACCAACAAAAAACATAGCAGTTTGGGTAGCGGTTTCAGGCACCTCATGCGCTTCAACCAGCAACTCTTCCGTCACCAGATAAAGTAACGCTGCAAGACCGAACGCAAGTACAGCATCCAACAGTGCGCCAGACGCCCCCGCCAGCAATACTGTACCCGCTGCTGCCCCCGTTAAAAGCAAAGCACCGAAACCGAAAGTGATTGCAATGACCGTGCCACGAGATACCCCCGAGCCTCTAAGCGCCGCCCCTCCTGATAAGCCGAGAAAGATCACTTCAAGCGTCAACGCAATCGTCAGCAACAGCCCCTGCTTCTGGCCTGCCGCAAATCCTAGCCCAATGAGTACACCATCGAGCGTAATATCAACGGCCAGAGTGGCGATTAGGCTGGTAGGCCGTCTGGTTTTCGTTACTCCTTTTTGGCCAAACTTTTCCGTGAAATGCTTCAGGGCAAGCATCACCGCCACACCCAGGACAAAACCGCCGAGCGTAATCCATGGCAGGCGCCAGTGAAGCAAGTCCGGCAACAGCTCAGTTGCCAGCGCACAAAATAATACGCCCGCAGTGAAATGTTGAATCGCGCTGCTCAATCGTGGGCCAGGAGGCCGCCAAAGTGATATCGCACCTCCGGCAAAGACTGCCGTGGCTGGATACAGCGCGAACTGCAATATATCGAACAAGGTTTGCATCATGCCTCAGACCAAGCAGTCACCGCATCAAATTGAAATCCAGATTGTCAACGCTTGTCACCTCTTGATATGTTTGCAGATACAACGATCTTTCAGCCCGGCTTTAAACTTATCGATTTGCATCGTCAGCGCGCACCGGGATGTGTTCAATGCAAGGTGAACAGTCGCGATACGGATATCGTAGCTCCAGAAAACATATATATTTCCATTAAAAACCTTATAGCAAGTACAGGGTCAAGCTTTGAGTTTTTAAATTGTGAGGGTGGTTATGCAAATTCCGATTCGCTCCTCGTCCCTGCTGAAGACCAGGCTGATTTGTTGTGGGCCGTCGCTAAACCTGCGGATGCAGCGGCTAATGCCGAAAGCACCTGGTTTTAAGAGCGATTTTGCCTGGCGAGTGAAAGGCCGAGACGGGAACATCGGGTGCACCATCAACAAGGTGTGCACTCGATATGGAAACAGATTCGATCTTGATCTCGATCGCGATGCTCAAGGAAGTCATTGCCGGAAAGACCTACGATGCCGTCGCGGCACAACATGGGGTAACGCGTACAGCCATAGAGCGGCGCATAAAAGCGCTGGCACTGAGACTGAGCAGGGAAGTCGGGATCGATGGACTAAATGAACAAGGGCTTGCCTTCGTGCAGCGGCTCAGAACCTGCAGGTCGGCGATTACGACTGCGCTCGAACGGTATGAGCCGCAGGTATCCCAGGAAAAGCGTGTCGGGCGAATACTGACGGATGAAGATATTCGGCTCGCTGTCCAGAGGACACGAACGCGCAGCGCCTGCCCAAATCGCGATGTGGCGCTTCTTTATGTGTTGTTGACCACGGGAGCGCGGCCGCTGGAGATTGCGCGATTGGAGGTGCGCGACTACCTGAATGCCGATGGTAGCGTCAGGGAAGAGTCGGTGATGCGTACGGACGTGGCAGTCAACCGCAAAACCAGGCCGCTGTTCTTTGCTAGCGGGAAAGCCAATGAGTCGATCGACGGCTACTTGATCGAGAGACTGCGTCGAGGTTTTTGCACGGGAAGTCATGCCGATTCTCGGGGGCTCAATCCTTTCAGTCGACTGTTCTTGACTGAGACGGGTGCGCCGTTCGAGATCGTGAGCTACGGCGAGCAGGGGCAGACGCGTTTTCTGTGCAGAGGCATCCTCGATACGTACCGCAAGATCTTCCGGCGCGTTGGTCTGGAGGGCGTGTCGGCGTTAAACGTACGGCGTACGGTAGCCGCCCGGCTGTTCGAGCGTGGCGCCGCAGAGGACCAGATTGGAGAGGTATTGGGTATCAGCGAGATGAAGTCGGTGCGGGAGCTGTTGCCCAAGCTGCGCCAACCGTTGCAGTCGATCGTGCGCGAACTGGTCTGATCCCGCTCATGATTTCGACCTCAATCTTCCAGGTGTGAAGGCGAACCAGGGGGCGGGCATAATGGCGCACGACGGCGTAAGTAAATAAGTAAAGGCGCTCAGCCCAATGGCGACGGCGTGTGAGCTCATATGCCCGCCGCCGGCGAGCAGTGCCATCGAGTTAAACTACCATCCGGCGACGATTTTCACGGCCATCATGGCGGCTGCAATCCACATGACGATGCGAGTGCCTCGTTCTGCCACGCGCTTGCCTTCGTCAAAGACGTGATCGTGGGTTCAATCAAAGAGGTTCTGAGTATGCATCGCTTTATCCCCTTGAAACCGTCGATGGGGTTGCCGTATTGGGCAATGTGATCTGAAACCGCGTCCTGCCGTTAGTGGAACTTGCCGTGACGGTCCCGCCATGCGCATCGATGATGGCTTTGACGATGGCAAGCCCCAGTCCGGCTCCATCGCCTTGACGATGACGCGAAGAATCGACGCGGTAAAAACGATCAAACAATCGCGGGAGGTG
Organism: Sulfuriferula plumbiphila; assembly: GCF_009938015.1. Classification (NCBI taxonomy): domain Bacteria; kingdom Pseudomonadati; phylum Pseudomonadota; class Betaproteobacteria; order Nitrosomonadales; family Sulfuricellaceae; genus Sulfuriferula; species Sulfuriferula plumbiphila. The sequence continues at coordinate 366,188 of NZ_AP021884.1, read as the reverse complement.
TTGCGGCGGAATCTCTTTTCCGGGATTGTCAACAACAACAACACGGGTTCCGTCTGTGCATGCTTCCAACCTTACTTGCACCGCTTGATCGGAGGGTGTGTGGCGGATGGCGTTCGAAAGGAGGTTACTCAATGCCCGGCGCAACATCAGCCGATCGCCTGGTACGTTAGCTGGCGCACCTTTCAGCACGAGTGCGACGCTGCGCTCTTCTGCCCATGCCTCAAAGTAGTCTGAAGAGCGCCCGTACCTCTGCAACCAGGTCTACATCAGCCAGACTTGGCTTCAACAGACCGTTGTCGGCCCGTGCCAGAAACAGCATATCGCCGATCATCTGGGCCATGCGTTCATATTCTTCGAGGTTTGAGTAGAGAATCTCGCGGTATTCGTCGTTGCTCCGCACGCTGGAAAGGGCGACCTGCGTTTGCGTCATCAGGTTGGTCACCGGCGTGCGCAGTTCGTGTGCGATATCGGCGGAAAAATTCGAGAGCCGGTGAAACGCATCCTCCAGTCGGCCGAGCATGTTGTTGAATGACGTAGCAAGCTCTGTGAGTTCGATCGGCACCGTCTCTGGAGACAGACGAACGTGTAGTTGATCTGAAGTTATTCTTTGGACTTGGGCGGTGATCCGGCGCAGCGGCGCGTGACCGTGATGCACGGCGAACCAAACCGCGACGATCGTGAGCGCTATGGCGCCCAGTGCCGTGATCCACAATGTCCGGCGAAAGTCCGTCAGGTAATGCAGGTGAAAATCGATCGCCGTGGCAAGCACCACGAGGAATGGCTGTTCTGCCGAACTCGCGTTCGGCCCCATGCGCAAGATGATTCCGCATAAGGTTCGTGGCGGGTCTTGCCAGACGCGGAATGCGTCGGTCTCGATGCGTGGCGCCGGCGGAATTGACCGGGCGATCGCCGTCAGGTCGAGGCCAGGGCTGGAAAACAGTGTTTGACCATCGGCACCGGCGACGTAAAGGAACATTCCATGATGCCCCGCCAGAGAGGCGGCGAGGCTGCGTTGTAACACCTCGATATCACCGTCGGATGATGCGGCGGCAAGCGGCTGCTGTACCGCCTGCGCAAGAGCCCTGAGTTCTCCGGCGTCCTGTTCGGCGAAGTGATTCTCGACCGAACGCCCGATAACCCAACCGAAGGCGAGCAGCACCAGCGTGATCGCTATACCGATGAACCCCGTCAGGCGCAGCGCGAGCGAGGCGGGCCGGCGCATTTTGCGGATCAGGGCGCGTCCGGCACATCCAGCATGTAGCCCATGCCGCGTACCGTGTGGATTAGTTTGGGCTCGAACTCTTTGTCGATCTTCGCCCGCAGGCGGCGGATGGCCACGTCGATAATGTTGGTGTTGGTGTTGGTGTCGCTGTCGAAGTTCATGTCCCATACCTGGGAGGCGATGAGCGTGCGCGGTAGCACCTCGCCCCGACGGCGCACCAGGAGTTCAAGCAGGGCGAACTCCTTGGTGGTCAGGTGGATACGCCTGCCAGCGCGCATCACGCAGTGGCGCACTACGTCGAACTCGAGATCCGCCACCTGGAGCTGGTCCATTGATGCGGGAGTGTTGCCCCGGCGCAGCAGGGTGCGTACCCGTGCCAGCAACTCCGCGAACGCAAAGGGTTTGACGAGGTAATCGTCTGCGCCCAGTTCCAGCCCCTTGACGCGATCATCCACGCTGTCGCGTGCGGTCAAAAACAGAACGGGCATACGCTTGCCGGCCTCGCGCAGCGACTTCACGATGCGCCAGCCATCGACGTCCGGCAGCATGACGTCCAGAACGATCAAATCGTAGGTCTCGGTCATGACGAGGTGGTGGCCGTCCAGCCCGTTGCGTGCCAGATCGACCACGAAGCCAGCTTCCGTCAGCCCTTGCCGCAGATATTCACCCGTTTTGGTTTCGTCTTCGACAACGAGAAGTTTCATGTGCAATTCCTACCCGTTCTGACCTGGAGCCGGTGCGAGGCGCGGCTCCTGATTGGATACCGAATATGCTCCATGGGGTTATTGCTGATTAGGATACTCGCGAGAGTCTGTCGATAAAGTGACGACTCGATTACAAAATTGTAATGGATCGGTCATGCTTGGGACAGTAGCCCGCTGTTATTATTTGATCCTGTACTAAGTTCAACGGCCATGGGCATTGCAGGCAGCCCAAGCCAAACGCGATTTTTTGCCTGGAGGATATACCAAGATGATGAAGCCTCATTCCCGATCCCGTTTGATTTTGCCGGACTTGCCGCGTCGACAATTCCTTCAGGGGCTTGCCGCAGGGGGAGTCATGCTGGGCCTGGGTCCATTGATCACTCCCGCCTGGGCACGGGAGGCCGATGGGACGGCCATCGGAACGGCCAAGGTGCTCACCGGCACCGAATTTGACCTCACGATTGCGGAAACGCCGGTCAATTTCACCGGCGCGCCGCGCATGGCTACCACCATCAACGGCTCCATTCCGGCGCCCACCTTGCGCTGGCGCGAGGGCGATATGGTGACCCTGCGGGTCACCAACCGGCTTGCCGAGGACACCTCCATTCACTGGCACGGCATTCTCCTGCCGTTCCAGATGGACGGCGTGCCGGGCATCAGCTTCAAAGGCATCCCGCCCGGGGAAACTTTTACCTACTGTTTCAAGGTCATGCAGACCGGCACCTACTGGTACCACTCCCATTCCGGCATGCAGGAACAGACCGGCATGTACGGCGCCATCATCATCGACCCGGCCGACCGTGATCCGATCCGCGCCGATCGCGATTACGTGGTGCAGTTGTCCGACTGGACCGACGAAGATCCAATGATGGTTTTTTCCAAGCTCAAGATGCAGAGTGACTACTACAACTTCAACCAGCCGACCGCCGTCGATTTTTTTCGCGACGTCGCCAACGAGGGTTTCAGTACCGCTATCAGCAAGCGGAAGATGTGGAACCAGATGCGCATGAACCCGACCGATCTGGCCGACATCTCCGCTTACACGTACACCTACCTGATGAACGGCACTACGCCGGCCGGCAACTGGACCGGGCTGTTCCGTCCCGGTGAGAAAGTGCGGCTGCGCTTCATCAACTCCGGCGCGATGACCTTCTTCGACGTCCGCATACCGGGGCTCAAGATGACGGTGGTCCAGACCGACGGTCAGGACGTCGAGCCGGTGACGGTGGATGAGATCCGCATCGGGGTGGCCGAAATCTTCGACGTGATCGTTAGCCCTAAGGACGAGGCCTACACCATCTTCGCCCAGTCGATGGATCGCACCGGCTTCTCTCGCGGCACCCTGGCGCCGCGCGCCGGCATGACGGCGCCGGTCCCCGTGCCGGACAAAGCCGAACCGCTCAGCATGGGGGATATGATGGGCGACATGGGCGGCGGGATGTCGGGCATGGCGGGGATGGATGACGGTGGTATGGGGGGGATGGCGGGGATGGATCACGGCGGCATGACCGGTATGGCGGGAATGAACCATGGCGGCATGGCCATGGGTGGTGGAAACGTGCGCGTGCGCCACGCCAAAACGGAGTACGGCCCCAGCGTTGATATGCACGTCGACACCCCCCGCACTAATCTGGACGACCCCGGCATCGGCCTGCGCAACAACGGTCGCCGCGTGCTGACCTATGCCGATCTGCACACCATCGGCGGGCCGATGGACCCACGCGGCGCGGAGCGCGAGATTGAGCTGCATCTCACCGGCAACATGGGGCGCTACACCTGGTCGCTCGACGGCCTCGAGTTCGGCAAGTCCACGCCCGTGCATTTCCGCTATGGCGAACGACTGCGCGTGGTCTTCGTCAACGACACGATGATGACCCACCCCATGCATTTGCACGGTATGTGGAGTGAGTTGGAAAGCCCCGACGGGCGCTTCCAGGTGCGCAAGAACGTCATCAGCGTGCAGCCGGCACAACGTATCACCTTTCTCGTGACCGTTGACGCCCTGGGCCGCTGGGCATGGCATTGTCATCTGCTCTTGCATATGGATGCGGGCATGTTCCGCGAAGTGGTGGTGGCCTGAGTGTGGTGTAATCGAATAACGGAGAAAGCAACGATGACGAACAATCGAGTGAAGTTGATGGTCGCCGCTGTGACCGCCCTCAGTATTTCTTCCGCGTGGGGGCAGGACCAAATGTCTGCCGGGAGCATGCAAGAGTCCGCTCCCACGGATCAAGTCAACGGTTCCAAAGCACAGGCGCACGCGCAGCATGGCAAAAAGAAGCCGGCCAAAACGCCGCCCAAGGCTGGTGGAGGCAAGGAAATGATGCCTGGGATGGGCAGCGGCGGGATGAGTCACGAGGCCACGCCCGCGATGGCCGGGTCGATGCCGGGAATGAACCATGACGCGCCCAGCGGCGATGCATCTACACCAAAGCAGGACATGAGTGGCATGGATCATGGCAGTGGCGGGATGGATCAGGGCGACATGCAGATGCAGGGTGGTTCGGCGCCACCTGATGCCCGCGACCCGCACGCCTGGTCAGGGGGCTATACCCTCGATTCGGGCCCCTATGCCCTGCCTGGGCAGCGACAGCTCCGTCTGGCCGACGAACATAACTTCGGCGCACTGCTGGTCGATCGGCTGGAACGCATGAACACCAACGACGGTAACGTCACGGCCTATGACGCGCTGGCTTGGTTTGGTCGCGACTACAACCGCTTGGTGCTCAAGGCCGAGGGCGACATCGCCGGCGGCAAGCTTCAAGATGCCAGGACAGAGTTGCTCTGGGGACATGCGGTAGCCACCTTCTGGGATACGCAACTGGGTGCGCGCTACGACAGCGGTGTGGGGGCGGGTCGTGGCTGGCTGGCTTTGGGCATCCAGGGACTGGCGCCTTACTGGTTCGATGTCGAAGCCACCGCATACCTCGGCGAACAGGGCCGCAGTGCGCTGCGGCTCGCCGCGAGCTATGACCTGCTGCTGACCCAAAAGCTCATTCTACAACCCCGCGTCGAAGCCAACCTCTACGGCAAACGCGATGTGGCGCGCGCCATCGGCGGCGGGCTTTCCGATGGCGCGGCCGGCTTGCGTCTGAGGTACGAAATTACCCGCCAGATCGCCCCCTACGTAGGGGTCGAGTGGGCAGGCAAGTTTAGTGAGACTGCCGACTTCGCCCGCGCCGCGGGCAAGAAAACCGATGAGGCTCGCTGGGTCGCCGGTATGCGTTTCTGGTTCTAGATGTTCCGGGTGTATCCCGCTGGATGCTCCCGATCTTTCAACTCAACTGAAGAGGTTATTTATGAAGAAGACACTTTCGATTCTGATTTTGGCGGTATTGCCCGGCCTGGCACTGGCAAGCGGTGAGCATGCTGGCGGTCATGACATGCGGGGGGGTGGGCACGACATGTCGCAGATGTCCGGCATGGAAGGCATGTCCCGCAGCGGACACGATGGCGCCATGGGGCAAGCCGGCGATCCGGCCAAGGTCAGCCGCACCATCGAGGTCACAATGGCTGACACCATGCGATTCACGCCGGACGAGATCAAGGTCAAGGCGGGTGAAACTGTTCGTTTCTTCGTCAAGAACACTGGCAAGATACCCCACGAAATGGTGATCGGAACCGCTGACGAACTCAAGGAGCACGCTGAGGAGATGCGCAAGATGCCCGGCATGCAGCACGCCGAGCCCAACATGATCACGCTGAAGCCCGGCCAGCGTGGTGGCATCGTCTGGCAATTCGACAAGGCAGGCTCCGTTAACTTTGCCTGCCTGGTGCCGGGACATATGGAAGCCGGCATGGTGGGGAAAATCGAAGTCGAATGACCCGTCAGCCGATGGGTCGCCATGGCCGTTACACGCTCTTCGGGGCCGAGCGTTGAAACCGGTAGCCGATCACCACTTAAGTACCGCCTGCAACGTCTTTGCTCGCGGCGTGCGAATCGAATCCAGGAGAACGACGTGAACACATCGATCCTCAAGATCCTCCTCATCGGCCTTATGGCGCCGGCGGCATGGGCGGCTTCAGGCATCCCGGTTGTGGAAGTCTACAAGAGTCCCACCTGCGGGTGCTGCAACCAGTGGGTGAAGCATCTAAAGGCCAACGGTTTCCAGGTCATCGCCCACGACACCAACAACGTGGTGGCGCACAAACAGCGGCTGGGCGTGCCACCCGGCATGGGTTCCTGCCACACCGCCGAGGTAGGAGGCTACCTGGTGGAAGGCCACGTACCGGCCAAGGATATCCGGCGCCTGCTAAAAGAGCAGCCTCGTGCCCGGGGGCTGGTGGTACCCGCCATGCCCATGGGTTCGCCTGGCATGGAAGGTGGTCGCAAGGACGCGTTTGATGTGTTGCTGGTCAATCGTGATGGTTCGACCCGCACCTATGCCCGTTACTGATCTAAGTCGCGCGCAGCTATTACGTCTTGTGCGGGCCAGGCCCACGGAAAAACCGGGCTCAGAGGGCGTCTTCGGAGGGTGAAGGGCTGAGCAAGCTCACTGGTGCGTTGCCGTGACCTGGTCGGAAACGCCAGCGGCGGTGAGCGCTGTTGGTCAACCGCTCAAAACCTCATCGGAGCGGGCAATTTCTTGATGCTGTCGGCGCTCACCGGGAATTGACCAGTTCGCTCGCCGCCCTGCCTAAGACCATCCGAATCCAGTGCCAGTGTGGCCTTCGCTAAGCCACCCCGATCACTCGAAAACGCACAAACCGGTCAATCCAGCGCGGGCGTCAACAATACAGGGTTTCTTGTGACGCCGGGCATCCTTCCAGCTAAGAACGAAACCCTCCCCTTTTCCGGCGGCTTTCAATTGGCAATTGGGCGTGGTCGGCCGCACCATGGTCGGATTTATGTTGCCCAATCAGGTGGCCCGACAGGCTAGCACCTGGACTTACGAAAGGCAGACCATGGAAGAACAGCGCTTTTTCATCAATGGACGCACCTACTCGGCGACTGATGGGCAGTTGCAGGATGCGCTCGCGCGGATCTACGAGATGCCCGAACGCCCCCGCTGCATGTGCGTCCGGGGCGGAGTCGAGATGTACGTCGCCAAGCACAGGCTGTTCGTGGTCAAGCGCATGCCTGATACGGGATCCAAACACCACCCCACTTGCACTTCGTTCGAGCCGGAGCTGCATCAATCCGGGCTCGGGGAATTGATGGGCGAGTCGGTGATCGAGCATTCTCCCGAATTCGTGGAACTACGGGTGGATTTTCCGTTTGCACGGATATCCGGCCGGGCGGTCCCGCGTGGCGAGCAACAGGAACCTTCGGACGTCAATGTTCCCAGACGCCGGATGAGTCTGCGCGCCGTCATGCACTTTCTGTTCGAACGCGCGGGGATGAACCGGTGGTATCCGGCGATGGAAGGCAAGCGTAACCAGGCTGTGCTGCATAAGTATCTGACGGAGGCGGCCGAAGACGTGATGACCAAAGGGCTGCGGCTATCGGAACGCTTGTACGTTCCGGAACCGTTTAGCGAGGCGACCAAATCGCAGACTGCGGAACGGCGGCGCAGCAAGCTCGCGGTACTTCAGTCAGCCGAGGACGATACGCAGTTCAAGATGGCATTGGTGCTGGGGGAGTTCAAAGGCAGCGAAGCCACGGCTTTGGGGCGCAGGGTTTGGGTCAAGCACATGCCCGATGCGCCATTACTCATCAATGCCAAGGCTTGGGAACGGATCGAGCGGGTATACGGCAATCTATTTGAGGCGCGCGATGCCGATACCGCCCATAAGCCGCGCGTGGTGATGTGCGCCCTGATCTACGCCAGGCGGGAGCATACGTATCAGATCGACACGGCGAGCTTCATGCTGACGACCGACCACTGGATTCCGATCGAAGGCATGCACGAACTCGATCTCATCTATGCGCTGATCGAGCACAAGCGCGGTTTCATGAAACCGCTACGGTACGACGCGAAGAGCGCCGCTCTCTTTCCAAACGCGTTGCTGCTCGACGTCGGCGAGACGCCGATGGCCTTGCACGTCTTGAGTGGGTTCATGGACCCGAAGGAACGGGGAATAAAGGAAAAGGCACTCAGGTCGAACGATGGGGCGCAATGGGTCTGGTACACCGATAAGCCGATGCCCGCCTTACCCGCTGTGATGAAATGGGACGCAGTGCATCGTTGAAGCCATCGTCCGCATGACGCTTGCTGTTGCAGCCGTTGATACGCGGAATTTCGCAGCAATGCTGCAAACCGTCGTGCTCGATGTGCGTAACACGATCCAAGTCGCAAACGCATGCCCTTGAAGCGGTGAGGATGCACGAGATCATGAATGGGCGAGATGTCTCGCATTTCATGAAGGAGCGCATCCATGACGAATGCAATAGTGGCTATCAAGGGCAATGGCGCGGCGTGGCCCACGCTGCTAGGGCAAGGCCCAGCGCGTATTTCAACCGGCGGCAAGATTCGCGCTGGCATCAAAGTCCTTACGAAGAAGGCGGCGGAGAATCCGAAAGCCAAGGAAATCTACGATCAGGGCGTGGCCGCCGGGCAGTCTTTCGAGCAGATCGAAAAAATTCTCAGCGAAGCACTGCCGAACCTGAAGACGCCGCTGGTACCCAAGAACGTGCCATGGTTCACGGTGCGTGGACAGGACTTCCCGAACCCGGAAATCGCCAAACAGATTCTCGATGCCTGCGGCGAGGACCGGGGCGACGGCGTCAAGCGCCTGTACCGGTTTCCGGTGGTGTTCCCGTCCGACATGTGGCAAGCGGTGATGCCGCACGAACTGGCCGCCTGGGGCGCGAGCGAGAAGAAATTCTGGTCGGAATATGCGCCGGACGGACGTGTGCGCTACTGCAAGTGCTACGCACCGGTTCCGCTCGACGACACGGGCAAACGCGTGATCCGCGTTTTCGGCGGGCGCAAGACCACGCTGCGCAGCGAGAATGGCGGGTTGTGCGATCCGGAAAGCTGCGGCGAGTATCAGCAGCGGCAATGCAACCTGTCGGGTCGCTTCATCTTCTTCATCCCTGGCATCAAGTCGATCAGCGCGTTCGAGCTGCACACCAACAGTTTTTACGCGATGAACGCTGCAATCCAGAAATTCGAAACCATCGCCTTCATGCGCGGCGGACGGATCTCGGGCTTTCTCGACGCCAAGCAGACGCCGTTCTACATCACCAAGAAGCTGATGGAAGTGCCGCACATCGATGAAACCGGGCATGCGGTTCGGGTCAAGCAATGGATCATCGAGCTCGATGCGCCGGTCGACGTGACCGCGCTGCTGCGTGCGAACGACGACGAGGAAACGGCGATCGTCAACGCGCAGATGGCGAGCCAGATTCTCGAAGGCCCGGCCACTGTGGGCGATGCACCGCACGCGTTGGCCCCCATCGACATGCCGGCGACGCAGATCTGGCCCGAGAACGGCGGCAACGAGGTGCCGGTGCAGTCGGCCACGGCGCGGGCGGACAGCAAGTCCCCCCAGGCTCCAAAAACGCCCAGTCGCACACGCGTAGCGGGAATAAATTCCGGCCCCAGCTTGGAGCAGGTGATCGAGGCAGCACACTCCTATGGCATCGATGCGGCGCGCTATGAGGAGTACGCGGACCGACGCTGGGGCAGCGGTTGGAAGATCAACGCGGGCGGACGTCGGGGGGCGCTGGAGGAACTGGAGCGTTACCGCAATGACCCGCGCGGCTACCTCGACAAGATCGATACCGAATTGAAGGTGTTTTCCTGAGGGTGACCGACCCCGAAGGCGGCAGGGCGAACTCAGTCGCCGAGGGCTTGAAGCACGGGCGCGCGGCGAGACGATAGTCGTGCGCCCCCCTTCAAGCGCACAAGGAGAAAACGATGAACGCATCAAGCATGAAAGACCTGTTTTCCGATGAGGAAGCCGCGCTGGTGCTGGAGGCCCTGTACGGCCTCCGCAAAGTGAAGCTCGAAGCGATGGCCGTTCTCGATGGCGAAGGTCTGCAGGCAGGAAGCCGCCCGTTCGAGGAACGCGACTTCGCGGTTCCGGCAATCAACAAGCTAATCGCGCGCTTCGACGACAGCGATTCGGAAACCGGGGAGGATCGGCCATGATCCGAATCGCGCAGTTTTCCGACCTGCACTATAGCGAGAAGCACCTGACGGAAGCCGATCGCTGCTTCACCTACGCCATCGATCGCGCCATCGCTATCAAGGTCGACGCGGCGGTCATCTCGGGCGATGCGACCGACCATGCGCTCGACGTGCATGCGCCGGCGGTGGAACGCCTGGCGCGCAACGTCAGGCGGCTGGCGGACCATTGCCCGATCCTGATGTTGCAGGGAACCTACTCGCATGAACCGCCGGGAACGCTGTCGATCTTCCGCCTGCTGGGCGGGCGCTATCCCGTGCACGTCGCGGATCGCATCGGCCAGGTGGCCCTGACGCCCGACGGCCGCTGGATCGCCTCCGATGGCTGGCGCTTCGATCAGGCGCCGAACGCCATGCGGGCGCTGTTCTCCTGCGTGCCGACGGTGAACAAGGCGGCCGTCGCAGCGGCGGTGGGCGCGAGCGCGGCTGCGGAAGCCGTCGGCGAGCAGCTCGGGATACTGCTACGCGGGTTTGCACCGTCCAATCAGGCGGCGCGGGAAACGGCTGTGCCGACCATCGGCGTCTCGCACGGCACCGTCTATGGATGCCTGACCGAGCACGGCGTACCGATGGCCGGGTTCGATCATGAGTTCACGACGGGGACGTTGTTTGGTGCGCAGGCGCAGGCGTTCATGCTCGGTCACATCCACCGCCACCAGGGATGGGAGGCGAATGGCCGGAGGGTCGCGTATGCGGGCTCGATCGGGCGCTTCCATTACGGCGAGGAAGGCGACAAGGGCTTCCTGCTGTGGGAGATCGGCGCGGCGACGGCACGCTTCACGCTCGAACCCACGCCGGCGCGGCGAACCATCGACATCTGTTTCGATGGCAAGCCGGACCTCGAAGCGATCCAGGCCGCCGTGCACGCGCAGGGTATCGAAGGCGCCTTCGTGCGGGTGCGCTGGAACGTGCCCGACGAAGACCGGCACGAAGTCGACCGCGGGGCGATTCAGCGGATGCTCCATGCAGCGGCGGAAGTGAAGCTCGAGGGGCGCATCGTGCCGGTCGTGAGGACACGCGCAGCCGGTATTTCGCAGGCCGCGACGATCGCCGACAAAGTGCGGGCGTGGGCGCAAGCGACCGAAGCGAAGGCTGGCCCGCTGTTGGCTTGTCTGGAAGCCCTGCAGGTGCGCGCGCCGGAAGCGATCGCATCGGACATCCTGGAACGGCAGATCGAGACGGCGGCCCCGGTTCTGGTAAGCGCGGTGGCCATTGCACTGCCAGCGCTGCGCGAACGTGCCATCGCCGACGCCACGCCGAAATTGTTTTAGGCGGGTTGAAGCGCACGACGAGCGCGCGACACTGGATCAAGATCAACAACGGAGATCGAAATGCTGACATTCAGACAAGAACAACTGCCGGACGGGTGCTACATCGCCATTCCCGGCAACCCGGCAGATCAGAAGGTGGGCCGGGTCATGCTCGGGCATACCGGCCACTGGCCCGCGCCGGCCATCGCGAGGACTCAGACATGAAACCGCTCTCGCTGACGCTCAAAGGGTTTCGCGGCATCCGCGATGGTCTGGGACGCGACGAACTGACGCTCGATTTCGAGCGCCTTGCCGGCGATGCGCAACTGATTGCCATCGCGGGACCGAACGGCCGCGGCAAGACCACCCTCATGGACAACATGCACCCTTACCTGACCATGCCGTCGCGGGCGGCAATCGGCGGTCCGGGCGGGTTTTCCTATTACGACCACGTATATCTGCCCGAGAACGAAAAGGATCTGATCTGGGTATACGGTGGCCGGTGTTATCGGTCGCAGACCGTATTCCGGCTCAACGGCAAGCGCAAGACCGAGGCCTTCCTGTTCGTGCACGGCGCGACGGGCTGGGAGCCCGTGCGGCTGGAAGACGGCACCACGTCCGATGGCAGGGTCGAGACGTACGAGCGGTGTGTGGAAGCCATCTTGGGGAACGCCGAGACGTTCTTCACGTCGGTCTTCTCGGCGCAGGGGAAACGCCAACTCACCGCGTACAAGAACGCCGAGATCAAGACGCTGCTGGCGGACCTGCTCGGGCTGGACGAGATTCGTGTCTTGGGCCAGAAGGCGACGGAGACGGCCAAGCTTCTGAAAGCCGGGCTCACGGCCATGCGCCACGAGCAGGCGGGATTCGATGACGAGTCGCATCGGATAGAAACCGAGCGCAGCCGGCTGATTGGTGCAAGAGCGCGCGTGGAAACCGCTGTTGCGGCCAGGCAGGCCGCACAACAGGCGCTCGACGCAGCCAGGGCGACGCAGACGCAACTCGCTGCGGAACGGAATCTGGCACAGCGAACCGAGGCCCGGCGTTCGGAATTGCGTGCGGAGCGGCAAGCGCTGATCCAGACCGGACGGGATGCAGGCCAATCGCTGGATGCACAGGATGCCCGTGAGCGGCAGCGACTGGCCCAGTTGCAACAGCGGATCGCGGCGCGGACCGAGCAGGCGCGGGCGCGGCGGCGGTTCCTGGAGGGAAGACGCGGGGACCTCGAACGCATTGTGTCCGGAGCCGCTGCCGTGATGCGGGCCGGCCGGCGTCAGCCCTTGGCCGTGCGCGTGGTCGCCGCCCGCACGGTACGCGTCACGCAACTTCGCCACAGCGTGCAGCGGCTGGCAGAACTCCAGGGCAACGAGAAGGCGGCGCTGCAGAAACTGGCGGCCATCGAGCGCGAGGCGGGCCATGCGTCCCTGAAGGCTGCGGAGTTGGCGCGGCGCCTCAATCTGACGGAGGAAGTACCGTGCTTTGGCACGGAACTGCAAGGACGTTGCAAGCTCCTGGGCGACGCCCGCGAAGCGAAGATACTGATACCGAGTGCCGACCTGCAAATCGCCAAGCTGGCGCAGCAGCAAAGCGGCGTCAGCAGCAAACTGGTCGCAATCCGTGCGCAACGCGCGGTTCTTGCCGATGCCACAGTCCGCCTCGATGATGCGGAACATCGGCTCGAAAAGGCCCGTGCGCGCGTATCCCGGCTCGCCGTGTTGGCGGCGAAGGCTGGCGAGATCGAACAGGCCCGTGCAGCCTTGTCCAGCGTGGACCAGGAACTGGCTTCGGTCGCTCAAACCGATGCCGGAGGCGAAACGGCGGAAGAGACCGTAGAGCGTCGGCAAATCGCGACCACATGTCAGGCCATTGCCGCGCAGCGGGAACGGCAAGCAGCGCAGGTTCGGAATGCGCTGCAACGCATCGAGACCGCCGTTGCCGCGCTGCCCGCAGCCTACGACGAGCAGCGACTGGTCGCAGCCGGACGTGCAGTAGAGCGGGCGGCGACCGCCGTTACGGCAGCGGAGCAGGCGCATGTCGCCGCTGTGCAGGAGGCGCAGGCGCTGGATATGGCAGATCGGCAGGCATCCGAACTGGCCGTGCGCAAGGCACGGGTCATGGCGCGGGTAGTCGCCGTGGAAACGGAGCTCGGGGGCTGGACGCTGTTTGCCAAGTGCTTGAGCAACGACGGCGTGATCGCGCTGGCGATCGATGATGCGGGGCCGGTCCTGTCCGGACTGGCGAACGATCTGCTGCTGGCCTGCTACGGGGCGCGGTTTACGGTTTCGATCAAAACACTGGTGGAAACCGGCAAGGGAGAGCAGCGAGAGGGTTTCGACATCGTGGTGCACGATGCCGAATCGACCGAGAGCAAGAGCGTCAGCCTCATGAGCGGGGGCGAGCGGGTCTGGATCAACGAGTGCCTGGTCCGCGCGGTGGCCTTGTATCTGGCGCAGAACACCGGGCGGCGCTATGCGACATTGTTCTCTGACGAAGCGGACGGCCCACTCGACCCGGAGCGCAAGCGGATGTTCATGGAAATGAAGCGGGAGGTGTTGCGGCTGGGTGGCTACGATCAGGAGTTCTTTGTGTCGCAGACGCCGGAACTGACTGCGGTGGCGGATGCGGTAATCGATCTGGATGCGATGGCCATGCGTGAATCATTGGAGGTGTGAAAACACCGGGGCACTGATGGAAGATGAAAGCTTTTCCCCGTTTGCCACTTCAAAATCCCCTAGGCAGTACGTGCAGATTATCAGTTGACTAACAGTTTGTTGAATTTCTCCCGCAACCAATGGAAGCATGTCGGGTCATAAAAACAGTAAGTTTTGTTGCGGAGACATGTGATGCGCGGTGCCGATGGATGCAAGGATCGTTGTTCACGGTGAAACGGCTGGAGGACTTTGTGCCGAAGGCGCATCCCCTGCGCGACATACGCGATATTCTCAACACCGCGCTACGGCAAATGGATGCCGGCTTCAACGCCATGTATGCCGCCAGCGGCCGCTACTCGATTGCTCCGGAGAAACTGCTGCGCGCCCTCGTCCTGCAAACACTCTACGGCATCCGCAGCGAACGGCAGTTGTGCGAGCACCTGGAATACAACCTCCTCTACCGCTGGTTCGTCGGGCTGTCCATGGACGACGCGGTCTGGGACCACTCCAGCTTCACCACCAACCGCGACCGGCTGATCGAGCACGATGCGGTACGCAGCCTGTTTGGCCAGATCGTGGCGCAGGCTGACGCGGCAGGATTGTTGTCCGACGAGCACTTCTCGGTGGACGGCACCCTGATCCGCGCCTGGGCCAGCAACAAGAGCCTGGTGCCGCGCGATGGCGAGCCTCCGCCCAGCGGTGGCGCCAAGCACAACCCCGAGGTTGATTTCAAAGGCCAGCGGCGCAACAACGACACTCATGTGAGCAAGACGGATCCGGACGCCCTGCTCGCGCGGAAGAGCAAGAACGAGGGAGCGTATCCGTCCTATACCGGGCACGTGCTGATGGAGAACCGCAACGGACTCGCGGTCGATGTGCGGCTCACCCAGGCCACCGGCCGCGCGGAGCGCGAGGCCGCGCTGGACATGCTCAAGGATCAAGCGCGTGCCCAGACCGTGGGGGCGGACAAGAACTACGACACGCACGGTTTCGTGGCAGCCTGCCGTGAACACGGCATCACGCCGCATGTGGCGCGCAACACGGCGCGGCGCGGCGGCAGCGCCATCGATGGACGCACCACCCGGCATGCGGGTTACGGTATTTCTCAAGTCATTCGTAAATTGATCGAGACCCACTTCGGCGACAAGAAACAGCATCGCGGCGGCAGGCAGGTGAAGGTGCGCAGCCTGGCCAAGGTGGACTTCGTGTTCACGCTGGGCGGGGCGGTGACCGACCTGGTGCGCATGGCGCGCCTGCTGGGGCCGCCGCAGGCGGCATAAGGACAGGTGCGTCACTTGCACCAGGGCACCGCGAATCAGCGGTGAATCGACAAAGCGGCGCAGATAAAAACGCTCCACGGGTCATCAAGCAGTGACCTGGATCAGAAAAACGAATTTTGAAATTACGCATCCGCATTTTTAGGGGTGATTTTCAACAAACTGCTAAGGCAAGGAATGCCTGAGGTGCCCCTCCTGCTCGTGCCGTTCTATCGCCAATTGCACGAGGCGATGGAGTAATTCGGTGTAACTCACGCCCGACGCCTCCCACAACTTGGGGTACATACTTATCGACGTGAAGCCGGGCAATGTATTGATCTCGTTCACCAGCACATCGTCATCATCCTTGAGGAAGAAATCCACGCGCGCAAGGCCCGAGCACTCCAGCGTCTCGAACACCTTCACCGAGAGCTCGCGTACCTTAGCACTGGCCTCGGCGCTGATCTTGGCGGGAATCTCCAAAATCGCGTCGTCGACGTTTAGATACTTCGCCTCGTAGGAGTAGTAATCGGTGTTCAGCCTGATTTCTCCCGGTACGGATGCGATAGGATGATCGTTACCCATGACGGAGCATTCGATTTCCCGGCCATGTACCGCCTCTTCGATGAGGATCTTGCGGTCGTAACCGAATGCGCCGTCCACTGCGCGCACGAACTCCGCCTCGCTCGCTGCCTTAGCCACGCCGACCGATGAGCCAAGGTTGCAGGGTTTGACGAAGACCATGCGCCCGAGCTCGCGCGCGACGCTTGCGTAGGAAAGGCCGCGCCGATCCTGATCCCGCACCGTGACGAAGCGGGCGATTGGGATACCCGCGTCTCGCAGCAACCGCTTCATTACGTCCTTGTCCATGCCGACGGCCGATCCTAGCACCCCCGATCCGACGAATGGCACGTCGAGCAACCGCAGAAATCCCTGCAAGGAGCCGTCTTCGCCGAAGGTACCGTGAACGACTGGAAAAAAGACGTCGATCTCCAGCGTATGCGAACGCGCGCCGCGCTCCAGGAGCGCGGCGCGCTTGCCTTGCATCACCGGCACGATCTCGCGTGACCCGGAGTCCGATATCTTTCCGAGACGGAGGTGCTCTTCGCTCTCGAGTCGCCAATGCCCGCGCTTGTCGATGCCGATGAGCGTGACATCGTATCGGCTACGGTCGAGCGCGCTCGCGATGCTGGCGGCCGAGCTGATAGACACCTCGTGTTCGCAGCTTCGCCCGCCGTAAATAATTCCCACACGAATATTCATTTGGTTCTGGCTCGCCCCGTATGCTGATCCATAGTCGCGCCTCCAGACGTGTACGCGTCTCCTCGAGACACCTTACATAACAGAGGGCTGTTGGCCCTTTGTGGCTATTGCAACAGCGGATTCAAGGATGAAATGCAACTTTGAGTAGCTATGGTTAAGAAGGTGGATGCAGTAGCATACGAGCCCCTTGACCACCACGCCGAAGTTACAGGAATGACATACACACATCTCACCCAAGAAGAACGATACCAGATTTACATACTGAAAAAAACAGGTCACAAGCCCAGCGAGATTGCCAAAGTGATAGGCTGGAACAAATCGACGATCAGCCGAGAACTTTCGCGCAATAGCGGGAGGCGTGGCTACCGGCCGCAGCAACCCCCCATGCCATCCCTGTCGGCTATCCATTACACCACTTCCCTGGACTCTATCGCCATGGATCTCTTCAGCTTCAACAGTGCGTTGGGGATCAAGATCGGGAACAATGTTGTCGAGCCGCTGAACTCAATGAGATCCGTCTGGGAGGCTCAGAACAAGTCTCAGACTTATCGTTTCGTACGTCACCTCAGAGTTTCCCAGATGTGCGTTTGGAAGACAGCAGTACAGGAAACAATGTACTGATCCTGCTCGGTATAGAGTTAAAGGCTAGTTCGCATTAGCTAAAGAAGGTGGGACATCGTTCCATTATGTGGTCAATCCAGCCGCCTGTACCGAACCAGATTTTCTGGTGGTCACCGCCCCGGTTTATCCCGGCTTTATTCTGATCCAGATCTGACGTTGCAGGCATAGTGCGAGTGGGATTGCGCGTGCAAATGCGCCCGTTCGGTCAGGAAGCGGCGGAACCGTTTGCTGATTTCGCGCAAGGGAATCGGGATGCGGGGCGCGATCGGTGCCGCGACGCCGTCCAGCACGGCGTGGATGAGAGCAGGTCCAGAACCAGAGACCAACACGCGTTTGAGCAGCCGTTCAAAGTCAGGCAACGTGGTTACCGTTTCACCGAATCTGTAGCCGCTGTGCAGTGCGACCTTGGCGAAGTCCACGCTGTCGGCAATACTTTTTTGGCCACCCGTCGACTCGTAAGAGCGGTTGTCAAGCACGAGGTGGACGAGGTTCGCGAGACGCAAATGGGCGGCGAGAAATAGGTTCCCGGGATTCATGAGGAGAGCGCCGTCACCGTCCACGACAATAGTCGGCAAACGCGTGCACAACGCGACACCGATACCGATTGATCCCGCGAGCCCCATCGATCCCACCATGTAAAAGCTTCCCTCTCTATCGTTAAATGCGAAGGCATCGCGACAGGTGTACCCGGTCGTAAGCACGACCGGTGCCTCAGGCGCGGCGGCGAAGATCGCCTTCAGGCAATCAGTACGCGTCACTGGGACCCCCGAGGCTGTGTGGCGTGACGAGTATCGCGCACGGCATTCCTGTGTCGGTCATGGCTCGCGCCCAGTCGACCGCCTGCTCGACGTTCTCGGTCGTCAGTATAGTTGTCGGCACACGCATGTCGTCCAGCAGTTTTTTGGTGATCTCGCCCATCATCCGATTCTCCTCTGTGTCGCCGCCCTTGTAACCGCGAATGCTCACCACCATGCTGATCGGTAAATGGAACGGCTTGATCAACGATGCGATCGCGTTCACCGACTGGCCGAGGCCCGAGTTCTGCATGAGCACAAGAGGACGCCGGCCCGCCAGGAAAGCGCCGCACGCCACGCCCAGGGCGATGTCCTCTCGCGGGGCGAGGACATGCGGCAGGCCGCGATCCCTCGATGTGATGTCGACCTGGCGGATGATTGGG
The DNA here is from genome assembly GCF_009938015.1 of Sulfuriferula plumbiphila. NCBI lineage: Bacteria > Pseudomonadati > Pseudomonadota > Betaproteobacteria > Nitrosomonadales > Sulfuricellaceae > Sulfuriferula > Sulfuriferula plumbiphila. The sequence continues at coordinate 347,969 of NZ_AP021884.1, read as the reverse complement.
CTGAGCATTCCGCAGGGCACGCTCGCAAAAAAATCATAGCCCGCACGAAGCATGGATTTCGTCATCGTGTCCGGCACACGCGCGGTCATATCTGCCACGCACCGGTCATGCCCGCGCCTCGCGCCGCGCACAGGGCAGCGCCTACGCGCGCGACCGCCCGCGGCGACAGGCCGTAGACCTCTCGCAGCTCGTGCTCTAGCCCCGATTCCCCGAACGTGTCCTGCATCCCGAGCTTGACCAAGCGCGCATGCACATGGGCTTGCGCCAGAACTGAGGCCACGGCATCGCCTAGGCCGCCGATCACGTTGTGATCTTCGACGGTAATGACGCGTTCAGTCGCCGACACCGCCGCGACGATCTCCTCCGCTTCGAGCGGTTTGAGGCTGGGCGCGTGGAGCACGGCCGCGTCGATGCCTTCCGCCGCCAGCAGCTCCGCGGCCTCGAGCACCACGAAGGTACTGCCGCCAGTGCCGATCAACGCGACGTCGCCGCCCTGCCGCAGACAGTACACCTCGCCCGGACGGAAACGGTGGCACCGATCGAAGATCGCGGGGACCTCGTTGCGCCCGACCCGCACGTAGAGTGGCCCTGGAAACGTCAGACTCGCCTCCATCACTTGCGCGAGCTCAGCGTCGTCGCCCGGCGCAAACACCGCCATATTGGGCATCGCGCGCATGATGGCGATGTCCTCAATCGCCTGGTGCGTGGCCCCCGCCTTGCCGCTCGAGAGCCCGCTGTATCCGCCGCAGATGCGCACGTTCGTATTCGCGTGCGCAACGGCTACGCTTATTTGTTCGCATGCGCGCTTGGTCGCGAACACCGCGAAGGTCGTGACGTAAGGTAGGAGGCCCGTCGCCGCCAAACCAGCCGCGACGCCGACCATATTCTGCTCCGCGATTCCCGCTTGCACGAACCGGTTGGGGAACCGCTCCTTGAAATACACCGCCTTGGTAGAGCCGCACACGTCACCGTCGAGCACGATGACGCGTTCGTTCTGCTCGCCCAGTGCCACCAATGCTCTACCGAACGCCTCGCGCATGTCCGACCTCAGTGCCGCTGTCCGAGGAGCTCTTGGCGCGCGACCATCAGCTCGGCATGGGTAGGGTGACGCACGTGCCAACTGAGATCTCCTTCCATGAAGGAGACGCCTTTGCCCTTGACAGTACGCGCGATGATACAACGCGGCTGGTCCTTGGTTCGCCGTGCCCATGCGATGCCCTCCTCCAGCTCCTCGAAGTTATGGCCGTTGATGACCGCTACTTCCCAACCGAACGCCTCGACCTGTTTCGCGAGGCGCTCAAGCGGGAGTGCTTCCGGTGTCGCCCGCGACTGTTGGTAACCGTTGTAATCGACGATGCAGATTAGCCGCGAGAGTGACCGCTCGGCGGTGAAGCGCATCGCTTCCCACACCTGCCCCTCTTGCATCTCGCCGTCGCCAAGGACAGCGTATACATGGAACCGCGCGGCCCGGAGGCATCCGGCCAGCGTCATTCCAGCGGCTACGGACAGCGCCTGACCGAGGGAGCCCGTCGAAAAATCAACGCCGGGCGTTTTGTGCATGTCGGGATGACACTGCAGCGGCCCGCGCACTTCGCCGTACTGATGCAATACATGGTCATGCATGTAACCGCGCCGGCTGAGGACCGCATAGAGCGCGGCGGTCGCATGCCCCTTTCCCAGGATTAGGCGATCGCGGGCGTCCCACTGCGGCGTCTCAGGTCGCACATTCATTGCGCGGAAATACAGATGTACTAGGATGTCAATAACCGACAGGCTGCCGCCTGGATGGCCCGCACCCGCCCAATGTATCATTTCAAGCGCCCGATAACGAACCTCCCGCGCAATATCGCTGAGCGCCTGCTTCCACTCCGTTGTCGCCGTCGTGTCGGGCGATTCGGGTTCGACCCCAACCACCGCGCGGCCGGAAACACCCTCGCGCGCCGTCATACGTTCGCACCAGACGCCGGCGCACGGCCACGCGGCTCCCTTGTCCACAGGGGCAACTGCGCGAAGATATCCTCGGGCGCCAGGCCGGCGAGCCGCCGCAGCCCCGGAATGTCGCCGTGCGGCAGGAAGCAGTCGTTCACGCCGAACAACCGCACTGGCGGCATGGTTTTGTCCTCCGCGCTCAACTTCGCGATCTCGCTGCCAATGCCGCCGATGACGGTGTTCTCCTCGAGAACCACAATGAACGCATAGTGCTGCATATGATCCTTCAACGCATCCACCGCCAGCGGCTTTATCCAGCGTAGGTGCACGAGCCCGCACGAGTATCCGTTCGCGGTGATGTGCTGTATCAGACGCTTGGCGTCATCGATGAGCGGGCCGGTGGCGACGATCAGAACATCGTGGCCGCGCTGCATGCAATCTAGTGGCTCATCCACCACCGTCGCGCGCGCGTCGTTCAGCGAGAACGTCGTGTTCGCGTGCGGGGTGAGCACTGCTATCGGGCCTCGCGCCTGCATCACTGCATGGCGTATCGCCGCAAAGTACTCCTCACCGCTCTTGGGCCCGATCATCTGCAAGTTTGGCAGACAGCGCAGATACGACATATCGAATACGCCATGGTGCGTGGGACCATCCGGCCCCGCGAGGCCGCTGCGTGCGACGAGAATGACCGCATGGATATTCTGCAGGCATATATCTTGAAAAATTTGATCGAACGCGCGCGGGAGAAACGCCGAATGCAATGCGATTATCGGGATCTTGCCTGCGATGCTGATGCCGTTGGCACTGCTTAACGCGTGCTGCTCGCACATACCCACATCGACGAAGCTCTCCGGGAACCGTGCGTGAAACTCGTCGAGCCCGTTGCCGCCACGCATGGCCTGCGTAACCACCACGACGTCCTTTCCCTCCTCGCGCAGCTCCGCCAAGGTGATGGAGTTCACATCGACATACCGGATCGTCCCTGACACCGGCGTTCTACGCGCGCCGGTGTCAGGGAAGAACGGCTCGGTGTAGTGCATCTTGCGGGCTACGTCGCCTTCAGCGACCGGGAGCCCGTGGCCCTTGCGCGTACGCGCATGCAGCACGCAATTCGCCCGCGATCGTTTGACATGTGCCCACGCAGATGCAAGCGCGGCCAAATCGTGCCCGTCCTCGCAGTAGACGTACTCGAGGCCGAACAGGGTGAAAAACCGCTCGGCCAGCGCGGGATCGCGCAGCAGGCCGTTTATGTTGCCCACGTTCTGCTCTATGGAGTAGCCGTTGTCGTTGAGAACGACGATGAGTCTTGCGCCCCCCGCCACACGTATGTTGTTCAAGGCTTCGAGAGCGACGCCCTCGGCCAGGGCGGCGTCGCCGATGACGCACACCACGTTCTTCGTGCCCGCGCCATCGTCGCGCTCCAGCGCCTGGGACAAGGCAACCGCCGTGGAAAAACCGGCGCCACCGTGGCCAGAGATGTAGCGGTCGAAGCGGTTTTCGTGCTTGTCCATGAACCCGCTCAGGCCGCCGAGCTTGCGAATCGACGCGAACTCCTTGGGGCGCGGCGTGAAGAGCTTCATCAGATAGCTCTGGTGACCAGTATCGAAGATCACGTAATCACGCGTGTAATCGAACTCCTTCAGCACTGACAACAGCAGTTCGACGATGCCCAGGTTGGAGCCGACGTGACCGCCGTTCTTCGAGAAATGCTCGATAAGATGTTCGCGCACGCGCGCGGCGTAGGTAGGCAGCTCCTTGTAAGAGCGCCGCTCTATGTCCATCAAGGAAAATTCTACGTTCTCACCCATGCGTCCCTCCGTGTCTAGTCGCGCTAGTCCGCGACCAAGGTATTGTGCAGCTTCTCTTCGTACGGCACGTCGTAAATCTTGCAATTGAAGTCGCGCTCCCGCTCCAATGCCGCCCAGCGAACCAGCCTATCCAGATACTTTCCATCGTGCCCGAGCCCGAGCCGCGGTATGTCGACGTACCCTATGTTCGATATGCGCTGCACGCCGCGTTCCGCGAGCGCGTCCTTCAACTCATGCCCGACTTCAATGGGATCGACGCCGACGGTCTGGTTCCGGCAATCTAAGAATTGCACGCACTCGCGCACATCGTGCACCGGGCGCACGTATATCGTTCTGCCGAGCGGATGCTCCAACGCGATATCGTGCCCCACCGGCAGCTTGACAATCAGCCAACTCAGACGTTCGCACGCCCGCACGTCACCGCCCTTGTATAGGTGCGCGAGCTTGACGTAATTCATGTGCGCATAATGGTCGACCTCGTACTGGCCCTTCGGCCATATCTTAGTGTAGCGTTCGAGCGCCTCGGACAGCGCCTCTATGAACGAATCGATATTGCCCTCCAGGTAAATGATTTGCGGGCAGAAGCAAGCCTCTTGGTCGAATACGGCGATGTCGTGCGCCACGCGTATCGGCAAGTTACCCGCGTCGGCCTCATTCCAGCGTATGATCTGTGCGCCCAGCTTCGGTCCATACTCGATGACCTCCACACCGATGCGCGCCTTCGACTTGTATATCTCCACCGATTTCTCGCCTCCCCAGATGCAGAGCCCGTGGGCGATGTCCATGAATCTGTCTATCCATTGGTCCTCGTTGCGGTCCCAGTAGACTACGGACGTAGTCTTCGTAATGGGGTGCTCGGGCGCAAGATCGAAGAACGAGCGCGCGAACAACGAAAGTGTGACCACATCCCGGCTCGGGAGCTTAGCGATGTTCACGTTCTTGGTCAGTATGCCCCGCACCAACGAGTACACGCTCGCAACCGGCACGTTGCCAACGATGATGTGCAGCAGCCGCCCGAGCGGTTCCGCGCGCAGGTATACGTTGTGGTATGGCACCCACTCGTCGAGGTAAAGGCGGTTTCGGAGTTCAGCGTCAATGATGTCACCGAGATAGGCTTTGGTCGAGATGAGGCCAATGAAGAGGTCAAGGCTGTGACGATAGGTATCCACGGATTCGCCCGTTGCCTTGGGGCCGAGGTCAAGTAGCAGCCGGCGCAGCGGATAGTCGTCGTCGCGCCACAGTTTTCCGATGCGGCTCAGGAAGCCGATAATGTCGTTAACCGAACAGTTGCGCAACGGAATACCGTCGGCGTCCCTGATCGCCTGAAACGACAGGTCGTCCAGCCTCGGTATGGCGAACTCCACGTCGTCGTTGTAGAACACGTAGCGCTCCCCGCCATCCGCGGCTTCGATCAATCGCCCCGCAGCGATCAACGGTAACTCGTAATGCTGCATCGTCTCGCCCTCGTTTACACGCCCGCCACCGTGAGGCTGTCCGCTTCCTCGTGCGCGCGATCGATACGACTGTTCGCGACGATCTCGCGAAACGATGGGAATCGCGGATCGCGTTTTTTCACGTCGATCGCGCGCATATAGCTGCCTACCACCTCCCGAAAAAGTTGCTTGCACGCGACGAGATTCCGGTCGAGTTGGTGCGATGAATTTTCTAACACCACCATCTGTTGCGTGCGTTCGTATCGCGAGAAAAGGCTCAGGACCTCGTCGTACCGCACCCATTCGTCCTTCGGGGCCGCGAACACAAGGAGGTCGCGGTCAGCATGCCGGAGATCGTCCATGACACTAGTCACCGAGTCGTACTGCTGCTGTATCACATCGCGAACGAAACGCTCGGCTCGCACACGGTTGCCTAGGATATCCACCTCGATAACAGGATCGCCGGCCCGTTCGCGCTCGAAAAGGTCAATACCGACGATGTGGTTTATCGTATGTTCGACATTGACGACTGGGAGAAGGAGCCCGACCAGCTCGTAAATCCCGGCCAGAGGAGAGCGCAGGTGCCTGAGCATCACCCGCCCCATGAGGCTGGTGGCGAGCACAGAAACGCGTGACTGGAAGCGATCCCGCACGAAGGCGGTGACCTGTTCGAGGGTGAATAGGCAATCGGACAGGTTGAAGTCGTAGATGCTGCCGGAGCTGCGGCCTAGATGGTTGACGTTATCGTAGCGGATGACGAGGAAGTCGTTGTAGACGAAATAAAGTGACAGCAGGAAATAGTCCCGCATGGTCTTGTTGAACGCCGGTGGCATGACGATGACCGGCAGCTCTTCGGTCTGTGCCGATTTCGGCCGATCTATCGCGAGTTGAATGCGGTGACCGGCAACCTCGATCTGTGCTGGCTCGATCGTAATCATTTCGCTATGCCTCCGCCACGTAGCTGTCCATCTTGATCGCGCAACCGCGCGACTCAACTCGGTTCACGCGCCGCTCTACCTCGATCACCTGACCCGTGCGCCCGCACGGGCACCCGCCGATCACACGACCTATATCCTCGGAGATGATGAAGCAGGGATAGCTCACGTTGCTGGCGTCCAGATAGGACAGAATGCCCGAGCGATCCTCCCCGACGTCCATCAAGGTGGTCGGATTGCGCGCGATCACCTTGAGCCACGGCGGCACGTGCTTGCGTTTATGTTGACATTCGAATATGACCGTATTGAGTTCGACCTGGTTGAACGAGTCACGCACGTTTTCGGCGCGCACGCCCAGCCGCTCGCTCAGCAGGAGTTCCAGACGATCACGCTGTATAGCTTCGCCCGAGTACTTCTTCCATCCGCCCGCGGTAATGACAAGCGCGCCAAGCGGCATGCGCAGACGCAGGTTCTTTTCCTCCATGTATGCGAGCAGGTGCTTGAACATGATGGGCGCGCCGAGCAAGATCGGCGTCTTTTCGCTCCGATACTCCGCGAGGAAGTCAACAAGTTGCGGCAAAAGGTACTTTTGCTCGGCCACGAAGTAGTATGTTTTGTACAAGAGATCGGCGATGCTCGTGACATACGAGAACCATATGTCTCCGGCCTCCTCGGTGCTCGGGCCGAGATTGAGGACGATGGCCCTATCGTTGTCGATGTCGTAGATGTACTTCATGCCCGCGATGATCGAGCACAGCAGCCGGTCCAGCGTGACCTCGTCGCGGAATACGCGGCTGACGCGACCACGCGTCCCACTGCTCTCGCACGTCTTTGCGATGTCGTCTCGCGCCACGCTTAGAATCTCGGTGCTCTTGAACAGAATCGTCGGTATCTGCGGCACCCGGTTCAGGATATTCCCGCGGCGCAGCGCCTCTGGGCCTATTCCTTGCCCCTCGGCATAGCGCCGGTAGTCGCGGCAGCGCTCGAAATGCCAGGCGAAGGCAGTGCGTACATATTCCTGCTGGAATGCAGTGCGCCGACGCTCGTCCCAGTGGAATATGGTTTCGTCTTGGTATGCGTTGAAGTCGAATGCGTCCGGCGTAATTACCCGCTCGGGATGCGCGTAAGACATCTTTAGTGTCGCGCCCATTGTCTCGCTCACGCTTCCACCCCCGCTGCGCCGCTGGCCGGGGCGGGAATATAGAATACGGCGCCTTCCGCCAACATATTGGGCCACGCGCGATGCCAGCCGGGCTCGCTCGCGTTCTCGAACGGGAAGCCGTTGGTCGTGAGCATGCAGTAGCGCGCGAACCCGAGCGTTTCCAACGTCGCGCCGAAGTCCGTGAACGACCAGTAGCGCACGTGCTCGCTGGGATGCCACTGCCATTGGATGGGAAAGCGTCCCGTGAGCATGCGCCAGCGATGCTTGTAGTAGGCAATGTTGGGAATCGTCAATATCAGCGCCAAGCGGAAGTGCGAAGCCACCTTGCGCAACACCTGTTCCGGGTTGAGGATGTGCTCGAGCACTTCCGTGATGACGATGTAGTCGTACTGGTCCGGGACCTCGAACCCCGGGCGGGTGATGTCCACCTGCATGCAGCGCATACCCTTCTTCCTCGCCTTTTCGAGCGCGATCGTCGATACGTCGAGGCCGAACCAATCGAGACTATCGACCTTGCGCGTGGCGTACGAGTACAGCTCACCGTCCCCGCAACCGATGTCGAGCACGCTGGAATTGGGGCAGAGAAGCTCGGTAATTGCGCACACCCGCGGTGGTAGTGGCCTCGCCGCCCTGACCTCCCAATACCGCTCATAGTCCATTTCTGGCAATACGGGTGCTGGATAGCCGCCCGTCATGGGAGCCAGGCCAAACAACCTTCGTAGCACGTTCATAATATCCCTCGTTGCTCGCACCCAAGTATGTCCTCGCGAATCACCCACCTGCCGCCAGGCGCGGGCCGCCGCGCTTCGACATGCGCCCGAGATCATGCAAAAACGCGTCGAGCCGCACAAACATATCCACGAGCGCGGATGGCGTGACCGTCATCATCGGAAACAGCGTGATCACATTGCCCAGCGGACGCAACAACAGGCCGTGGCGTCTTGCCAAGAGCGCGAGCGGCCGCTGCGGCTTGTACGGCTCCTTGGTCACGCGGTCAGTGACAAGCTCGATCCCCGCCATCAACCCCTTTTGGCGAATATCGCCGACCAGGTCATGGTGTTTGAGGGCCTCGAGACCGGCAGCGAATTCCCCCACGAGGGCGTGCACCCGCGCCGCGAACTCCGGCCGCGACACGAACTCCAGGTGGGCGATCCCGGCCGCGCACGAGAGTGGATTCCCGCCGTACGTATTGCCGTGCATGAACACCTCGTCGGCAGCGGTGAACGTGTCGAAGATTTCGCGGCTCACCACCGTCGCGCCCAGAGGTAGCACGCCGCCGCTCATACCTTTCGACAACACCAAGATATCGGGCGCCACGCCCTCCGCCTGGAATGCGAACCGCGCTCCGGTACGCCAATAGCCGGTCACGACTTCGTCGAGGATGAAGACGATGTCATGCTCGCGGCAAATGCGGTGCAGCTCGCGCAAATAATCAGGCGGCGGCACGATGATCCCGCCCGCCCCTTGCACCGGCTCGACGATCAACGTCGTGATCTCGCCAGGGTGCTGTGCTATGAGCCGCTCCAGCGATTTCGCGCATGCGAGCTCGCACCGGGGGCGCGAAAGGCCGTAGGGGCAGCGGTAACAATGCGGACTCTCCGCGGCGATAAACTCGCGCGACAGATGCGCCTCGAATCCCATGCGATCGCCTTCGATGCCCATGGCGGACAGCGCGCCGAGCGTCACGCCGTGGTAAGCGCGCTTGAGATACACGACCTTGTCGCCTCCGCGGCCGCGAATCTTGTTGTACTGGATGGCGACCTTCAGGGCGGTCTCGACGGCCTCCGACCCGCCCGAGGAAAAAAATACCTTCCTCAGCCGCGCGTCGTCCACGAAGGCGACCAGCCGGGAGGCCAGATCCAACGCTGCCATGTGCGCCGAACCGAACAGTGATGCCGACGTCAGGGCGCCATCGAGTTGCGCTTTGATCCGGTCGAGATAGTGGCGGTTACCGTGGCCGACCCCGACGTGCCAAAGCGAGGATATGCAATCCAAATACTCGTTTCCGTCGATGTCGTAGACATACGGGCCCTCCGCCTTCTGCAGCACCAAGGGATCTCGTGCAAACGCCTGCATGTCGGTGAAGGGCATCCACAGGCAATCCAACTTTTGCGCCAACGAATTACTTTCCGTCATGATATAAGTGCTCGTTTAGTAACTTTCTGCTCCATACATTCCCGAATACGCGAATCCTTACCATCCGAATCGATCAGTGGCCGAGATCGTGCGTACTCATAGTCGACGAGCTTTTGATGCAGCGCGCGACTCGTCTCGCAGCGGGCATTCTGGCGGGCGTCGAGGAGATCGGCTATGCCCGGAAACGTGAGTATAGGCGCCATAGTATCGTCCGGTATTCGCCGAACGATTTCCGCCATGGGCATATGCGATATCCGCGACAATTCGCGCAGGCACGCACGGCTGGCATTCTGTGACTCGCGCCGGTGAGCGGGATAGCCGACGCCCCATTCGCGGCTATCGATGCCGAACAAAGGTTCCAGCAGAAACGAAAGATTCACCTCTCCCGCCCATCCGTAGCCCTGATTCAATTGGAGCGCCGCCGCGTTGCCGCCGTTGATCCGCGCGAACAACCATGAATCGAGCGGGTTCGTGACAAGCCCGCAGACCACGCCTGGGTATTGCATGATCGAGTTGAGGTAGCCGATGCCAGTACCACAGCCGCCGACGACGAATTCGGCGGCACCCGTGTCGAGCAGTAAAGCCGAAAGCAGCCCGGTGTGGATGTATGTCAGGTCGTGCGGCCGTCGATCCGGCGCCATGCCGGCGTTGATGATCTCGTGCCCGCTCGAGCTCAGGGCCGCGACGATCGCGGGATTCTTGTCGATGGTGGAGATTTCGTTGACGATAGCGACGCGCATTTAATTAATCCCTCTCTGCATCATGCATACATTATCAAGGCACCACTGCGTATTTTTATGATCGTGATCACTTCGTTGACGCGGTAGGTATCCGTTGGGTGCGACACATCCATATGCATATGTATCAGGCCTTCTTCAATGTCGCTTGCATGCTGATCACCTTGCGCCAGTTATGAAACCGTTGCCAGCAGCCCTGTTCAGCACATCTTTGGGGATAGGTTTATCCAGAATCACATCCAAGTAGCGCATAACGTTTTCTCCACCTTAAAATGAGGCATCATTAAATTTGAGAAACAGTCTAACCCGGAGATATCCCTCATAAATGGCTTTCATTGTCGCCAGTCGGCATTGCCTTTATTATTACAAACGCCGTCCAGCTCAATCCAGCAGGCGAATACCGGATGGTCGTCAATAATCATTGGCGGCCCGGCTCGATGTGCATGAAATCCCACCCTATGCAACAATCTTTCCACACCCAGCGGTGATACTGTGATCAGTCGCTTTGCGCCAAGCGCGGCGGCGCACACCATCGCTTCCTGCAGCAACTTGATCGCAACCGGCGACGAAAACTGGCCCGATGCTGGGGTTTGACTGTTGAGATCCACGGCCGCGAAACGTGACAGCTCCCAGACTTCCGAAGAGCAGGGTGGTGGCAAACCATTGAGCAGCTGGGGAAAAACTTCCCCCAGGAGATAGGGGTGGGTGGTGGGAAGAAGGCGGGCGCAGCCGAGGACCTGGTCTGCGTCATCCTGCGCCACGACGTACACGGTATCCGGACGGTCAAACTGATCCGATTCCATGGACTGTTGCGAGCGAAGCGCCCAGCCGAGCTGCTCGACAAACACCCGGTGGCGATAACAGGCTACTTCCGCATACAAATCCTGTGGAAGATGCTCTAGTGTGCCGGATATGACCTGCATATTTCCCCCGAACAATATCTTGTCACTGGAGAGAACTCTAGCAAGGCCTAAGTGCCTGCATAACTGTCAACCTTGACAGGTGATCAGGCGTATCGGGTACTGAGGTGCCGATGGACAGCCTCCTGCCAGGCCAGCGTATCAATGGCAGTTTCAAGCAGCATCAAAGTCCTGGCGGCCCCTAGGTCGTGTTGCTCCGCATCCACGAGCATGACATTGCTTCGCGGGGTACCCAGGCTTGCGTAGTGCACTTGACTAGATGCCCCATCCAGCTGCCAGTCCCACCCCAGAGTGAGGATCGGTGTCGTGCTACTGACCCACTCCGTGTAGCCGGCAATGCGGGTCAGGCGCGCCCCCGTGTGGGAGGGCATGGCTTTATCTTCATCCAGGCCGGATAAGAGATGCCGCAACGGGGTTGCTAACAGGGTTTCCGGCGTCAGGCGCACATAGCCGTCCCGGGACAAGTACATCATGGTCTCTTGGGCATGAGTGTGTGTCTCGGTATCGGACTGATCATTCATGGTCGTTCCATTCTCTCGCAAAGTGCTTGTGAAAAAGGATATATGACCGTTTCGTGGCACGCTAGTGTCAACCCTGACAGGCAGGTATAAGATATTCACAGTTGGATCCCGGTGTACCGATTGCGTCCAGAGGGCTGAAGCCCGGAGACAAAGGGGGTATTATGGATGTCTGGCAGGAAGAGCAGCTGCACGCGCTGCAGACTGTCCAATGTGAACACCAGTTATTTTCATTGCTCGTGTTGCTAGCGCGCCCACTCAACTTCGATTACTGCGCCTACGGTCTGCGCATGCCCCTCCCCCTTACGCATCCCAAGACAGCGCTGTTCAACAATTACCCGGCCACTTGGCAAAGACGCTATCAAGAGCAGCGGTATATTGCCGTCGACCCGACCGTGCAGCATGGCATGCGTTCGCTGTCGTCCGTCCTCTGGTCTGATGGCCTGTTCGCCCCCCAGCGCGCCTTCTGGGAAGAGGCCCGCTCCTTCGGGCTGGCGGTAGGCTGGGCGCAGGCTTGTCGCAATGTAAACGGTGTGCGCGGGATGTTAACGTTGGCGCGTTCGGGCGAAGCCCTGTCCGCGGCCGAACTGCAGGATAAAGGATTCAAAATGGCTTGGCTGGCCCAGGCGGCCCATCTGGGCATGTCGCGCCTGCTGGCGCCCAAGCTGCTGCCGGAAGCTGGGGGGCAGTTGTCTGATCGGGAGATCGAGGTACTCCGTTGGACCGGCGATGGCAAGACCTCCGGTGAGATTGCGGATATTCTCCATATCGCCGAGCGCACGGTCAACTTCCATATCAATAATGCCATGGTCAAACTGCACGTCGCCAACAAGACCGCCGCGGTGATTTGGGCAGCTACACCAGGTCGAGGAAGTGGACGGTGCGCCGGTCATTCTCGCCGGTCAGGCGATGACGCCGCGCGCGGCGATTCAACTTGCCCGTGCTTTGTCGAAGAGCGTCGCGCATGGCGGATTCCTGCCGGAGACGGTGCTCTACATGGATGGCGATCTGCTGCTGTGGTGGGTGCCACCAGCCAAGCGCCATATCGTTTTCCGCGCACCGGAATTGGGTGCGCCGGAACGTGGTGAGGTCGTGCCGCATCCGGGGCTGGTGTTCGCGGCGTCGAGCCGCGTATGGAAGGTGTGGGCGGTCAAGGGGCGGAGCCGCCCTGCTTTGCAGACCCCATTGTTCCAGTCGCCGTATTTCAACGTATGGGAAGGTGGCGATATTTGCCGTGGCAATGTCCAAGTCCCCGAGGGGACGGCCACCGAAAAAATCGACGCATGGAACGCCGCCTTCCTGGGCTCGTTTTTCACGCATCCGAATAGCCAGGGAAAGCTGGTTCGGTATCGCGGTGGCGCTTATCCGTTCTGGCGCGACATGTTGGACGGCAAATTCAAGAAATTTCCCGAGCGCGTGTTGATCGATGCCAAGACTACGCTCGGCAAATTGTTAGGGATGGGAGCGCAGGACGATGATTGATCCGCGTGATGTGGCGTTGCAGAGAACGTGTCCGATCTTGGCCGCGCCGCGTTTCGGAGTGCTGCCTGAGATGAAAAATGGTCAACGGGTCGTCGTCGCTGCCAACGGCGTGTTCATCCAGATGAAGCTCGACTGGCTGGACTGCACCCTGCGCCTTGCGGATGTCGCTTCGGCCCCACCGCTGCCCTATGGGACGGTTCAGGAGCGCATTGCATTCGCGTTCGGCGTGATCCCGGTGCGCCTGCTGGAAGCATTCATCGAGGCAGGACGAGCGCGGCTGCCGAACGAGGCCGCAGGCGGTCTTATCTATTCGCGCCGCACCAATGGGCTGCGCCTGCAGATGTATGACGCGCTACAGACATCACCGGACGGTATCGATTACCGGATGCCGAAGTTGGAGGAAGATGAATCCATCGCCATCGACTTGCACACGCATGGCCGGTCACCGGCATTCTGGTCGCCGACCGACAACCGGGACGATCAAGGCGTCAAAGTCGCCGGGGTATTCGGCCATTTGCATCAGGCAAGGCCGAGTGCGGCCTTCCGGCTCGCGGTGAACGGGTATTACCAATCGCTGCGTCACCCCTGGGAAGCGGCAAAGCCGCCGGAGGACGACCTTGAGGCGGGTTCGTGCTGGCTGATACTGAAGTGGTTGGGTTTGGCGCGAGGTGGGCAATGGAACATTTGATCGATGCAAGCCTGCTGGATAAGCGGGTGCAGATTCACTTGATTGGCGTTGGCGGCAATGGTGCGCAAATGGCGGCATGTCTGGCGCGGCTCGATATCGCGATGAAAGCGCTCGGACACCCTTACGGCCTGCATGTCACTGCGTTCGATGGTGACCGCGTGAGTGAGGCGAACGTAGGTCGCCAGCTTTACAGTCCGGTCGATGTGGGGCGTTTCAAGTCCGTGGTGACCATCCACCGGCTAAACCAATTCTATGGGCTGGACTGGATTGCTCACCCCCATCGATACGAGGATTGCCAGCGCAACAGCCTGCACCGTCCGAGCGCCGATCTGATCGTGAGTTGCGTGGACACGCGAACGGCGCGGCAGGCAATCCATGCGTGGGTGTTCGAGGGCAACGGGCATTGCCGCTATTGGCTCGATCTCGGCAATACAGAAGCGACGGCGCAGGTGGTGCTTGGCGAAGCGCCCCGGCGATGGGGGCGACACCAGACCGGTCGTTCCCCGCGCTTGCCGTGCGTCACGGAGCTTTTTCCGGAACTGCTGGACGAGTCGGTGCCGGATGACAATACCCCTTCGTGCTCGGTGCGCATGTCATTGGCTTCGCAGGGCCTGTTCATCAACGATGTGGCGGTACGGTTTGCGGCCCAACTGCTGTATGAACTGTTTTCCAACGGACGGATTCGGCAGCACGGCGTGCTGGTCAATCTCGACTCCAAACGCAGCGGCCCCATCGAGGTGGACGTGGTTGCGTGGCGGCGGTTCGGCTATCAGGTCAACGATGGTGACGGCCAATTGGAACAAGCTGCATGACGTGCGGCAGACACGGCAGAACAGAGGTGCGCTTGACACGATTCATAAAAAGTGCGTAAATGATGCATAAACAGTTCGTTCTTTGCTTCGGAGCTAACCCCTATGACAACCGCCGCCCATGCCGTTCCAACGTTCAGCAAAAACTTCGAGGGCTTTCTGGATTTCCTCCGCGAGGAGGGGGCAGGTGCCTCGACGCTTTCGCCGAATCGGTTCAGTGAGGTATTGAGCATTGATCTGCAGACGCTGGCCGCGCAGGCGCATGTCCACCGCAATACCCTCAGCCGCGCCCCTGCGTCCGAAAGTGTGCAGCGCTTTCTGCGCGAAGCGCTCAGAGTGCTTCGCGCTGCAACCGACCTGTCTGGCGATGTCGACCGCGCCATCTTCTGGTATCGCAATGAACCGCTACCCACCTTCGGCTACAAAACGGCCGAACATTTGGTGACAGATGGACGTACGGAAGACTTGCTGCGCTACATTGAGTCGCTGGAAGCCGGGGCGGCGGGATGATCTTGGCGCGGCTGGACAACGTGACGGTCTACCGAATGCATGCGCCGAAGTGGGCCGTTGCGCCAACCAGCGGAGCGGGTGCCGCGAAGCATGGGGGCCGAGTCAACCGACCTGGCGTGGGTACTCTTCTGGCGCTGGAAGCAGAATGCGTATTCCACTCCAAACCCGCCACCGATAACAATGAAAAGTAGGCCACCTGTTCCGTGCAAAACCTGCCACCAGAAACGATTGGGGTAGCCTCACGTAAGAAATCGTTTCTCGGTTTCTCGCCGGCAAACATCCCTACCGGTCTTCCCGCGTGTGCCAGAACCGCAGCACGTAAAGCGTGGATTCCTGAATCTCGTAGCGCATTTCATAGTGCCCGACCATAATGCGCCGCACCTCGCGGGGCTCGAACTCCTCCAACTTCTCTCCGATGCGTGGATTCGCCAGTAGGCTGACCGGCGCGGCGGTCAGGGATTGCACCGTGCGCGCGGCGGCCTGCCCGTTCACCGGAGCCAGGAACTCATAAAGCCGCGCGAGATCGGATAGCCCTTTGCTCGTCCATTTCAGTTCCATCAGCGCGGCACCGGCAGCGGCCTGTCGGTACCGAGGCTATCAGCCCACGCTTGCACAGCTTGGTGGTCGATGACGTGCCCGGCATCAACATCTGCTAGTGCCTCCCGTGTCAAACGGCTGCGTTCTTCTTCCTGGTCGATCCAGGCTGCCAATGCTTGCTTCACAATCCAGCCACGCGAGCGCTCCAAGCGAGCGGCCATCTGATCAACCTTTTCGGCAAGCGGTAGTGGGACATGGGCGGTAAGTACTTTGGTGTTCATGAGTGACTCCTCTTGAATTAATTTAAATCATAGTGATTTAATACGATTAAATCAAGATCGTATTGTCAGTTTGGGGTATACCTCGGAATGCGTGGCGAGCTTGCAATTAGAATCAGCGGTAGGTGGTCGGGTTTCATCGGAATAAGCAGCGGGAACGGCGATTCAGGAATATCAGCAGATACAGCCGTACAACCACTCTGGGCTAACGGCATAACGAAGCGAATAGGCCAATTTTCAGGGTAAAAGTGCCACACAAGGCCAATTTCGCCGATCTCTTGGGAAATGCGAGCGACTCGATCTATCGCATCAAACAGCAAGGATTCACCGATCCTTCGCCCTTTATGCTTATTGGCTGTCGCCAACCTTCCCAGCCGAAATACAGGCACCTTTTCAGGCAACTGCTTTCGGTACTGCGTAGGAAGATCGGCATTGACCAATTCTGCGAAAGTGATTGCGTAGAATCCGAGCACTTCCGTACTGGATTCCTCGGCAACAGCCACGAAGGTCGAGGAAACTCCCTTTTCCTTGTGCTGCCTCGCTACTTGAGCAAACCACTTATTGAGATCACCGTCACCGCAGTCAAATCCCTTCCTGTCATGCCGGATGTTCAGTGGTAGAAAGATCATTGTTCTTCATCCTCTGATACCGGGCCATTGCCTGAAGAAATTTTTCGTTCCTGGGCGGCGGGTTTTCGATCAATTCAAGCAGCCTCAACGATTCCCTGCGAGTCAGGACAATCGTCGATTCACTTTCAATGACCTTTTCCGCCTTTTCCAGGGCTGCCTGCACAACAAACTGGTTTACCGTCGCCCCCACGAGATCTGCCGCCATTTGCAGTTTATCCTGCACATGGCCGGTGATGCGGGCTGTAAGTCGTTTATTAACAAGCATGTCAGCCTCCTGACTTAAGCGATCTTTATGATTTGCTTAGTATAACTAGTGGCGTCATTTTGTCACCTTAAACGGAAACGCGGAACCACGACTCTTGCGGGTACATGACATACCCGCGATGGGTTGGAATGCCCTTCGCACAGCCTTAACAAGCGATCGCGAGCGTTCGCGCTGCTGTGGCGGTAGATAAGCACCCTCCTTCGTCGCTGCATTGCCTTCGCGTCAAGGATGGATCACCATCAACGGATAATTGTGTTGGATACCCATAAATAGAAATGCCCCGCCACCAAAAAGGTGACAGGGCATTCAGTCCATTCGATACGTGGAATTACGCTGCCAGTAGCAGCAATTCCTTGGCATTTTCCAACGGCCAGTAACCGCCCGCCTTAGCCTCAAGAATCGTGATTTCCACGATTCCCTTTGTGCCAAAGCCAATATTGACATTCCAGCCATGGGATACATCCTTGATTATCGGTTCCTTCGAGAACTCGATGTGGAGGATGTCATCCTGATCATCGTATGTTATTTTCATATTTCGTCCTCCAGTTCCCAGCTAATCATGACGGTCTGGATAATGATGGCTTCCGACTCAACGGCTGCCGCGCAAATCATGTTGTCCGTTCGCCCGTCGATGTGCATGTAAACCCACAGATGCACGTCGTCTTTTCGTTTGATATCACCAGCCTCGACTATCTGCTCGAGCGTTGCGTCATCAATTCCTCGATGCTGCATACTTTGTCTGGCATGGCGAGTGATCCAAACGTTTTTGCCGAACCTCTGACTAAAGAAATCGGCCATTGCGCCACCTTTCCATTTGGTTGTTTTAACAACCGAGGCGCCCCAATCGGGGTTCCCCGATTGGGTTTTTTCGATGCTACCCTTGTAGTGGCTTTTCTGGCACGCAATGCACTGAGTAGCAAGGTGAAACTAGCATTCAGAATCCGCATTGTCAATTGCGATGCAAATCAACCTATCACGCGTATTGCAGCTACTGGCGTGGCTCGAAAGACCTCCCGGTTTCTACGCTCGCCGTGGACCGCTAGCACTCACACTGCCTTGGCGGCAGTTGAAGATGCATTGGCCTCTTCAGCGCTGGCCTGCTTGGGAAGTCGTGCAGCAGCCCGACTGCCGAATTCCGATTGCGCTTGTGCGAACCCGTGTTCCTTGGTCAAGCTACGGACACGTCGCGCAGCGGGTTCGCTGGTGACATTGGGCAGACACTCGACGGCAATTTCGCCGCTTTGATGCAACAACCTCTGGATCGCGATGACCGGCGCCACAAACATGGCACTGGATAGCATGCGAACGAACTGGCCGATGCGCTTGTTGCGCGCCAGCCGTGCCTTCTGCGTGCGCAGGGTTTCCTTGCAGCGCAGATAGAGGGCGAGGTGCGTCCGCTTCATCTCCGGATCGGATTCGAGCTGGTTCATCACTTCGGTGGCGATGGCGGGGTTTCCGACACGGCGGTAGAAGCTGACCCAGGCTTTCTCTTCTTCGAAGTCGACGCCGAAGCGTCGGGAGCGGGAACGATGGATTTTCTCTTGGGACATGGGGTTCTCCGGAAAAAAGGGGAACGCCATCCCCGGTGGGGAAACGGCGCAGTCTCCCCAGGGTTGCGGCGATGTAAAACACTGATAAACTGACCAGCGTTCATATGGAGGCCATCACGATGCTTCGTTCAGGCAACTCACTACGATTCACGGCCAAGAAGGTCGAAGAACACCAAGGATTCGGTGTCGACCTCGGTGGCGTGAAATCTCCGGACGACTTCGTCAACGCGCTCGTTCCTTGGATCGAGGCGTTGGGCGAAGTACGACCGGATCTCCTGGACAAGCTGGCTCAGGATCTGGCGAAGGCCAAGGGTGCGAAACTGCCACCGCGACTCAGCGTCGTGCCTTCTTCAGATTATCCCGAGAAATCTTGACCCATTGGCGGGCGATACGCTCGACGTGAACCAAATCGTCGGCTTCGATCTCACCATCAGACCCGAAGGCCTGCCGGTATGTACAATATTCAGCGGTGAGGCTGAATGGATACGAAGCCACTTTCGCGGCTTGACCGGAATTGCTTCCGGTCGCTTCAGGGCGGGTAACGACCGCAACGCCAGCAGTGAATGCCGGACTTCACAGAAGGCCTGAAGACAGGTCCGAGTGAAGGCTGTGTAGGTACGATACCCACAATAAGCGATTCGAGTATTGCACGGTGCGCAGGCACGTTCAAGGGAACGGGAGGCTTCTTGACGCTACGCCACCCGCAAGCCTGCCTTTATCCGCCAGCTTTTGCATGGCGAAGGGGTCGAGGCGCTTATGACAAGCCTCATCCCTCGTTGACCACCGTCCGCGCATGTTCGATCGCAGCAACGCGTTCCGGTGTGTCCAATGCGACGAAGCGCTCGCGACCGCCCTTGCTGCCACCCTTGATGCGCGCATACAGGTCGGCTTTCCTTTTGTGGAGCGGCAGTCCGGTGGCTTCGAACGCTACGACGCATACGTGGGGCCGGAACATGATCGCCTCCTTCCTGCGTAGGCCCATTGTCCGAACCAGCCACATCGCCGCACCCACATACGGGTCGAACCGGCACATCTTCCCGAGGAGGCCATCGATATCGATCTGT
Organism: Sulfuriferula plumbiphila; assembly: GCF_009938015.1. Taxonomy (NCBI): domain Bacteria; kingdom Pseudomonadati; phylum Pseudomonadota; class Betaproteobacteria; order Nitrosomonadales; family Sulfuricellaceae; genus Sulfuriferula; species Sulfuriferula plumbiphila. The sequence goes on along the minus strand of NZ_AP021884.1, from coordinate 328,579 downwards.
TGCGCAGACCAACTCTTGTCTCGCTCGGCTGCCTCATGGCGCTCATACTCATCGGGTTTCAATCCATAGTGCTGCGGCTGTCTCACCAGCCCGTGTTTCCCGAGCCACTGGGCGAGCCCCCGCAAGAAACTCAGGTAAGTCTGAATCGTCGCCGGTGCGAGTTTTTCTTTTTGCCAAACAGCCACCATCGCTTTGATGTGACGCTCACCCAGATTGCGCGGATCGGGCAGCGTCTTGAATCCGGCCTTATGTTTGAGGTCGCGAAAAAATCGCCGCAGGAAGTCCGCCCGTTCTTGCCGCGTCTTGAAGGACACCTCCTTGTGCCTGGCCGTGTGCTGCTTGTTGAAAAGATCGATCAAGAGTTCGAGCACCTTGAGCGGTGGCGTTTTACCGGTCGGGTGGCGAGCAAGAATTTCCTGTGCGCTGAGTCCATTCCATTCCTGGCGGCGGCGCGGTTGATGGACGAGCGAGGTCGCCGTACGCGAGGTACGGGTGTGAACTGTTGCTTTGGACATGATGTCCTCCGTTGTCGACCGCCCGCCGCTCGAATAGCGGGCGGGTCCAGCAAACGTGGAATCGAAAGAGTGTCGACCAGGGTGACTGATTCCATCGCCACACCTGTCCAGTGGTCATTTCAATGCGCAGTGCGCGACCACGAGCGTCGCTGCGCTTACCCATAGATGCGCCAACCCCATGCGTGGGCGAGGGGCTAGCTCGGTCAATCTTAAAAATGGTTCTGTTGATCCGTCCCGCTTGTGCATTTCTGCGCCGCACGGGGTTGGAGACGCCGCCAGACCTCAAGGGTCATAGCAAGGCATCAGCGTCGAGATCGAGTCTCGCGCTCTGGGGGGATCAGTTCTTGGTAGCCGTTACCCCACCTGCATGGGCCCGCCCCTTACCGATAGTCCGGGGTGGTGTCAGGTGTTCAAGCCAAAACGCGCGGGGAGCCTAAGCAGGCAAACACAGCCGCGCGTTGCGTGAAACGCGTGCTCAAAATGGGTGACGAGGAATAGTGGTCCGGCATCGGGCACCGGATAAGCCATCTGCTAAGGCCTGACGCTTTCTCGAGGAAAGTCAGCGGTGTGTTGCTGAAGAGTCAAAAGGCGAATTGCACTACGGGGAGTTTCACTGCACAGCACGACCTCGAGGGTCGCGCCAAAACCGATTCTAGGATCGGACTTGCAAGGGCGGGTAACGACCGCGACGCCTTTTGGTTCCCGCGATGGGAACAGGGCAAGGAGCCTTTCGAGCACGATCAGTTGACCGCATTGCGCAGCGTGCGTCAAGCGCTTTCCGGCGGTTTCGTGTGGCGTCGGATAGGGTGCTTGATGCGCAATTATCTTCCGATAGGAGGCCGCAGCGAGGCTATAGGCGGGGTTGACGGGAGGAATAGTCGCCTCTGGTTCCCCATCTCGAGTTGACCGATGTAGCGCGCCCTTGACGTGTGCATTTCTGGTGTGACCGTAGTGATACGCGAAGACGCACCGATCTGCGGAGGCACCCGCCGGTGTGACTCTGGCTTGACCTGGATGACACTGTGGGGGCAATAGGCATCGATCTGGTGTCGAAATGCGGTCTGCACCGTGTGCGTTTCGCGTGGAGCGGCGGCATCGAATAGTCGATGCTGGTCGCATTCAATCGACCTGACCGGAGATGACATGGAAACGATCGTTAGAGCAGTAGATGTTGGATTTGGCAACACCAAGTACGTGACTGGTTGTAGCGGCAACGAAATCCGTTGCACCACCTTCCCCTCGATCGCTTATCCGAGCGCGCGTGACCTGTCTGCCGTGCCGGCGGCTGAGCGACGTAAGACCGTCGCAGTACCGATCAACGGGCTGTTTTATGAAGTGGGGCCGGAAGTGAATTTGGCCGCTGACACTTTCCGGGCGACCCAGATGCATGACCGCTACATTGAGACACCCGAGTACGCGGCACTGTTGCGCGGCGCGCTCAACCTGATGAAAGTCAACACGATCGATTTGCTGGTGGTCGGGCTGCCGGTTGCAGCATTTGCCGCGAAGAAGGCGGCGCTGGAAAAGGCAATGACCGGCAAGCACGAGGTTGGCGGTGGCCGGACTGTGATGGTACGGAAGGCTCTTGCGGTGGCCCAGCCGCAAGGTGCGTTGGTCTACTACGCATCGCTGCATCAGAAACTCAAGGCGATCGAGAACGAACAGAGCCTGATCATCGACCCCGGTGCCCGCACGTTCGATTGGCTGGTCACGCGAGGGATGCGCCTCGTTCAGAAAAAGAGCCACTCGATCAATCGTGGCATGTTCGACGTTCTGCAGGCGATCGCTACTGAGATCAGCGACGACATCGGCACGCCGTATCGGGATTTCGATGCAATTGATATGGCACTTCGCACCGGCAGGAATCCGGTGATTTATCAGAAACCATACGACATGTCCCGCCTGATGCCCATTGCCCGGACGATCGCACAGCAGGCGGTTTCATCGATGATGCAGTGGATCGAGACGTCCTACGGCTTCCAGAACATTATCCTGGTCGGCGGTGGCGCATTCCTGTTCAAGAAGGCGGTCAAGGATGCGTTCCCGAAGCACAAGATTCACGAGATCAAGGATCCGATCTACGCCAACGTGAAAGGCTTCCAGATCGCCGGAATGAACTATGCCCGCAGCACGTTTGAAAAGGATGCGCGTGTCGACGCGGCGGAATCCAAAATGGATGGAGAGTCGATATGAACGATGGCATATCGATTCCGCTAGAGCCTATCCGGCTGGTATTTGAGTTGGAGCGTGCCGACAACCCGCGTCTTTACGACGAGCTGATCCGGTTCAAGAAAGGTACCAAGCGGGTGAACCGGCTTCGGACTTTGGCGCAGGAAGGGTTGCTGGCCCAGCACTGGCCGATAGGATTTGCCGGACACATGGCTGAAGCCAAGAGTGAAACGGCGCCTCGCGATAGGGGCGACGCTTCGATCACCAACCAGGTGTTCGACGAACCCATCACCGAATAGCGGTGGGACGTGGACCCCAAAGTAAATGGAAAGCGCCAAGGAAATTTTCTCCATGAATAGGAAAACCCGGCAGAAAAAATCGAGAGCCGTGAGCGCGTCCGAGCTGGCGCAGATGGGGGTTTGCGAACGTCTGGTGGTCTTTGAACACCGATATGGCAAGCGCAGCACCGCATCTCAGCGCACAGCGATCCGGCGCGGATTGAAAGAGCACGACCGGTTTTACCGGGACGGAGTCCGGACGTCTGAAAAGAAAGGGCGCTGTTATATCGCAACGCTCACCTTCGGGCCGGGTCGTGAGGTCACCGCGCTCAGAATGTTTCGTGATCGGGTATTGCGTCCCAACGCAACGGGGCGCTGGTTGATCGGGGTGTACTATCGAACGGCGCCCGGGGTGTGCATGGTACTGGAGCGCTGTCCGTGGCTGCAACCCGTTGTCCGGACGATGCTGAGACCGATTGTGTGGATAGTCGATCACGCGCTACGTGGCAATGGAGGCGATCATGCCATCTAGCGAATTGACCTCGTTCGCATTCGTTATTGTCGCCCTGTTGATCCTTCTTCGTTGGGTTCGGCGTGCTCGCCTGGTGGCATCGGAGAGAGCATGGCGACCAAAGGAGCTGCAGGACGCCGAATTGGTTTATGCGGAGCGGATATTCAAAGCGAACGGGCCGGTAACGCTGGTTGCGAAGGTGGATCGCGGCTATCGTGACGTGCGAGGTGTCATCACCTTGGTAGAACTCAAGACACGGCGCGTCGATCGACCCTATCTATCCGACGTGATCGAGCTATCTGCGCAAAGATCCGCGTTGGCGGCACAAACCCAGGGACTCATTGCGACCCACGGCTATGTGCTCGTCCAACAACCCGGAAGCGGGCGGAGGACGCTCCATCGCGTGCAACTGCTGACGCACGAGGAAGTAATCTCGCTGGCTAAACGGCGAGAGGCCATTCTGGCCGATCGGAAAGAGGCGCGGTACGCCCGCTCGTCCGGTCTGTGCGAACAGTGCGCTTTCAGGCAGCAATGCAAACCGCCGTTGGTCTGTTAGGCGATATGCTGCTGCATTCTTCGTATTTTTCTGTGTTTTTCTTGCCCGCGTAGTGCAGACAAGAGATAATGTCAAGTTCTCTGGTGCCGTCCGCACCGGCAAACTTGCAGCGCGAAAAATAGCGGGTATAAAAGCGGGTATCAATCGGCGGCATCCAAGGTAAATTCCTTGAAAATCAATAATTTGGTGCAAATATGTTGCTGATGATCGATAATTACGACTCTTTCACCTACAACCTGGTGCAGTATTTTGGCGAGCTGGGTGAGGACGTGCGCGTGTTCCGCAACGACGAAATTGACCTCGCCGCGATTGCTGCCCTGCAACCCGAGCGTATCGTGATTTCACCCGGCCCGTGTACGCCCAATGAAGCGGGCGTGTCGGTACCGCTGATCAAGGAATTTGCCGGGAAAATTCCGCTGCTCGGCGTATGCCTCGGCCACCAGAGCATCGGCCAGGCGTTCGGCGGCAGGATTGTCCACGCCAAGCAATTGATGCACGGCAAGACCTCGCTGATCCATCATAAGGATGTCGGCGTGTTTCACGGGTTGTCCAATCCGTTTCGCGCCACCCGCTACCATTCGCTGGTGATCGAGCGCGACAGCCTGCCCGATTGTCTGGAAATTACTGCCTGGACCGAGGACGGCGAGATCATGGGAGTGCGCCACAAGACCTTGCTCGTCGAGGGCGTGCAGTTTCACCCGGAATCCATCCTCACCGAATACGGGCACGAGATGCTGGCAAATTTCCTCGCTAACCTAGCGCCCTTTCCCGCCACCGGAGAGGGCGCATGATGAGCCCGCGCGACGCGCTCGATCATCTGCTGGAAAAGCACGACCTCGAACGCGAAGACATGCTCGCGCTGATGCACACCATCATGGGCGGCGAACTCGCGCCGGTGCAGATTGCCGGTTTGCTGGTGGCGTTGCGCTGCAAGGGCGAGAGCGTGACCGAAATCGCTGCCGCCGCCGAGGTGATGCGCGAGCTGTCCACCAAGGTGCCGCTCACGGACGTGGCGCATCTGGTGGATACCTGCGGCACCGGCGGCGACGGCGCGCATACCTTCAACATCTCCACCGCCGCCGCTTTGGTGGCGGCTGCGGCCGGGGCCAAAGTCGCCAAACACGGCGGGCGCTCGGTGTCGTCCACCTCGGGCAGCGCGGATGTGCTGGAGGCGCTCGGGGTGAACGTGAATCTCACCCCGGAAAACGTGGCACAGGCGGTGCGCGAAATCGGCGTGGGCTTCATGTTCGCGCCCAACCACCACAGCGCGATGAAGCACGCCGCCCCGGTGCGGCGCGAGCTGGGCGTGCGCACCCTGTTCAACCTGCTGGGGCCGCTGACCAACCCGGCGGGTGCGCCAAACCAGGTGATGGGCGTCTTTGCCCGCGACCTCACCAGCAAGCTCGCCCAGGTTCTGAAAACCCTGGGCAGCCGGCATGTGATGGTGGTGCATGCCGCCGACGGGATGGACGAAATCAGCCTGGGCAGTGCGACCTACATCGCCGAACTGAAGGACGGTGCGATTCGCGAATACGCCGTCACACCTGAAGAATTCGGGTGCGCACGTTGCAACGCAGCCGATCTGGCGGTGCACAGCGTGACCGAGGCCACTGCCATGCTGCTGGCGGCGCTGGAAAATCGCCACGCTGGCGCTACCGACATTGTGGTGCTCAACGCCGGAGCGGCGATTTATATCGCCGACCTGGCGCCCACACTGACAGACGGAATTGCCATGGCACGCCGGCAAATCATCTCTGGTGCGGCGCGCGCCAAGCTCGACCAGCTCATCGAATTTACCCAGCGACCCGCCTGATCATGTCCGACATTCTCAATCGCATCCTTGCCAGCAAGCGTGAGGAAATCCGCGCAGCCCGGACTCGCACGAGCCTGGCCGAAATTCAGGCCGCCGCCCGCGATACCCCGCCCACGCGCGATTTCAGCGGCGCAATGCGCAGCCGGATTGGGGCAGGACAAGCCGCGGTCATCGCCGAGATCAAGAAAGCCAGCCCGTCCAAAGGACTGCTGCGCGCCAATTTCCAGCCCGCTGCAATCGCCGCCAGCTATGCCCAGCATGGCGCGGCGTGTTTGTCGGTACTCACTGATGCGCCGTATTTTCAGGGCAGCGCGGCATATCTGATCGAGGCCCGCGCCGCGTGCAGCCTGCCGGTGTTGCGCAAGGATTTCATGATTGACCCGTACCAGGTGTACGAGGCGCGCGCACTGGGTGCGGATTGCATCCTGCTCATCGTGGCGGCGTTGGGCCTGGCCGAGATGCAGGCTCTGGAAGGTATCGCGCATGAACTTGGCATGGCAGTGCTGGTGGAATCGCATGACGCCACCGAGCTGGAACAGGCCTTGCAGCTCGCCACCCCGCTGCAAGGCATCAACAACCGCAACCTGCGCACTTTTGAAACCTCAGTGCAGGCCACGCTCGACCTGCTGACCATGCTGGGCGACCAGCACATCGCCGTTACCGAGAGCGGCATCCACAGCCGCGCCGATGTGAGGCTGATGCGCGAACATGGCGTCAACGCGTTTCTGGTGGGCGAGGCATTCATGCGCGCGGATGACCCGGGTGCCGAGCTGGCGCGGTTGTTTGGGTCAAGTCAACCACAGAGGTACGGGAAACACGGAGAAAACCGGGAAAGCTGAATTCAAATCGTCTCGGCCGATAAGTGAAATGAGAAAACCAAGCAGCACTGTAATTTGAGATGGGTTCCTCCGTGTTCCCCGTGACCTCCGTGGTTATCTGCTTTTTCCAGGTTTATACGCCACCAGATCAATCAACGCCGACATCCCCGCATGGTGGCTGCCCTCGTTGATGACGTCATCGTGCTCGCGCAGATGCTGAATATCCCAGTCGCCAAACCATTCGCGCAGCATCGACCCGGTGTAGAGATTTTCCGGCGCTGACGGCCCGCCAGTCCTGTATTCCATCTGGCGCGGCGTATAGCCCTGCAACAGCAGCAGGCCGCCCGGCTTGAGCGCGCGGCGGATGCCATCGAACTGGCGCGCACGCCCCTGCGCATCCGCGAACTGGATGAAAATGGCGACGATGACGTCGAAGCGTGCATCGCCCCAATCCCACGCCAGCATGTCGGCGGTTTCAAACTGCAGCGCCACGCCGCGTTGCGCTGCCAATTTTCCGGCTTTGGCTTGCGCCACGCCGGAACTGTCCACTGACAGCACATGCAGGCCCTGCTGCGCCAGCCACACGCCGTTGCGGCCTTCGCCGTCGGCCACGGCCAGCGCAGACTGGCCGGGTTGCAGGCGCGCGGCCTGCGACACCAGAAAGGCATTGGGTGAAGTCCCGAAAATATACCCTTCAACTGCGTAACGCTGGTCCCAGAATGTCGCCATTATTTGCCTTTTCCGGCCGCGTCGAGCAGCTCGTTGACCTTGTCCGCCGGTACCATGCCGGGTACGCGCTGCCCATTTGCAAAAATCAGCGTGGGGGTGCCGGTGACGCGGTATTTGTTGCCGAGCGCGATATTGGACTCGACCGGATTTTTGCAGGTGCCGTTGTTTTTCGGCATAACGCCGCGCAGCATGGCGTCATCCCATGCCTGGTTGCGGTCCGGCGCGCACCAGATGGCCTTGGCATTGGCAGCGGAATCCGGATGCAGGCTGACGATGGGGTAAAGGAAGGTATAGATGGTGACGTTGCTGACCTTGGTCAGCTCCTGTTCCAGCCTTTTGCAGAACGGGCAATCCGGATCGGAGAAAATCGCCAGCTGACGCTTGCCGTTGCCCTTCACGGTTTTGATCGCGTCGGCGAAAGGCAGGCTGTCGAACCTGATTGCATTGAGCTTCTCCAGGCGCTCGTTGGTCAGGTTCTGGCGGGTTTTGACGTCCACCACACTCCCCACAAACAGATAATTGGCGTTTTCGTCGGCATACACTACCTGGCCGTCTATCAGCACCTCGTAAAGCCCTGAATACGGGGTTTTAGTGATACTGGTGATGTCTGCACCGGGAAATTTTTCCAGCAGGGTTTTCTTGATGCCGGCTTCGTCTGCGTTGGCAGTGCACGCCAGCAGAGTGGCCAGAAGGGTGGTGGACAACAGGGTGCGTTTGAGCATGTCTACTCCAGGGTTTTGAAAGAAAATGGCTCAGGCCAGTGCGTGTCGTATCAGCAGGTTTTTGACCAGGCCCAGCCGATTGGTGAGGTCGAGACCGCTATTGCGCAACCGGGTCAATCCCGGATGGGTGCTGCCAAACAGTGTATGCAGCCCGTCGGTCACGCCTTGCATGGTGAGAATATCTTCCTTGCGCGCGCGTTCATAACGGCGCAGCAACGGCAGCTCGCCGCAGCTTGCAGCACCGCGCGCGCGCAACACTTGCGCCAGTTCGCGCGCATCGCGCAAGCCAAGGTTGACACCCTGTCCGGCCAGCGGATGCACGCCGTGGGCGGCGTCGCCGAGCAGTGCCAGGCCGGGCTTGACCAGCGTATCCACACGGCTGAGAGCCAACGGAAACGCAGCCGGCACAGCCGGCGCACCCAGCGCACCCAGCGCATGGCCGCCGGCCTGCGCCACGCGTTCTGCCAGTTCGGCACCCGGCAATGCCAGCAGCGTCTGCGCATGCGCTGCATCCGTTGACCACACCATGGAAAAGCGCCGGCCGGGCAGCGGCAGCCACGCCAGCACGCCATCAGCGCGGAACCACTGGCGCGCAATATGGGCGTGGGGACGGCTGCATTCAAAATTGGCGACTACGCCCAACTGGCCGTATTCGCGGCGCGTCACCGCGACATCTGCCTGCTGGCGCACCCAGGAATGGCCGCCATCCGCCGCCACAATGAGCTTGCTGTGCAACACCGTACCATCCGCCAGCGCCAGCCGCGCACCCGAGGCCGACCAGCCCAGTTCGGCGCACCGGGCTCCGGCAAACAGCGTCAGATTGGATTGCTGCTGTAATGCAGCCCATAAACCATGCTGGATGCGATTGCCCTCCATGATCCAGGCGAGCTGCGGCAAGCCTGCCGCGTAGGCGTCAAACACCAGCTGTGCACCGCTGTCGCCGCTGATTTCCATGCCATATACCGGGGCGATGCGCGCGGCGTCAAGGCCTTGCCACACGCCCAGCTCGTCCAGAAAACGCGCACTGCCGGGACTGATGGCATAAATGCGCACATCCCAATCCTGGGTGGGCACAGCGGGCGGATGCGGTTCCACCAACGCCAACTCTAGCCCGCTCCCCTTGAGCGCTGCACTGAACGCGGCGCCGACTATGCCTGCGCCGACGACGACGACGTCGAATGTCGTGGCAGTCATCCGCGTGCCCCGAAGATCATGCGCCGCGCCACAAAGCGCTTGACCGGCGGCAGCGCCTGCAGTGCCGCCAGACCGACGCTGCGGCCATGGTGCAGCAGCGCGTTGTCGTTGGAAAACAGGCGCACCAGCAAATCGGTGAAAAAAATTCCGCCACGCGTGTCCAGCCGCCGCGCGCTAGTGTAAGCGGCGAGCATGGCGGCGCCGCCCAATGCCTCGCGCGTGCTGGTGCGGATGCGGGCGGCCAGCTCCCAGGCGTCGCGCAGCCCAAGATTGAAACCCTGTCCGGCCACCGGGTGCAGCATTTGTGCGGCGTTGCCGATCAACACCGTGTGCGGGCGCGTGACCTGAGCGGCATAGCGCAATCCCAGCGGAAAGCTCGCGCGTTGCGCAACACTTAAAAACCGGCCCACGCGGTCGCCGAAATGCTGCTGCAGGGCGCGCAGGAATTCGGCGTCCGGCAGCGCCAGCAGGGCCTGCACGCGCGCCGGGCCGGCCGTCCACACCAGCGCAAAACCCGCGCCTTGCGGCAACAGCGCGGCAGGGCCATCAGGGGTGAAACGCTCGTGAGCGCAGCCGTTGTGGGGCAACTCGGTGGTCACCGAGGCAATCAGGGCATGCTGGTCGTAGTCGCGGCTCACCCGCTGCGTCGTGGCGGCACCGCCGTCGGCCACCACCGCCAGACGGGCGGTAACCGGAGTAACGACACCGGCACGGCTGGCTTTCAGCATGGCATAGCCGCTGGCGACGCGCACCTCATCCACGCGCGCGCCGCTCACTACGGCCACCGCGCTGTCGCGCAGGCGCGCGTGCAATGCGGCATCGAGTTCGGCATAGTCCACCACATAACCCAGCGCCGGCAGCTTTTCTTCGGTTGCGCGCAGCCAGGCCATGCCCAGACCGCCGCGCTGGGAGATGTGAATGGTGGTGATCGGCGTGACTTCGCCTATGCCTGACCAGACCCCGAGCCGTTCCAGTATCAGACGGCTGCCGTAAGACAGCGCCAGGGTGCGGCGATGTGCCGGGCGGGCGAGATCCGCGCGCGCTTCCAGCAACTGGATGGAGCAATCGCTATCGGCCAGCAGCAGCGCCAGCGTGGTGCCCACCGGTCCACCCCCGGCGATGACAATGTCGCTGTGTTCACGCATGACGCATCGCGGCCTCGATCTCGGCCACGGTTTTTGGCGCGGCGGCAGTGATGACCTCGCAACCGCGCGCCGTCACCAGCACGTCGTCTTCAATGCGGATACCGATATTCCACAATGCCTGCGGCACGTCGTCGGCGGGGCGGATATAACAGCCGGGCTCGACGGTGAGGGTCATGCCGGGCTGCAATGCGCGCCAGGCGCCATCGGTCTTGTAGCTGCCTGCGTCGTGCACGTCCAGCCCCAGCCAGTGGCCGGTACGGTGCATGTAAAAGCGCCGGTAGTCGCCGGATTCCAGCACCCCGTCCACGCTGCCTGCACACAGGCCCAGATCGATCATGCCCTGCGCCAGCACGCGCAGCGCGGCTTCATGCGGCTGGTTCCAGTGATTGCCGGGCTGCACCGCATCCAGCGCGGCGTATTGCGCGGCCAGCACCATCTCGTACACGTCTTTTTGCGCGGCGCTGAAGCTGCCGCTCACCGGGAAGGTGCGGGTGATGTCGGACGCGTAGCCATCGAGTTCGCAGCCGGCGTCGATCAGCAGCAAGTCGCCGGCATGCAGTTGTGCATTATTTTCCACATAGTGCAGCACGCAGGCATTGGCGCCGCCTGCAACAATCGAAGTGTAGGCCGGCGCCTGGCTGCCGTGGGCGCGGAAGTGGTGCAGCAGTTCGGCTTCGATCTCGTACTCGAAACACCCCGGCGCGGCGGCCTGCATGGCGCGGCGGTGGGCAGCGCAGGAAATCGCGGCAGCGCGGCGCAGGGTGGCCTGTTCCACGCTGTCTTTGAACAGGCGCATTTCGTCCACCAGCTCGCGCACATCCCGCAAGCTGGTGGGCGCAGCCACGCCGCTGCGCGCCTGTTCGCGCACGCTGTTGAGCCAGCCCAGCACGCGCGCATCCCACGCGGTATCCTGCCCGAGCGCGTAATGCAGCGTGGGCTGGTCGGCCAGCAGTTCAGGCAGGCGCGTGTCGAGTTCGCTGATGGAATACGCCTCGTCGAAGTTGAAAGTGGCGCGTGCCGCCTCCGGGCCGTAACGGAAACCATCCCAGATTTCGCGCTCCCCATCCTTGTCGCGGCAGAACAGCACCGTGCGTTGGGTGCCTGCCAGCAACACCACGACGGCCTCCGGCTCGGTGAAACCGGTGAGGTAGTAAAAATGGCTGTCGAAGCGATACGGATAATGGCTGTCGCGGTTACGCACACGCTCGGGCGCGGTGGCGAGCACAGCGATACCGCTGCCCATTTGCTGCATCAGGCGGCGGCGGCGGGCGCTAAAAGGGGTAGGGTCAGTCATCGGTGTCCTGGTCGAGATATTGTGAATCGAGTAAGGCTGCCCAGATATTTTCCAGTTCCGCCAGCCGGATCAGCAAAGACTGGTGCAACTGCACAGCCAGCGCGCCAAATACGGCGCTATCGTTGCCGCCGTCCATGTCCTGCGCGGCACGTTCAAACTGCAACAAGGCGTCTTTCAGGCTGAATGCGGAGCCCAGCGCGTTTTTCACCTGCTCGCGCGGGTGCGGAATCCAGTCGCGGCCGGCAGCCAGCGAACGCAACTTTTCGCCCACGTCCAGCAGGCGCTTGCGCATCCGCGTCGCCGCGCCCATGCGTGAGGATTTCACCTCGCCCCATACCGCGAGTTCCATCAGAGCCGTCCATTGGGCGCGAAGTTCCGCGACCCAGACCGGGTCGAGGGTGACTGCCTGGCGTACTTCGTCAATATCCATATCTGCATCTCAAATGAAAGACATTTTTTTACCCCAGCAATTCCGCATTGAGTTCACTCAGCCGCTGCGGCGTGCCAATGTCGCGCCAGCATCCGGCGTAGTACTCACCGCTGACCTGCTCGCGTTGCATCGCCCAGCGCAGCAGCGGGGCGAGCCTGGCCTGGCTGCCGGGGGCCACACCCGCAAACAGCGCCGGGCGATAAATGCCAATGCCGCTGAAGGTCAGCAGGGCATTGCCGTCGCTGTGCACAGTGTTGGCGGACAGGGCAAAGTCACCACGACTGTGCTGCGGCGGATTATCCACCATGACCAGATGCGCCAGACACCCGGCACGGTGGCTGCACATGGCGCCGAGGCGCGGCAGGATGTGACGAAAATCGTAGTCCGTCCAGATATCCGCATTGACTACCAGGAACGGCGCGTCGCCGAGCAGATGCAGCGCGTTGGCGATACCGCCTGCGGTCTCCAGCGCCTGCACCTCATGCGAGTAGCGGATGCGCACACCAAAGGCGCTGCCGCTGCCCAGCACCGCCTCGATCTGCTCGCCCAGGTGCGCATGGTTGATTACCACACTGCTAAATCCGGCATCCGCCAGCTTTTCCAGATGCCACACAATCAGCGGCTTGCCGCCCGCCATCAGCAACGGCTTGGGGGTGTGGTCGGTGAGCGGGCGCATGCGTTCGCCACGCCCGGCAGCCAGAATCATGGCGCTGCTCAAAAGGTATACCCGACGGATTCGGGGGCTTGCCCCTGCAATGTGTCGAGCAATTGCAGCAGGGGCCCGAGTTGGCGATAACGCGTACAGGCCCTGCGCAGATAGTCCATCACCAGCGGCATGTCCTTGAGATAGCCGGTTTTGCCATCGCGGTGATACAGCCGCGCAAAAATGCCCAGAACCTTGATGTGGCGCTGCACCCCCATCCACTCGAAATCGCGGTAAAACGCCCCGAAATCGGCATCCACCGGCAGCCCCGCACGGCGGGCTTTTTCCCAGTAGCGGATGGCCCAGTCCAGCACGATTTCTTCATCCCAGCGGATGTAGGCGTCCTTGAGCAGCGACACCAGATCGTAAGTCACCGGGCCGTATACTGCGTCCTGAAAATCCAGTACACCGGGGTTGGGCTCGGTCAGCATCAGGTTGCGGCTGTGGTAATCGCGGTGCACGAACACTTTCGCCTGCGCCAGGTTGTTGGCGAGGATAGCCGCAAACACGGTATCCAGCGTTTGCGCCTGCTGCACATTCAATTCCACCCCCAGATGGCGCGTGATATACCATTCCGGAAACAGGCGCAATTCGCGCTCCAGCAGGACGCGGTCGTAGCCGGGCAATACCCCGGGACGGCTGGCGACCTGGATTTTGACCAGGGCATCCCGTGCATCGCTGTACAGCGCGTCGGCGTTGTCGGCGTTAAGCACGGAGAGATAAGTCACATCGCCCAGATCGGTCAATAGCAGGAAACCCTGTGCCAGATCCTGCGCCAGCACTTTAGGCGTATTGGCACCCGCCGCACCGAACAGCGCAGCGACCTCGATGAAGGGACGGCAATCTTCATACTGCGGTGGTGCGTCCATAACGATATAATGGTCGCCATTCGACAATACGGCGCGAAAATAGCGTCGAAAACTGGCATCCGCCGAAGCTGGCGCGAGGCGCACAGCCTGCCCTGGAAACAGACTCTCCAGCCAGACCTGAATGCGGTGTTGACGTTCCAAACGATCTCCGGACGATGATATATTGAGCCACGATTCTAGCATTATTCGCTGACCCGACCCCATGCCGCCATCCCATCTCAAGTGCTGCTTTGCTGCCTGCCTGGTGCTGTTCTGCGACGCCGCACTGGCTGAAGACACGCCTGCTGCGCAAACCAGCTCGGTCCTGTTGCCACAGCAAAAAACCGAAGACACTCCGCTATACCTGCATGCCGACCATATTGAGGGCACCGCAAACCAGCAGGTGAAAGCCAGGGGTAACGTTGAGCTGCAGCGCAACGACACGGTGCTGACCAGCGATTACCTGCAATACACCCTGGATACCGATGAAGCCCACGCCACAGGCGATGTCACGTTGCAGCAGCAGGGATTGAGGGTCAGCGGTCCGGAACTGCGTGTGCGCCTGGCCGACCAGGTGGGGCAGATGCAGCAGCCGGTATATAGCCTGACCGATCTGATCGCGCATACCCAGGCCACTGCATTGACGCGCAAGATACGCGGCGCGGCGCGGCTACTGGATTTTGAGGGCAAAGGACAATACCGCCTCAAAGACGCTACCTATACCACCTGCCCGGTCAACAACGATGACTGGTACCTGCACGTCAAGGATCTGAACATTGACCGCGGGCGTGAAGTCGGCACCGCGCGCAACGCCTATCTGGAATTCAAGGGCGTGCCCATTCTGTACACGCCATTCATGGATTTCTCGCTCAACAATCAGCGCAAATCCGGTCTGCTCGCCCCCACCTTCGGCACCACCGGCAGCAGCGGCCTGGAACTGCGTCTGCCGTATTACTGGAACATCGCGCCGAATTACGACGCCACCATCAGTCCGCGCATCATGACCAAACGCGGCCTGCAGCTGGGAGGTGAATTCCGTTATCTGGCCGACAGTTACAGGGGCATACTCAATGGTGAATTTCTGGCGGACAAGGCTACCAATACCAATCGCTGGAGCGTGCTCGTCAACCACCAACAGAATTTCGCTCCAGGGTGGAGCGGCCACCTGCATTATGAGCGGGTCTCGGACAACAACTATTTTCGCGACCTGTCCAACCAGATCAGCATCACTTCGATTACCAACCTGTCGCAGGAAGGCGGCGTCAACTACACCGCAGGCTGGTGGAGCGCCGCTATCCGCGCGCAAAAATTCCAGACCCTGCAGGATCCGCTGGCACCCATCGTTCCGCCCTATAATTTGCTGCCCCAGCTCACCCTCAACGCCAATCGCTATGACTGGCACGGGGTGGATTTCAGCTTCACCGGTGAAGCCGTGCACTTTGATCACCCGACGCTGGTCACCGGTACGCGGGTGTCAGCCTACCCCAGCTTCAGCATGCCGATGGCCAATAATTTCGCCTACCTCACCCCCAAATTCGGCGTGAGCCAGACCAATTACTATCTGGATTCGAGCACGCTGCCCAATACCGTGCGCACCCTGCCCATCACCAGCGTGGACAGCGGTTTTTACATGGATCGCAATACCCGGTTGTTTGGTCGCAACTACCAGCAAACGCTGGAACCACGATTCTTTTACGTTTACATCCCGTATCAGGATCAGAGCCAGATACCCAACTTCGACAGCGGTCAGATCGATTTCAACTTTGCCCAGATGTTCACCGAAAACCGCTTTGCCGGTGGCGACCGCATCAACGACGCCAACCAGCTTACGGCGGCAGTGACCTCGCGCCTGATCGAGCCCGATAGCGGCCTGGAGCGCCTGCGCGTTTCCCTTGGCCAACGTTTCTATTTCGCGCCGCAGCGAGTGGTATTGCCAGGCGGCGTCCCCAATGCCAGCACATCCAGCGACGTCCTCGCCAGTGTCGGCGGCCAGATCAGCCAGGCGTGGCGCGCCGAGGCGGCGGTGCAGTTCAACACCAATCTGGGCGCGAGCATTCGGGACAGCATCTCCGCCAACTATCGCCCGGCGCCGGGCAAAACACTCAATTTGAGTTATCGCATCATCCGTGGCACATCCAGCCTCGATGCCATCCGCCAGGTGGATATCTCCGCGCAATGGCCCCTGGCGCCGCGCTGGTATGGCCTGATGCGTTACAATTACTCATTCGTGGACGGCCGTCTGGTGGAAGGTTTGGCGGGGCTGGAATACAATGCCGGCTGCTGGGCGGCGCGCGGTGTGCTGCAGCGCATTGCCACAGCGACCGGCACTTCCAGCAATTCATTCTTCATCCAGCTCGAATTGAACGGTATTGGCCGACTCGGCTCTAATCCGCTCGATGTCCTCAAACAAAGCATTTCCGGCTACGTGAATACCAATGAACTTCAAAATCCTTAATCACACCCTGCATGTCATTGCCCTGCTGGCCGCTTTGTTACCGGGCGCGGCGCAGGCGGCGCAAGACGACACCCCCCAGCATCCGTCCGGCACAAGCAACAGCACCCATGCCACGCGCACCGCGCTCCCCATCAAACCACTCGACAGCATCGTCGCCGTGGTCAATGACGACGTCATTACCCGCCACGATCTCGACGAGCGCTACGATCGCGCCGTGCAACAATTAAAGACGCGCAACATACCGCTACCGTCGCGCGCGGTGCTGGAAAAACAATTGCTGGAACGCATGATCAACGACCGCATCCAGCTGCAGTTTGCCAGCCAGACCGGCATCCGCGTGGATGGCCCGACACTGGATCGCGCCCTGAACCGCATCGCCGCGCAGAACAACATGAATCTGGAACAGTTCCGCACTGCATTGGCCAAGGAAGGCATGGCGTTCAACAAATTCCGCGACGACATCCGCGATGAAATTATCCTGCAACGTCTGCGCGAGCGCGAAGTGGACAGCAAGATCAACATCACTGAAGCCGAGGTGGACGCCTATCTGGAAAACCAGGCCAAACAAGGTCAGGAGGACGAGTACAACATTGCCCACATCCTCATCCGCATTCCCGAGGCTGCCACCACCGAACAAATCCAGCAACAGCGCGCACGCGCGCAGAAGGTACTCGACGAGCTCAGGAAAGGCGCCGATTTTGCCCAGCTGTCAGCCAGCTATTCCGACGCTTCCAATGCACTGGAGGGCGGCAACATGGGCTGGCGGCGCGGTTCGCAATTGCCCACCCTGTTTGCCGATGCCCTGGCCAGGATGCAACCCGGCCAGATATCCGACATTATCCGCAGCAGCAATGGCTTTCATATCCTCAAGCTGATCGACAAGCGCGGCCAGAACGCCAAAATGGTGGTCCAGCAGACCCATGTGCGCCATATCCTGATCAAGACCAACGAACTGGTATCCGAGGACGATGCCAGAAACCGCTTGCTGCAAATCCGCGAGCGTCTCCTCAATGGTGCCAAATTCGAAGACATGGCACGCCAGTACTCGGACGATAGTTCGGCTGCCAAGGGCGGCGATCTGGGCTGGGTATCACCAGGCGAGACGGTGCCCGAATTCGAACGCGCGATGAATGCGCTGAAACCGGGCGAGATCAGCCAGCCGGTGCAGACGCCGTTCGGCCTTCATCTGATCCAGGTGCTGGCGCGGCGCGATCAGGATGTCACCAAAGAACGCCAGCGCCTGTTGGCACGCCAGGCACTGCGCGAGCGCAAGATCGAGGAAGCACAGCAAGAATGGCTGCGCCAGCTGCGCGACAGCGCCTACGTCGAATACCGCAACGCGGAATAAATAGGGCCGTGACTGCACCCGTCATCGCCATCACTGCCGGCGAACCCGCTGGCATCGGCCCAGACCTGTGCGTGATGCTGGCACAGCAGCCGCGTGAACAGGCATGGGTCGCCATCGCCGATCACGATCTGCTGGCCCAGCGTGCTGGCATACTTGGCCTGCCGCTGGCGCTGCAGCGCTATGGCGGCACACCGGTCAGCCATGCAGCGGGCACGCTGACCGTCCTGCATGAGCCGCTGCACGCGCATACCACCCCTGGCCTGCTTAACCCGGCCAATGCTCAGTATGTGCTGCAAACCCTGAAACTTGCCGTGCAGGGCTGCATGGATGGCGAATTCGCCGCCATGGTCACCGCCCCCATCAACAAGGCCGTCATCAATGACGCCGGCATCCCCTTCACCGGCCATACCGAGTTTCTCGCCGAGGAGACCAACACCCGGCGCGTGGTGATGCTGCTGGCCGGCGGCGGGATGCGCGTGGCACTCGCCACCACCCACCTGCCGCTCGCCCATGTCGCCGCCGCCATCACCCGCGAATCCATTGCCGCCACATTGCACATCCTGCACCACGACCTGGTGCACCGTTTCGGCATCCCGCAACCCCATATCCTGGTGGCCGGACTCAATCCGCACGCGGGCGAATCCGGCTACCTCGGGCGTGAAGAAACCGACATCATCAGCCCGGTGCTGGATGAGCTGCGCACGCGCGGGATGCACCTGAGCGGACCGTTGCCCGCCGATACGCTGTTCAACCCGGCGCGCCTGGCCGATGCCGATTGCGTGCTGGCGATGTATCACGATCAGGGCTTGCCGGTGCTCAAATACGCCAGCTTTGGCGGCGGTGTGAATATTACCCTCGGGCTGCCCATCATCCGCACCTCGGTAGACCATGGTACCGCACTCGAGCTGGCTGGCACCGGCCGCGCCCAACCTGGCAGCCTGCAAGCCGCGCTGGATCTTGCGGCGCAGCTGGTGGCGCACAGCCAGACCAGCTAGGTACACCATCATGTCCCGACACATTCCGCGCAAACGCTTCGGTCAGCATTTTCTGCGTGATCCCGATATCATCGCCGCCATCGTTCACGCGATTCGCCCACAGCGCGCTGACAACATGGTGGAAATCGGCCCTGGCCTGGGCGCGCTGACGCGGCCCTTGCTGGCGCATCTGGCCCATCTGCAGGTGATCGAACTCGACCGCGACATCATTGCCCGCCTGGCGCGCGAGCATGCACCGGAACGTATGTCCATACACGCCGGCGACGCGCTGGCGTTCGATTTCGCCGGCCTGGGTGAAAAGCTGCGCATCGTCGGCAACCTGCCTTACAATATTTCCACCCCGCTGCTGTTTCACCTGGCTGGATTCGCGCCGCATATCGCCGACATGCACTTCATGCTGCAAAAGGAAGTCGTCGAGCGCATGACGGCCAGCCCGGGCACCAGTGACTTTGGCCGCCTCACAGTCATGCTGCAATACCGCTTTGACATGGAAGCGTTGTTCGATGTGCCCCCGGATGCCTTCGACCCGCCGCCCAAGGTCAACTCCGCCATCGTGCGCATGCTGCCGCGTCTGCCTGATGCAATGACCGCAGCGGACAGCGGATTGCTGGAGAAAGTGGTTGCCCGCGCCTTCGGCCAGCGCCGCAAAACCCTGCGCAACACGCTGGGCGGGATGTTGTCAGCAGCCGAATTTGCACAGCTGGCCATTGACCCGGGCCGTCGCGCCGAGACGCTGGCGGTGGAGGATTTCGTATGTATCACCAATTATTTACATGGTAAGGAAGCCCAATGAACCTGATTGATACGGTGCAGTCCTGTCTGGAACACATGCAGCTCCCTGCCACCCGTGTACCCAACCTGCCCGTCGTCAACCTGCCGGTGGAAATCGAGAACGGCAGGCTGAACATTTTCATCCACGCCCATGAGGATGCCGCGCGTGTCTTCGTTTACGCCCGTCCGCAGGATATGCTGGTGCCGATCGAACGCGTTCCCGCCGTGGCCGAATTCCTCACCCGCGCCAACTATGGCCTGCCATTGGGCAACTGGGAAATCGACATGAATGATGGCGAAATGAACTTCAAAAACAGCGTGGACGTGAGCGGCGGCGAACTCACTCAAGGCATGGTGAAAACCCTGCTGGTGTTCGCCATGGAATGTGCCAACCGCTACCTGCCCGGCATCCGCGCGGTGATCGATGGCAGCGCTGCCAAAGCCGCCCTCGAAGCGATAGACGGCCCCACCAGGGTCGTCATCAAATAGGCCCCGGGCGATGTCTGTGCGCATGATTGCCCGTGGCATTGCGGTGGAAATGTACGTCGGCATCCGCGATTTTGAATACCAGACGCCGCAGACCGTGATTGTCAACGTCGAAGCCGAGGCCGCGCTGGCATACCGCCCGCGTGACATCGGCGAGTGCCTCGACTACACGCGCATGTGTGATTTCGTCCACGCCTGGAAAGATCGCCCGCATACCGAACTGGTGGAAACCCTGCTGTTCGATGTGGTGGAATTCTGCTTTGCCGATGCCCGCGTCACCCGTGTCGATGTGGAAATCCTCAAACCCACGGTCATCGCACAAGCCGACGCCGTGGGCGTGGGCATGCGCGTAACACGCGCTGATTACCAGCAACTGCGCGTCAACCGGAGCGCAACATGAACACGCAGCGCCCGCTGGCCGTGGTCACTGGCGCGGGCAAGCGCCTCGGGCTGACCATCACCCAGACACTGCTGGAAAACGGCTGGGAAATTCTTGCTTTGGTGCGTACCCCCAGCGCGGCACTCAACGCGCTGGCTGCATCCGGCCAGGGCGTGCATATCATCCAACACGATGTTGCCGATCCCGCCGTGTGGTTTGATCTCTGGCCGAGCTTGCGTGCGCGTTTCGGGCGGCTGCCGGAAGCGCTGGTGCACGCCGCCTCGCTGTTTGAACACGACACCGCCGCCAGCAGCAACTGGGCGGCCATCGAAGCGCACCGCCGCATCAATTACGACAGCTTCGTCGCCGCCGCCAGCGCCTGGCTGCAATGCGCCGACGCCACTCAGCGCGGTGCGTTTGTAGCGCTGGTGGATCAAAAAGTGCTGCGTCTCAACCCGGATCATTACGCCTACACCCTGAGCAAACTCAACCTCGCCGCCAGCATCCCGTTTCTGGCACAGGCGCTGGCACCGCAGCTGCGCGTGAATGGCGTGGCACCCGGGCTGACCTTGCCCAGTGGCGGACAGACCGACGCCGATTTCCACGCTGCGCAGGCCGTATTTCCGCTGGGCGCGGGACTCGCACCCGGCGACATCGCCAATGCCGTGCTGTTTTTGTTGGGCCAACCCTGGATCACTGGCCAGCTACTCGCTGTAGACGGCGGCCAGCACCTGCAAAGCGATTGTGACCTGGTACTGCGCGCGCCGCCATGATCCCGCAGGTCAGCATCTACATTCCGGTACGCAACCGCCCGGAACTGCTGGCCGAGACCCTGCGCGCGATACAGGTGCAAACTTTTAACGACTGGGAATGCCGGGTGGTGGATGATGCCTCCACCGACCATACCTTTGCAGTGATTCAATCCTTCCAGCGCGAGGATGCGCGCATCCAGGGCACGCGGCTTAATCGGCCCGCTGGCGATGCCGCTGCCAGCAACACCGCGCTGGGCCTGCTGCGGGGCAGCTATGCCGCGCGCATGGATTCCGACGATCTACCCCTGCCCACCTGGCTGGAGGCCGCGATGGACTTTGCGCGCCACTTCAAGGGCGTGGGCTTCGGCTGCCAGGCAGAATGGTTTGGCAGCGTCTCCGATTTCAATCCCGGCAAGTCCAAGGAAACCGATCCGCAACGCTGGCAGGCGTGGAGCCTGTTCAATTTTGAGATCAATCACAGCGGCCTGATTTTCCATCGCGCAGTCCAGCAGCGTGCCGGGGTCATGTATCGCCCGATCACGCTGAATAACGACTGGGATTTCGTCAACCGGCTCAGCCAACATGGCGCGTTTTCCAATCTGCCCAGTGTGCAAGTGCATATTCGCCGCCATGCCGATAACGCCACGCGCGCAGATCGTGTGATCGAGGATCGCGACAGCACATCCGTCGCCATCCGCCGCCAGCGGGTCGAGCGCCTCGTGGTGCATCCCAGCGATGAGGACATGCTGCTGCACTGCACCGCGCACCCGGCGCCATACTGGCCGTTTGCCGATCAGGCCTATGTTTGGCTGCACCGCGACGACTACCCGGAGCGACTGAATATCTGGTTGCAACGCCTGTTGGCTGCAAATCTGGCAAGCGGATGTCCGTACCCTCCCGCAATATTGCGGCAGGTATTGCTGGATGAACTGCTGCAAACTGCCACGGCCAGCTGGCGCAATCTGCCCGACAGCCCACCGCCGCAATTCAGGATGTCATGGCTACCCGGCTGATTCAGGATTTTTTCTGAATGAACTCGATCTTGTAGCCATCCGGGTCTTCCACAAACGCGATTACTGTGGTGCCATGCTTCATCGGTCCGGCTTCACGGCTGACCTTGCCGCCCAGACGCCTGACCTCGGCGCAGGCTTGATAGGCGTCATCCACTTCCACCGCAATATGGCCAAAGCCATTGCCCGGATCGTAGGCGGGGGTGTCCCAGTTGTGCGTGAGCTCCAGCACCGTATGGCCGGATTCATCGCCATAGCCGACAAATGCCAGGGTAAAGCGACCCTCCGGGTAGTCCTTGCGGCGCAGCAGCTTCATTCCCAGTACTTTGGTGTAAAACTGGATGGAACGATCCAGGTCGCCGACCCGAATCATCATATGCAGCATGCGCATGTTTGGCTCCTTTTGCTCAGATTTATGGATAACGGACGCGTCAACCGGGCTCATCAGCACGGATGGGCAAGCTACCCGTTATGCTGGTCATGAATGGGTCTTGCGCGGCAGAACAGGTCCACTCAAGAGACAGCGCGCGCAGAAATTTCGCGTTAAACTTGGCCGGGATCGTAAAATCATTCTTCTGTTTTCCAGTGTTGTCATTGTAACGCCTACCATTCACTCATGCCCGAGCTTCCCGAAGTTGAAACCACCTGTCGCGGGCTGGCCCCGCATTGCATTGGGCGCCACCTCGTTACTGCGCTGGTGCGCAACGCGCAACTACGCTGGCCGGTACCTGCCGACCTGGCGCAGCAAGTGGCCGGACAGGCCATCCTGAGCCTGACGCGGCGTGCCAAATATCTGATTGTGACGCTGCAGCGCGGCACCCTCATCCTGCATCTGGGTATGTCGGGTAGTCTGCGTATCATGGACAGCAACTCACCGGCAGGCGTACATGACCATGTTGATCTGGTGCTCGACAATGGCACCTGTATCCGCCTGCGCGACCCGCGCCGTTTTGGTGCCGTATTGTGGACGCAAAGCGACGTTTTACGTCACCCCCTGCTGGAAAATCTGGGACTGGAGCCCTTGTCGGATACATTCGATGCGCATTACCTGCATGGATGTTCACGCGGCCGCAAAGTGTCCATCAAAACGTTTCTGATGGACAGTCACGTGGTGGTTGGCGTGGGAAATATTTATGCCAATGAAGCGCTGTTCCATGCCGGCATCCGCCCCACCACGCCTGCCGGCAGGCTGTCGCGCACGCGTTACGCCAGGCTGACAACGGCCATCCGTGCCATCTTGGCGCGCGCGATCGAGGCCGGTGGCAGCACACTGCGCGATTTCGTCAACAGCGCGGGCGAGGCTGGCTATTTCCAGCAGCAATATATGGTGTATGGGCGCAGCGGGGAATCATGCCGGGTATGCGCTGGTTCCATCAAACACATGCGCCAGGGACAGCGCTCCACATTTTATTGCCCCCATTGTCAGACTTGAATGGGCATGAGCTTTGCTTCGGGTTATTTATAGAGAAATTCACAAACCATTGAAGCGGTTAAATATTTGGCCGATAATGAGCCGGCAAAATACAAAAAACGCCCATTCAGGAGAGCGCATCATGTCCAACAATACCCTGGTCGAACAGTTCGAGCATTACAGCGCCTGGCGCGAACGTCTGGCGCACAGCATTGCGGGTTACCGCGACTGGCTCAGCGAACAGGAA